>JAUSAB010000036.1 GCA_030653035.1 Desulfocapsaceae bacterium | reverse complement strand
TCCCCCTCATCCCCAGCCCTTCTCCCTCAGGGAGAAGGGAGAAAGCTCCCTCTCCTTTTGGGAGAGGGCCGGGGTGAGGGAAAAAATCTGGCCATTCAAGAAGTTATTGCAAAAGCACTATTTCCAACTGCCGTTTTTAGGATAATTGATATAGCTATATCATTTCTGTAATGTGGCCAGTTTTGTGGAGGTCTTTTGTTTCCTACCAAATTGTTGCATTTCCCTCAAATCGTCATCTTTTGCACAAAATGGATCGAAGGATTTTCCGCCTTTTTTCATGATCTGATCCCGCCGCGACCCTTTCCTGTTAAGGGTGAGCGTGTATTTGTGCTTCTGGCACAGCTTTTGTAGATGAGTTTGTGAGGGGAATTAAGCCCTGTCATCAGGGTGGAGTGAAGATGACAAGAAGTCAACAGGGCGGTGGTTGCAGATAATTATTGACACATCGCTATATTGTTATAAACATATAGGTATGGAAAAGAGCAGGCATTCGATAAAGTCCGGGTATCAGTGGCGGGGACGGTTTTGGCTGGAGGGTGTTGAGGGCACATTTCTTGGTCATGGCCGGGTGGTGTTGTTGGAGCGGATTAAGGCATATGGCTCCATCTCTCAGGCGGCCAGATCCATGGATATGTCATTTAAGCACGCCAAGGATCTATTGGATTCCATGGATCGGCAGGCAGGCTGCAAGCTGGTGGTAACAGCCCGCGGTGGTAAAAGTGGTGGCGGGGCCAAGCTTACGTCTGCAGGAGAGAAGGCAATTGCTGTTTTCTGGCATTATCATGAGCGTTTTCAGGAGGTTTTTCAGGAAATGACCAAAAAACTGGGAGATGCCGTTCAAAGAGGGAATTTTTGCCCATAATTAACTGAGGTGAAGAAGGAGATGTTATGTCTGTGAAAATCTTTATGGTATTGTTTTTGGCAATGGCAACCCTTTGCGGGGGGCAGGATCGTGCAGCAGCGGAAACAGAGCTCCTGGTTTCTGCGGCCAGCAGTCTCACGGATTCGTTCAAAGAGATAGGCAAGGCCTATGAAACAAAAAATCCGGGAGTGACAGTCCGCTTCAATTTTGCGGCAACAGGTCCACTCCTGCAGCAGATAGAACAGGGCGCGCCGGTTGATGTCTTTGCCTCTGCAGATCAGCAGTCCATGGATAAAGCGGAAAAAGGCAAATTCATCCTGCCTGGCAGCAGAACCGATTTTACCGGGAATTCTCTGGTGCTCATCACTCCGCTAAATATGACAACAGTGAAGAAGGGGCTTGCTGACCTGCAATCAACGCAGGTGCTCAAAATCAGTGTGGGCAATCCTGAATCCGTGCCTGTCGGCAGATACACCAAGGCGGCTCTGGAGAAACAGGGGGTCTGGGAGGCGATTGCTCCCAAGTGTGTCATGGGAAGCTCGGTGAAGCAGGCCCTTGAGTATGTGATGCGGGGAGAAGTCGAGGCAGGTTTTGTCTTTGCGACCGATGCGGTAATGGCTAAGGATAAGGTTCGGGTTGTGGCTGAGATCCCAACTGTCACTCCCATTGTTTATCCCGTGGCTGTTGTTGCGGGAAGCACGAAGAAGGAGCAGGCCCAGGCCTTTATCCATTATCTGCAAGGCACGGAAGGTCAGGCGGTCCTGACAAAATATGGGTTTAAAAAAATATAAATTCTCAAAAAAACCTTTTCGTTCAATGAATCATGCCAGATCTTTTCCCTCTATGGCTTACCCTGCGAATAGCCTTTTTCGCGACTCTGATCGCCTTTGGGTTTGCTGTGGCTTTTGCCTGGATTGTTGCCCGCTTTACCTTTTGGGGCCGGGATCTGCTTGATGCCATCCTGACCTTGCCGTTGGTCATGCCGCCGACCGTTCTGGGTTATTATCTTATTGTGGTCTGGGGGCGCAATGGTTGGCTGGGCGGCTGGCTGTATGCCCATTTGGGCATTAGCTTGATGTTTACCTGGCAGGGCGCGGTCCTGGCGGCGACCGTGGTGGCCTTTCCCTTGCTTTTCAAGTCGGCGCGGGCCGCCTTTGAAGGGGTCAACACTGAATATGAGAAGGCGGCCCGTATCCTTGGCGATAACGAGATTCAGGTATTTTTTAGGGTAACGCTGCCGCTGGCTGCCCGTGGTCTCGTGGCGGGCACTATGCTTGCCTTTGCCCGGGCCATGGGTGACTTTGGGGCAACGCTGATGATTGCCGGCAATATTCAAGGTAAAACCCAGACCGCCGCCATGGCGGTGTTTGATGCCGTGCAGGTTGGGGATTATACCCTGGCCAATACTTTGGTGGGGATCATGTCGGTGGTCTGCATTACTATCCTGGTTATGACCAACAAACTGGCAGCAAGGAGGGTAAACTATGAGACTTGAGGTCGATATCCGCAAAACACTGCACTCCAGAGACAGAAGCTTTGTGCTGGAGGCATCATTTTCTTCTCAGGACGACCTGACCGTGATCTTCGGGGCTTCTGGTTCCGGCAAAAGTCTGACGATTCAGGCCATTGCCGGATTGGTCAGGCCTGACCGCGGCAGGATTGCCGTGGGTGGTGAGCTCCTTTTTGATGACAGCCAAGGGGTTGATCTGCCGACGCGAGAACGCAAGATGGGTTATCTGTTTCAGGATTATGCCCTGTTTCCGCATCTGAGCGTCCAGGAGAACATTGCCTACCCTTTGAAAAAAACCTGGTGTTTCGGATTGCTGCCGGAGCAGCGGCAGGAGGTCGCGGAAATCATGGCGGCCTTTGAAATCACCCATCTTGCTCAAAGCTTGCCAGATGAGTTGTCCGGGGGGCAGAGGCAGCGGGTGGCTCTGGCCCGGGCGCTGATCAAAAAACCTTCCATCCTCCTGCTTGACGAGCCTTTTTCCGCACTCGATTCCATGCTCCGGCACCGGATGCGGTTGGAGCTGCTGGAGATCCGGCAGAGATTTGCGGTGCCCTTGGTGGTCATTACCCATGACCCGGCGGATGTTGAGGTTTTTGCGGACACCCTGGTGGTTTTTGAAAACGGGGGAGTCAAGGAGGTCAGTCGCAGACGGCAGCAGCCTGAGCCGGTTCATGCCAATGTATGGCGTCAGAAGGTCTGCTGGCGGGCAAAGTGGGAACAGGAGCAACAGGCCCAGGCAGCATAAATAATGATCTTTTGAACAGTCTCGAAGGGATGCGGCGCATCCAGGCTGCATTCCCATGCGGCGCATGGGAACGAGATTAACACCGTCTGAGTAGGGTGCGTCCCACGCACCATTGCCACATGGGCCATGACCAAGCAGGTGGGATATGCCGCGCATTCCGTTTTGTGGCCGGACCGTATGTGGTGCGCGGAGCGCACCCTACCTGATGCGCACCCTACCAAAAACGGTATTTCAATATTTTCTGAGTCCCTTATACCTCTTCTTCCTCCCTGGTAATAGTTTTCCGGCCCTGCTGACAAGCACAGCAAGAGAATGTCTCCGCCCCAAAAAATCCTTGACGCGATCCGGCAAATAAGTCAAATATGTACTTAACTTATTTGAAGAGGGAATGATTCGTGAGAAAACAGCGCAGCGATGGTCAGGAAACACGTCAGAATCTGTTGGCGGCGGCTGGTGAAATCTTTGCCCGCAAAGGATTCCGGGAGGCGACCACTGCCGAGATCTGCCGGCAGGCAGCGGCCAATGTCGCCGCGATCAGCTATCATTTCGGCAGCAAGGAAGCCTTGTATGTGGAGAGCTGGCGCTACGCCTTTACCCAGTCATTAACAACCTACCCTCTGGATGGAGAAATTTCGGCTGAGGCCCCGGCGGAAGAACGGCTTCGTGGGCGGATACTGGCAATCATGCGCCGGATCATCGACCCGCAAAGCCATGAGTTTGACATCATCCACAAGGAGATGGCAAGCCCGACCGGCCTGCTTGCCAAGGCCATTCAGGAATCAGTGGAGCCGATCTTCCAGGGCCTTGCCCTTTTGGTCGGCGAACTATTGGGTAAAGGGCCCCAGGAGCATGAGGTGCAACTCTGCACCATGAGTATCCGGGCCCAGTGTTTTGGGCCGCTGCTCCACGCCCGCCACTGCAAGATTGTAACGGGACTGCCATCAACCGGCCTTGAGTCCCTGCTTGATGATGTGGAACAACTCGCAGACCATGTTACTCGTTTTAGCATGGCCGGTATCCGTGCACTTGGCGACCGGCATGCGCAACAGTCAGACAACGAGGTTGAATTATGAAAAGCTTAGGCAAAAAATCCCTTATTATCCTCATTGCTGTCCTTCTCCTCGGGAGTCTGGCCACTTGGTGGTTTACCCGTAGTCAGGGAAATGGCGTCGCTTATCGAACTGCCGAACTCAAGCGTGGTGAACTGTTGGTCTCCATCAGCGCCACCGGCACCGTGGAGCCGGAAGAGGTTATCGACGTGGGGGCGCAGGTCGCCGGCCGGATCGTCTCCTTTGGCACTGATACTGAAGGGAAAACGGTGGATTACGGTTCTCTTGTTGAGGCCGGTATGGTGCTGGCCCGGATCGACGATTCGCTCTATGCCTCCGACGTGGCTCAGACCGAGGCCCAGCTCTTGTCAAGTAAGGCCGGGCTGCAGCGGACCCAGGCCGACTTGAGTCAGGCGGAACAGAATTGGAAACGGGCCAAGCAGCTTGGCCCTTCCGAGGCCTTGGCGCAAACGAGTTACGAGGGTTATGAATCGGCGTATAAAATCGCGCTGGCCCAGGTCGCAGTGAGTGAGGCGGCAATCAAACAGGCCGAAGCAGCGGTGACCCGTGCCCGCCGCAATCTCGGCTACTGCACTATCACCTCGCCGGTCAAGGGCATTATTATTGATCGCCGGGTTAATACCGGCCAGACCGTGGTAGCGAGCCTCAATGCCCCCAGCCTCTTCCTGCTGGCCAAAGATCTCACCCGTGTCCAGGTCTGGGTGGCGGTGAATGAAGCGGATATCGGCAAAATCCATCCCGGCCAACCAGTGACCTTTACCGTGGATGCCTTTCCCGGCGAGACCTTCCGGGGCGAGGTGGGTAAGATCAGGCTGAATGCCTCCATGACCCAGAATGTGGTAACCTATACGGTTGAAATTACAACAGAGAATGCTGACGGCCGTCTTCTGCCGTACCTTACCGCTAATATCCAGTTTCAGCTGCAACAGTTGGACAATGTTCTGCAGGCGCCTAATGCAGCCCTGCGTTGGAGTCCGCCTGCCAAAGAGGGTGCGGGTGAGGGGGGCATGAAAAAAGGTGGAATGGAACGGGGCAGCAAAGGTCCTGCCTCTGCCCAGGTTCCGGTTAACGGCAAGGGTAATGGGATTCTTTGGGTGGTTGATGAAAATCAGAAACCCCGCCAGGTAGAGGTTCAGACCGGGGCCAGTGATGGAATTAACACTGTGGTGGAAGGTGCGGACTTACGTGAGGGGATGCCGGTCGTTATTGGCGTCCGTCTGCCCAACTCCGGCAGTGGCAAAGATGAAGGTGCCAATCCCTTTACCCCGAAAATGGGCCGCGGTAAGACCGGCAGCGGACATAAGTAGAGTAGAGCCATGGAACTCATTGAACTGCACGGTATCGAAAAGACCTACCAGATGGGGGACATCTCTGTGCCTGTGTTGAAGGGCATATCCCTCTCTATCAGACAAGGGGAGTTGATCGCGCTTACCGGCTCATCCGGGTCCGGCAAAAGTACGCTGATGAATATCCTTGGCTGCCTGGATCGTCCGACTACCGGAGAATACTGGCTGGACAGTCAGGAGACCTCCAGGCTTTCAAGCGACGAGCGGGCCCTGCTCCGCAACCGTAAACTGGGATTCGTGTTCCAGAGCTTCAACCTGCTGGCCCGAACCAGCGCTATTGAGAATGTGGCCATGCCGCTCTCCTATGCCGCTGAGAATCTGAGCGATCGCGAGGCTCGAGGGCGGGCTGCGGAGATGCTTGGCCGAGTGGGGCTGGCCGACCGGCTTGACCACTATCCTTCCCAGCTCTCCGGCGGTCAGCAGCAACGGGTCGCCATCGCCAGGGCCCTGATCAACCGGCCGCCGGTACTCTTTGCTGATGAGCCTACCGGCAATCTCGATTCCCGAACCAGCGAAGAGGTGCTCCAGATGTTTGAGCGGCTCAATAGCGAGGATGGCATCACCATCATCATGGTGACCCACGATCCCAAGGTGGCCGGCTATGCCCAACGGGTGATCCGCATTGACGATGGTCTGATTCAGGGTGATGTTCCTGCCGCTGGGCCAGAGTCGGAAGCCCAAGGAGGTGCGGTGTGAGGGTTTTCACCACAGCCAGAACCGCTTTTAAGGCCTTGCGCCGCAATCCCATGCGGGCCATGCTCACCACTCTGGGGATCGTTATTGGTGTTGGTGCGGTCATTGCCATGATGGAGATCGGCGCCGGCTCTTCGTCGTCTCTTAAAAAAACCATTGCCAGCATGGGGGCCAACGTCCTCGTCATCCGCCCCGGTACTGCTTCCAGCGGAGGGATCTCCTTCGGGGTGGGCACTACCACCACCCTGACCCCGCAAGATTGCCAGGCCATCTTGCGGGAATGCCCGGCTATTCATAATGCCGCGCCCATTGTCCGCGCCCGGACCCAGGTGGTGTACGGTAACCGCAACTGGGTGCCCAACACCATGTATGGCACCACCCCGGCCTTTCTCGATGTGCAGGACTGGAGTATTCTGGCCGAGGGTGAGCCCTTCAGCGACCGGGACGTGCTTAATGGTAACCGGGTTTGCCTGCTCGGTCAGACCCTGGTTCGGGAGCTGTTCGAGGGGGAGTCGCCTGTGGGCAAGGAGATCCGGATCAAGAATATTTCCTTCCGGGTGATCGGGGTTCTTACCCCCAAGGGTGCCAATATGATGGGTCAGGATCAGGACGACGTCATCCTTGCGCCCTGGACCACTATCAAATACCGGGTCACTGGTTCAAGCCTCTCCACCACCAACCAGAGCGCGTCGACTGCCGCAACGGATACGGTAAACACCCTGTCCAATCTTTATCCCGCAGACCAGATCAGCCTGTATCCTGAACGTTCCAGCGTCCAGCAGGCCGACAATCCTATGCCGGTGCGCTTTGCCAATATCGAAAGTATCATGGCTGCGGCCAACAACGCCGGAGAGATATCCTTGGCCATCGAGCAAATGACGGCGCTACTCCGGGAACGGCATCACCTCCGAGCCGATGAACCCGATGATTTCAGTATCCGCGATATGGCCGAGCTTACCAAAACCCTCTCCACCACCACCACACTGATGACTAATCTGCTGCTGGCCGTGGCCATGATCTCGCTGGTGGTGGGCGGGGTGGGGATCATGAATATCATGCTTGTTTCCGTTACCGAGCGCACCCGGGAGATCGGCCTGCGTATGGCGGTGGGGGCTCGGGGGAGGGACATCCTTCAGCAGTTTCTGGTGGAGGCGGTGGTCCTCTGCCTTACCGGCGGGGCCATGGGCATCGTTCTTGGCCATGGCGGCTCTCTGCTGGTACAACTCCTGCTCAAGTGGCCGGTGGAGACGTCGCCTGCGGCCATCGCCACGGCGGTGTTGGTCTCGGCCGGGGTGGGAATCATCTTTGGATTTTACCCGGCCTGGAAGGCCTCACGGTTTGACCCTATCGAGGCCCTGCGCTTTGAATAAAGGCAGCCGGGGCGGCCTCTCGACCCATTTTTTCTAGGAGTACCCTCATGATTACTTGCCTGCGCCAAATACCATACCGGACCGGTCTCGCCCTTTGCCTCTGCCTCCCCCTTTTGAGCAGTTGCATGATGGGGCCTGATTTTCAACGACCTGAGACCAAGGTCTCTTCCAAGTGGCTGGGGCAGGCCACGACGGCCCCCGAGGCTGCATCTGTTGGGGAACAAAATCTGGCCCGGTGGTGGATGGTGTTTAATGATCCCCAGCTTACCTCTCTGGTAGAGCGGGCCGTGCAGGTCAATCTGGATCTAAAAATGGCTGAAAGCCGAATCCGCCAGGCCCGGGCCGCCATGGGCATCGCCGGGGCCGATCTTGGCCCGGCGGTTGATACAGCCGCTTCGTACAGGCGCAGCCGGACGCCGGGGTCTGGAAACAGCGGCGAGGGTGTTACCTCGAATCTTTATAGGATGGGTTTTGATGCCGGCTGGGAGATTGATCTTTTCGGTGGTCTGCGGCGCGGGGTTGAGGCGGCAGGCGCGGATCTTGACACGGCCGTGGAAAGCCGCCGCGATCTGCTGGTGAGTCTGAGCGCCGAGGTGGCCGGCAATTATCTGAATCTGCGCTCCTTGCAACAGCGGCTCGTCATTGCCCGCCGGAACCTGCTGGCCCAGGAACACAGTGTTGGCCTGACCCGCAAGCGTTTTGGCGCAGGCTTTGTCGGTAAACTCGATGTGGTGCGGGCGGAGGCGGTTGCCGCCACCACTGCCGGTCAGATACCGCTCTTGGAGGCGCAGGCGCGGCAAACGATCTACAGCCTGAGTCTGTTGCTGGGCGGAGAACCGTCCACATTGCTTGCGGAACTGACTCCAGATTCCTCCCTGCCTATGGCCATAGCGACTGTGCCCCTCGGCCTGCCTGCGGATCTTGTCTCCCAGCGGCCGGATATCCGGCGGGCAGAAGCGAAGATTCATGCCGCCACTGCCCGGATCGGTGTGGCCAAGGCCGATCTCTTGCCTAAATTCACTATCACCGGCAGCCTTGGCCTGCAAAACAACACCTTTAATTCAGTCTTTAATCAGGCCAGCAGTGCCTGGTCTCTCGGCCCTTCGCTGAACTGGCCGCTCTTTGATATGGGCCGCAATCGTGCCAATCTCGAATTGAAAGAAGCCCTCCAGGAAGAAGAGCTTCTGGCCTATGAGCAGACCGTACTGGGCGCCCTGCGGGAGGTGGAAAACGCCTTGATCGCCTCGACCAAAGAGGAGGAGCATCGTCAGACTTTGGTTCAGGCCGTGGCGGCCAACCGTGCCGCTGTGGATCTGGCCACCACTCTCTATACTGCGGGCCAGAATGATTTTCTTGCCGTGCTCGACGCACAGCGTTCTCTCTACGCCGCCGAGGATGGGCTGGCCCAGAGTAGTCGCACCGTCTCCACCAATCTGGTCGCCTTGTTCAAGGCCCTGGGCGGTGGCTGGCCTGCGAAAGAGGCATCGTTGTAAAGAGTATCTTGATTCGCGTGCAGTTGCAGCTCACACCTTCCCCCCCCGAGGGAGAAGGTGGCCGAAGGCCGGATAAGGGGGACGCAGGGGCTTAAAATCAGAATTGTTTCCTCTCACCCCAACTCCCCTGAAGGGAGAGAGGAAACAATTCATTTATGCAGGTTTTTGATCAGATAACGCTCGTCTTCTTGCCAAGCTCTTAATATTTGTCTTGTTCCCACATCTCCGGTGTAAAGCGGACCACTCGGTTTCTCCCTTCATTCTTGGCCCGATAGAGGGCTACATCGGCAAATTTAATTGCCTCCCAAAATCCATTTGTGTCTCCAGGGAATTCACTGACGCCAATGCTCAGGGTCTTTTTCAGGGTACCGTTAGGGACGTTGATAACCGTAAGCTCCATGGCGTTCCGAATTCTTTCGGCAAGATCCAGGACGTCCTGGCTGCTTTTTACATCAATGAGCAGGACCACAAATTCTTCCCCGCCGTACCTGATCACCATGTCTGATGCCCTGACGCAACTTTTCAGTACTTCTGCTGTCTTGATCAGGACCACATCGCCGGTTTCATGGCCGTAGGTATCATTCACTTGCTTGAAAAAGTCCATGTCGCACATCAAGACACCAACCCTGGTTCCCCGGCGCGTGGTGCTGGCCACCAGGGTGTCGGTGTAGGTTTCAAGAAATCGCCGGTTGTAGAGATCGGTCATGGGGTCACGCAGGGTGGTCTCATGCAGGGCCGAAGCAAAACGTTTTGCCTCGATAACAGGTGTCGCCTCCTTGATATAACGCGTGGCCCTTTTTACCAGGTGCTCAAATTTTTCTTGTTCTTCCGCAGAGGCCCCACGCTCATGGAGAAATTGGACGACGCCCACTACCTTGCCATTGGCCATCATCGGAATACAATGGTGCTCCAAGACGTCTTTATGAGGAAATAGTTTGCAGATGTCAGGAGATTCAAGGGAGGAAATGGCATGCCCCGTGCGTTTTGCCCGGCAGAAATTGGCATCATCAAAGATCTCGGGGCTGCAAACATTGTCAAAATCCGAGGCATAGGCCACGGACATGTTGTTTTTGGCGCCGGTAATTTCGTAGATATACAGTTTTTCCAGATGGTAGCGATCACGCAGAAGGTGGGCCAGACGCTGATTGACCTCGGTGGTGGATTCTTCCTCCTCAATAATGGCCTTGAAGGAATTGAGGCTGAAGGTGTTGTCCACCATAATGTTGAGCTGGTGGGCCAGTTGTCCGACCTCGTCATTGCTTTTGACAGCTATCTTCTGGGAACGATCGCTCTCGCCTTTGGCAATATAAGTGATTTTCTTGAGGATACTCTGCAGGGGGGTGGCGATAAGATAGATATAGAGCAGGGTGGCCACAGTCAGGACCGCAGCAATACAGATGCCGATAAATAGAGACCGGGAAGTGGATGTGGAGATGATGTTTTCCAGTTCTTTAAATTGATCTGCATGCTGCGTATTACTCTCAACGGCCATGGTAATAACGATATTGTATGTCTTGTCCAGGGAATCGGTGAGGTTGGCGAGCAGGGTCTCTTTCTTCTCGGCCGGGCACTGGCTGGTCAGACATTGGGTCAGGGCATGAAAGGATTGTTCAAGATGCTGAGATTCCTCGGCCAGCGAGGAGATCAGGGTGTTCACCTGAGGGTCGTCTGATTTCTGCACAGTGAACATATCGAGGGTTTTGCTGGCAACCTTGGCCACGTCCAGCACTGGCCCGCCGTTTTGCAGGGCGCTAATCATGGCCTTTAAATCGACCAGCCGCTGCTCATTGGCCAGGATGTTCCGATTATCTTCTTTGAGCTGTGAGGCATTGAGGGTGTAAATCAGAGATATCTTGAAGCCGTTGATGTTGCGTAAAATGTATTGGCTTATCTTGTATTGGGGAATAGCAATATCTTTGATGACATGGTTTCTGTCGGCAATCCTTTGCAGGGCAAACGCGTTGAAAGTGATCAGCAGGGCGAATCCCAGGAGGGAGACCACCAGCATGCCGATCAATTTTCCGGTGATGCCGGTATCCAGACATTTTTTGAGGAAGACTCCCAGAAAGGTCTCCGATGAACAGGTGAGGCCAAACAGCGAGAATATTTTGTTGTTGCATATACTCGTTTCAGGTTGAGACATGGGGTCTCCGATGAGGTTGAAGGTGAATGAATTTTAAGGATTTTTTATTATCAATTTATTTATCGATAGATTTTTCTGCTTGTCAAGGAAAGAGAAGGGGCTCTGGATTTTTTGTTGTCGCAATAAAAGAATGAAGGGTCTTGTCAACGATTGCAAGATACTGCTCCTCTGTGTTGGCTTTTTTTATTTTTTTCCATAGTTTTTGTTGCCCCGGGAAAGAGGCGGCAAGATAAAACCATATTTGCTTCATCCTGCCGAGCAGATGACTGGGGCCGGCGAGGCTTTCTTTGTAGCCCGCGTAGAGGTCTCGGTGGAAATTCAGGAGCATGGCTGCACGTTGCCGGTCGCTGAATTGTTCGCCCTTGATGGCCTTGGCCAGAAAGGGGTCGGCCAGGATGCCGCGGCCGATCATCCACCGCTGCACCGTGGGAAATTGCTGTTGCAGACGGTGAAAGGTCTCGGTATCGGTTATGTCACCGTTATAGACCAGCGGATGTCGGCTCAGTTCCAGGCAAAGGCCGAAACTTTCCGGATCGGTTGTTCCCCTGTAGAGTTGTTTGCCCAACCGGGTATGGATGATGACCTCTTTGAGCGGATAGTCATTGAGTCTGGGTAGAAGGGCGGCCAGTTCATCCGGGTGGTTCAGACCAAGCCGGGTTTTGATGGAGAGCTGCATGGGCAGCCGCGGCAGGATGTGATCGAGCATGGCGATGATGGCGTCGGGATAGGGCAGTAGGCCGGAGCCCCGGCGTTTACGGGTGACCATGGGGGCCGGGCAGCCCAGGTTCCAGTTGATGTGTTCATAGCCAAGATCGTGCAGACGGTGCACCAGAGACAGCAGGCCGTCCGCTTCGGTATGGAGAAACTGCGGCACCACCGGCATGGCCTTGTTTTCATCGGGTTGCAGGTCGCGAAGCTGTCTGGGGTCGAAATTTGAATGGGGCTGCGGATTGATAAAGGGGGCAACAGCCTGATCAATGCCGCCAAAATGGTATTGAAAGAGGTTGCGGAACAGGCAATCGGTGATCCCGCGAATGGGCGCCAGGTAGAGAAAGGGTTGGTTGGTGATCTGATCAGTCATTATTCGGCAATACCTCTCGGATCCATCCTTCCACCTGGGCCAGGGTAGGCTTGATGCCGGCGACCTTGACCTGACCGTTGATCATCAGGGCCGGGGTGGCGGTGACCCCCAGGCGCCAGATTTCATCCCGGTCATGGATCTGCTCGATGTCGGCGGCGACTCCGGCCCGTTCCATGGCATCGATGACCATGGTCTGCAGGCCATTGCAACTGATGCAACCGGAGCCCAAAATCCTGATTGTCAATCCTTGATTTTGGTCGTTATCGATGCCAAGCAGCCAGCGGTATTCCCGGCCGATGGCCTCTTTGTATTTCTCGATCATGGCAGCAGGGATGTAATTTTGTTCTCTGATCGCCCGAAAGATGAAGTCAACAGCTTCAGGAACTGCCATCTCGGCGGCCAGGGCCTTGTTGATGGCAATATCGAGTCCGAGCAGCCCAATAGAGGTCTTGCCGATCCTGATCATTCGCTGGGTGGGGGTATCCATATCTGCTTTGATGTGGTAATTGTGAAAAATAATATGAAAAATAATTGCCGGATTGTCGGTTGAGTTTCAACCCGATTCCAGCCTGATGAATGATCTTATTTTTTTATGTCATACGATAAACGAAAGCGTTAGTAGATGAAAGAAGAAAGAAACAATAGTCCCCCTGATCTGACCATGTTGCGTGAGCGGCTGGCTCGCTATCCCAAGCGGTTGATCACGGCCCTTTCGCGGGTGGCAGAGAGGCAGGGCATGGATCTTTTTGTCATTGGCGGTACGGTGCGCGACTGGCTGCTGGGCAGGATTCCTGGCGATCTGGACATCACCGTGGCTTATGACGCCGAGGCCTGCTGCCGGGCTTTGATTGCCGAGTTGGGTGGCGGCGCTTTTGTTCCCCTCGGCTGTCCCGGGGAAGAGGCGGGACGGGTGGTGTGGCGGGGACTGACGGCCAAGGACGGCTTAAATCCGCGAAAGCCAGGGACGATGGCCAAGGATGGTCAAGTGTCGCGGGCGCCATGGACGGCGCAGGAGCGACTAGCGGGAGCGGTGACGGCCAAGGATGGCCTAAATCCGTGGGAGCCAGGGATGGCGGGAGCGGTGACGGCCAAGGATGGCCTAAATCCGTGGGAGCCAGGGATGGCGGGAGCGGTGACGGCCAAGGATGGCCTAAATCCGTGGGAGCCAGGGATGGCGGGAGCGGTGACTGTCGATTTTTCGAGCTTTCGTCAGAGGGCGCAAACCATTGAAGCGGATTTGGGGCTACGTGATTATACGGTCAATGCCATGGGGGTCTCCTTTGCGGCATTGCTGGATCGTGCTGTCACGCTGCACCTGCTTGATCCCCTGCACGGTCTGGATGACCTGGAAGAAAAGATCCTGCGGGCCTGTCCCCAGGCCTTTCTTGCTGACCCCCTGCGGATGCTGCGTGGCTATCGCCTCTGTGCTACCCTTGATTTCAGGATAGAAGAGGCGACAAGGGTAGAGATTGAGCGGCACGTGGACTTGATCCGTACGGTTTCGGTTGAGCGGATCAGCCATGAACTGGATCTGATCATGGTCTCTGACCGGGCCCACGCGGTGCTGGGGGAGATGGCACAAGTCGGATTGCTCTGGCAGATTATCCCGGCGCTTGCCCGAGGGGTGGGCATGGAGCAGCCGGGGTTTCATCATCTGGATGTGTTTCATCACAGTCTGGCCGCCCTTGGCTTTATGGAAGAGATTCTGGCAGATCCTGACCGGTTTTATCCTGAGTGTGCGGCCAGGATCAGAGAGTATATTGGACAGCCGGGGATGAAGGTGTGGTTGAAATGGGCGGCCCTGCTCCATGACCTGGGTAAACCTGTGACCGTGGCGGTGCGTGAGGATAAGGATGGCCGGGTCACCTTTTATAATCACGATCAGGTGGGCAAGGAGCTGGTGATGAAGCTGGGCCGGGAACTGAGGTGGAGCAATGATAACCGGGAACGGGTTGCGGCCCTGATCGGGATGCACATGCAACCTTTTCATCTCTGCAATGTGCGGCGGGAACAACCCCTGAGCCGCAAGGCCTGTTTGAAGCTCAGTAAAAAGGCGGGAGATGATCTGATTGGACTGTTCCTGCTGGCCATGGCTGATAGTCTGGCAGGTCAGGGTGAGAAAAAACCGCCAATGATGGAGGCGGAACTGTCCGGGCTGCTGGGTGAGGTGTTGGCGATCTATGAGCAATATATCCAGCCCGCCATCAAAGGACCGCGTTTGCTGAATGGTCAGGATCTGATCACCTCCTTCTCGTTGCCGCCAGGTCCTCTTTTCGCAAAGATCCTTGACGCGCTGCAGGAGGCACAGGTGGAGGGTGAGGTGGCCAGTAAGGAAGACGCACATATATGGGTGCGGCGCTATCTGGAGCAGGAGCAGAAGGGCAGGAATAATGAGTCACTGGAATGATGACGGCCAGGGATGGCCAAGTGTCGCGGGCGCCATGGACGGCGCAGGAGTGACTGGCGGGAGCGGCCTACTTCAATGCAATCCGGTGATTTCCGTCTTGTCAAAGAACTGTAAATGGAATAAAGTGCGTACAATTTATGCGTAAAATAAAAGATTTTTATTATCAGAAGGCCAAGCAGGATAAATATCCGGCCCGCTCCATTTATAAGCTGGAGGAGGCACAGAAGAAATATCATCTGCTGCGTCGGGGGGATTCGGTGCTGGACCTGGGCTGCTGTCCTGGGAGCTGGTCTCTCTACGCCTCAGAGATTGTTGGCGAAACGGGTATCGTCGTGGGTGTTGATCTGCAGGAGACCGCCAAGGTCCCGCGGCCTGGTGGGGCTCCTATCCACTGGATCATCGCCGATATCATGGCCCCTGAGCTGGTGGTGCAGGTGCGGAAGATCAGGCCGGCCTTTAAGGTCCTGATTTCAGATCTTGCCCCTAAAACCACGGGCAATCGCTGGGCTGATCATCATCAGTCGCTCAATCTGGCGCGTCAGACTTTGCTGATGGCCGATACCCTGCTCCATGAGAAGGGGAATTTCTTCTGCAAGGCCTTTCAGGGTGAGGACTTCCCCGCCTTTGTGGAGGAGGTTCAGGCCCGTTTTGAGCAGGTCAAGGTGGTGAAACCCAAGAGTTCCCGAACCGAGAGCCGAGAGGTTTTTGTCATGGGATTGGGGTTTAAGAAATTGAAAACTCTTTGTGGGCAGGATGGTCAGCAGCCTCCGGTTGTTGATTAAGCCTTCAAATTTTAACCTTTAATCTTTGTCGTTTATCGTTCAGATTTTAACTTTCAAATTATTCCTTTTAACTTTTTTCAGGAACATATTATGTCAGGACATTCTAAGTGGTCAACAATCAAACACAAGAAAGGCGCAACCGATGCCAAGCGGGGCAAGATCTTTACCCGGTTGATTAAAGAGATCACCGTGGCGGCCCGAATGGGCGGCGGTGACCCTGATGGCAATCCTCGGCTGCGCTCTGCCATTGCCTCTGCCAAAACAGAGAATATGCCGAAAGACAACATTACCAGGGCCATCAAGAAGGGAACTGGTGAGCTGGAAGGGGCTATTTACGACGAGATCCTCTATGAGGGTTATGGGCCGGGCGGAGTGGCCGTGCTTGTTGAGTGCATGACTGATAACCGGAACCGGACCGTTGCCGATGTGCGCCATTTCTTTGCCAAGAATAACGGAAATCTGGGCGCGGCTGGCTGTGTCGCCTGGATGTTTGACAAGAAAGGGCTGCTGCAGGTAGAAAAAGCTGGGCTTACGGAAGAGCAGTTGATGGACATGGCCCTTGAGGCCGGGGCTGAGGATGTGGTGGAGGAAGATGACGAGTTTCAGGTGATCACGGCTCCGGATGTCTTTGACGCGGTGCACGATGCCCTGGAGGCCAGCAAGGTCCGGTTCATTGAGGCCGCCATTACCATGATTCCCCAGAACAGCGTTGAGGTGACCGACGAGAAGATCGCCATATCCCTGCTCAAATTACTGGAAAGCCTGGAGGATCATGATGACGTGCAGAAGGTGCATGCCAACTTTGATATTGACAACGAACTGATGGAGAAGTTGTCGTAGGCGCCGGTGGCCAGGCTGAAAGCCTTCAGTCTTCAGTCCTCAGCCTTCAGCCTTTTTTATGACCCGTATCCTTGGCATTGATCCCGGTTCCCGGATTACCGGGTATGGCGTTATCGAGGTTGTTTCCGGCAGGATCCGTTTTGTTGCCTGCGGGGTAGTGAAAACGACGCGGCAATTTCCCTTTGCCCATCGTCTCAATGAGATCTTTGATGGAGTCAATGAGGTGATCCAGCTTCACAGCCCTGAAGTTGCGGCGGTGGAGGATGTGTTTATGGCCAGCAATGCCAGTTCCGCTTTGAAGCTTGGCCAGGCCAGAGGGGCGGCGGTGGTGGCGGTTATGCAGAATGGCCTGGGGGTCCATGACTACAGCGCCAAAAAAGTGAAACGGTCGGTGGTAGGGTATGGTCAGGCGGAAAAGGGGCAGGTGCAGCATATGGTTCGGGTGCTGCTGGGGCTTTCCTCTCTGCCCAGCTCCGATGCCGCAGACGCCCTGGCGGTTGCCATCTGCCATGCCCATCATCTGTAAGCAAAACTGATCAGGTGTATCGGCAGTTAAAGGTTATTTGGGGTAAACAATGCGTGATTATATAAAACTTCAGTCTTCAGCCTTCATCTTTCAGCCTTTAGTCTTCCTTCTTTCTTCTTCCCTATAAATCATGATTGCCACACTGACAGGAAATGTGTTGATGACAGGTCCGGACCGGGCCGTGATTGATGTGGGCGGGGTGGGATATGAGGTCTTTCTCTCCACGGACGGGGTGGCCCGTCTGCCTGAAAAAAACAGTCAGGTCTTTCTTCATATCCATACCCATGTTCGGGAGGATGCCATTATTCTCTATGGTTTTCTGGAGGTGGATGAGAAAGAGTTGTTTCTTATTCTCAAGACGGTCTCTGGTATTGGCCCCAAGCTGGGACTTGCCATTCTGTCAGGGATGCGGGTGAACGAGTTGTGTCAGGCGATCGTCCGTGAAGATATCAGTCGTTTGACCACCCTGCAGGGGGTGGGGAAGCGGACGGCCGAGCGGCTTTGTGTGGAGTTGAAGGACAAGGTGGGGCATCTTCAGGGCACGACTGATGGGCGTGAAGCGACAACAGGGAAAACAGCAGTTCAATCTTTGGCCCCAGGTGGCGCTGTTGCTGATACCCTGTCGGTGCTGGTAAATCTCGGCTACCCTGATCCTGTGGCCCGGCAGGCCCTGACTACGGTGAAGAAGCGGGTAGGGGACGCCTCTTTTGCCGCCATGCCGGTTGAAGAACTTATTCGGGAAACCTTGCGGACACTGGCATGAATATCGAGGAAGAAATAGGTGTCGATGAGCGGCTGGTCACCCCGAGGGCGGTTAGTCGTGAGCCCTTGTCTGAGTATGATCTGCGGCCTAAAAGGCTGGTGGACTATATCGGGCAGGAAGCGCTGCGCAAGAGTTTGGATATCTTTATCCGCGCGGCCAAAGGGCGCGGCGAGCCCCTTGACCATGTTCTGTTTCACGGTTTTCCCGGTCTTGGCAAGACTACCCTCTCTCATATTATTGCCAATGAGATGGATGCCGGGATCAAGGTGACCTCCGGTCCGGTCATTGAGCGGCAGGGGGATCTTGCCGCCATCCTCACCAGTCTCCAGGAAGGGGATATTCTCTTTATCGATGAGATCCATCGTCTGAATCATGCGGTGGAAGAGATCCTTTATCCGGCCATGGAGGATTTTCAGCTTGATCTGATTATTGGCCAGGGGCCCGGTGCCCGCTCGGTGCGCATGGATCTGCCCCGCTTTACCCTGGTGGGGGCCACCACCCGTACCGGCCTGCTCACTCCGCCGCTTCGTGATCGTTTTGGGGTCATTCTCCGCCTGGAATTGTACGCCCCAGAGGAGCTGGTCACCATTGTCCAGCGTTCGGCCCTGATCCTCGGGATGCGGATTGATGCCAGCGGCGCCCTTGAACTTGGCCGTAGGTCCCGTGGCACCCCCAGAATCGCCAATCGGCTGCTGCGGCGGGTGCGGGATTTTGCCGAGGTCGGCAATCACCCGGTCATTGATGCCGGAGTTGCCGATGCGGCCCTGAATCTGTTGAATGTCGATGGCTTTGGCCTTGATGAGATGGATCGGCGGATTATCCTGGCCATCATTGATACCTTTCAGGGCGGCCCTATTGGCCTGGAGACCTTGGCTATCGTGGTGTGTGAAGAGAAAAGCACCCTCGAAGATGTGTATGAACCCTTTTTGATCCAGTCCGGATTTCTGGCCAGAACTTCCCGTGGGCGGGTCGCCACGATCAAGGCCTATCAGCATTTTAACCGGAAAATCCCCAAACAGAACATCTGTCAGCCTTCACTCTTTGATATTGGAGAATAATCCATGGCCAAAAGAAAAACCGTCGCTGATTTTATTGCCCTGAAAAAAACAGGTGAGAAGATCGCCATACTGACTGCCTATGATGCCGCCATGGCCGCCCTGCTTGCCGGTTGCGGGGTGGATGCCCTGCTGGTGGGGGATTCGCTCGGCATGGTGGTGCTTGGTTATGATTCCACGGTGCCGGTGACCATGGATGAGATGATTCACCATGCGGCCGCAGTCAGGCGGGGGGCGCCCGGTGCCTTTGTCATTGGCGATATGCCCTTTGGCTCGTATCAGAGCAGTTCGCGTGATGCCATTATCAATGGCGGCAGGTTTTTGAAAGAGGCTCGCTGTGATGCGGTGAAACTGGAAGGGGGGCTGGAGGTGTGCGCGACGGTGGCCGCCATGGTCGCGGCCGGGATTTCGGTGATGGGCCATATCGGGTTGACGCCGCAAACAGCCACCCAGCTTGGCGGCTACAAGGTGCAGGGCAAGGATCTGGAGTCGGCCCGAAAGATGGTCGAGGCGGCAAAGGGATTGCAGCAGGCCGGGGCCTTTGGTCTGGTGCTGGAGTGTATCCCTGATCAACTGGCCAGAATTATAACGGAAACCCTTTCTATTCCCACCATCGGCATTGGTGCCGGTGTCCATTGTGACGGCCAGGTGCTGGTCACCCATGACCTTCTGGGGATGTTTGAAAAATTTATCCCCAGTTTTGTCAAGACCTACACCAGCCTCTCTCCTCTGATCAAAGAAAATGTGACTCGCTATGCTGAGGAAGTCCGTCAGGGTTCGTTCCCTGATGCAGCGCACAGCTTTCCCACCCAGTGTGATTTCAGTGAACTTTTAGGGCAAAAGTAATTGGTGCCGTGAGTATGTCCGGTCTCGTCCGTTTTTGCAGGAGAGGACCGATGAGATTTTGTGAATTCCGGTTATTTTATTACGACGGCTTAGGATCTTGATATCGTCGATTCTGACGGAAAGCAGGTTTGTCGATACCATGAAAAAAACTCTGTTTGCCTTGTTCTTCCTCGTTCTTCTGTTTGCCTCTTTCCGGGGAGGCACCTGGTACAGTCAGCGCTGGACCGGGGAAAATCATAATGCTGGTGGAGAACGTCCGATTCTTCACTATGTCGATCCCATGAATCCGGCAAATGTATCCGATAAACCCGGGATTGCGCCGTGCGGCATGCCTATGGAACCTGTTTACGGCGACACGGAATCGGGCGTAGGGGAAGTCACAGGTGCCGGAAGAACGATGCTGCCTGGTACCGTGAAAATAACACCTCGGAAACAGCAGATCATCGGTGTGCAGGTTGGGACAGCAGAGAGCGTGTCGGAGACACATGAAATTCGGGCATTGGGTCGTATAGCAGCGGATGAAAATCGGATATATTCGCTGGTCTCTGCCGCCGATGGCTGGATGTCCTATATCCCGCAGGCCACTATCGGCAGCCTGATCCAAAAAGACCAGCTCATGGCTCTGATCAATATCTATAGCTATGATTTTTTTTCCTGGCAACAGCGATATCTGACTGAGCTTGCCAATACGGGGCGAAGGCGGCTGCCGGCAACAAATTTTTCCGGAGCCAGGCAACCTCTGGCGCAATCGTCCAGATTTCCACAGGCAGTAATGTCACCGTCAGATGCCACGTTACCCCCGGAAATGTCATCTCAAGGCATGAAGGTTGAGAAAGCGTCTCCTGCCGTTCCGCAGCAGACGGACTTATCTCCAGAGGTATTGCCGTCCGCCCCCGCCCCTCAACCCGAGCAGTCACAACCAGCAGCCAAGTCATCCCTGGGAATGCCGTTTTCAGCCATGCAATCCAGGGTTTCCCCGGAAGCATCTTCTCAGCCTGAAATCCTTCAGCCCGAAAAGTCTCCGTCTGACATTGTCCCTCCCGTCGCAAATTCTTCTGTATCCCTGCAGGCTATGAGCGATCATATGATGCACGAGGAAGACGAACCCCCTGCTGACAATACAGATACTGCCTTCATCCGTGAAGACGATATCCTCTATGCCAACAAGGCCAAACTGGAACTGTTGAATCTCGGTGTCGGTGCAACCCAGCTTGAGGAGCTGGCACGAAGCGGAAAGTATGTGAAAACTATTGAAGTCAGGTCTCCAATCACCGGTCTGGTGATCGACCGTCGGGTTTCTCCTCTGCAAAAGGTTGAGCGCGGCACTGAATGTTTCCGGGTGGCTGATCTGAGCCGTGTGTGGATTGTGGCGGATGTCTTCAATACGGACGCGCAGTACATCCAGCCGGGGATGAGTGCCAGGATCTCCCTGCCGCGCCAGAAACAATATATTGAAGCCAAGGTGAGTGATGTCCTGCCGCCGTTCGATGCCAAGACACGCACGCTGAAGGTGCGTCTGGAGATAGATAATCCTGATTATCTGTTTCGTCCTGAGATGTTTGTCGATGTCGAGTTTCTCGTTACCCTCTCTTCGGCCGTCACGGTTCCGGCAGATGCAGTCCTCGATTCCGGGCGTAGAAAGGTGGTTTTTATCGCCCTGAAAGATGGGTATTTCGAGCCCCGTGAGGTGGTGACAGGCTGGCGGTTCGGCGATCGTGTCGAGATAGTTCAAGGGCTTGCTCCCGGAGAACAATTCGTCATTTCCGGTAATTTTCTCATTGATTCCGAAAGCCGGATGAAACTGGCTGCGGCTGGACGTTTGACAAAACCGGAAGCGGAAAAGGGGGCTCCAGACAAATCAAAAGCAGGCCCTTCTGATCAGGGAGAGCACGGGCATGATTGACCGTATTGTTGATCTCTCCGTTAACAATAGGTTTATCGTCTTTCTCCTGATTGCCGCCGCCTGTATCGCCGGCTGGTGGTCCATGAACCGTGTTGCCCTTGATGCTATTCCTGATCTCAGCGACACCCAGGTGATCGTCTATTCACGATGGGATCGAAGCCCGGATATCATCGAAGATCAGGTAACCTATCCCGTCGTGACTGCGATGCTCGGTGCGCCTGGGGTGAAAACGGTGCGTGGCTTTTCCGATTTCGGGTATTCCTATGTCTATGTCATCTTTGAAGAGGGCACCGATATCTACTGGGCACGATCGAGAACCCTGGAATATCTTTCCGGCGTGTTGTCGCAGTTGCCGCAAGGGGTGCAGACCGAACTGGGGCCGGATGCCACGGGGCTGGGCTGGGTTTTTCAGTATGCCCTGGTCGATGAGTCCGGAAAACACAGCCTGGCTGATCTTCGCTCCTGTCAGGACTGGATGGTGCGTTATCATCTGAAATCGGTTGCCGGTGTTGCTGAGGTCGCGCCCATTGGCGGTTTCAACAGGCAGTATCAGGTAAATGTTGATCCGAACCTGTTGCAGGCCTATAATCTTCCCCTCAGTCGGGTGGTGGAAGCGGTTCGGGGCGGCAACAGCGAGGCGAGCGGCCGGATGATTGAGTTTGGCGGGACTGAGTACATGGTCCGGGGGCGTGGGTATGCCAAGTCCGTTACCGATTTTGAAAATATTCTGCTCACGACCAGTGACAGCGGCGCCCCGATTCGCATCAAGGACGTCGGGCAGGTGGTTCTGGGCCCGGATCTGCGCCGGGGGATTACGGATCTTGACGGCACCGGTGAAGTCGTCTCCGGCATCGTGGTCATGCGGCAGGGGCAAAACGCCCTTGATATTATTGACCGCGTCAAGGCCAAAATTCGGGAGATCGAACCCGGACTGCCAGCCGGGGTCAAGATCGTTCCCATCTATGACCGCTCCGAGTTGATCCTTCGGGCCATCGATAACCTGAAATCTACCCTGGTGGAAATTATTGTCACCGTCGCGCTGGTGATCCTCCTCTTTCTCTGGCACATTCCCAGCGCCATCATCCCCATGATCACCATCCCCATTGCGGTCCTGCTGGCGTTTATTCCCTTCCGGATGATGGGGCTCACCGCCAATATCATGTCGCTCGGGGGCATTGCCATTGCCATTGGTGTCATGGTGGATGCGGCCATCGTCGTGGTTGAGCAGACCCATAAAAAACTGGAGGAATGGGAGCAGAACGGCCGGAAAGAGGACTACCGGACGGTTGTCGTTACTGCCGTCAAGCAGGTTGCCGGTCCCAGTTTTTTTGCCATGCTGGTGATTGCGGTCTCTTTTCTGCCGGTGCTGACCCTTGAGGCCCAGGAAGGCCGTCTGTTCAAACCGCTTGCCTACACCAAGACCCTTGCTATGGGTATTGCCGCAGTGCTGGTCATTACCCTGGATCCGGCGTTGCGGCTGTTTTTCATTCGTCTGCGTCGCTATGACTTCCGGCCGCAGTGGTTGTGCCGGGCGGCAAACGCCGTGGTCGTGGGAACCATCCATCCCGAAGAAAAACATCCGCTCAGCCGCGTGCTGATTCGATTCTATCAACCCGTTGCCGAGTGGACGCTGCGACGGAAAGGGATCGTGCTCGCTGCGGCACTTATCCTGGTGCTTGCTACTATTCCGGTCTTTCTCCGCCTGGGGTCGGAATTCATGCCCCCGCTTGATGAGGGCGCAATTCTCTACATGCCGTCAACCACACCGGGGGTTTCCATTGCCGAAGCACAGCGGTTGCTGGAGGCAACGGACCGGATTATCCGTCAGTTTCCGGAAGTGGATCGGGTGCTGGGCAAGGCTGGCCGTGCGGAGACCTCCACAGATCCTGCGCCGCTGTCGATGATGGAAACCGTGATCACTCTCCATCCCAAGACAAAATGGCGCTCTGTTGATACCTGGTATTCGTCATGGGCGCCGGAGTGGGCCAAGGTCATCTTGCGCCGCTTTGCCCCTGATCGTATTTCCACGGAGAAATTGATCGGCCTGATGAATGAGGCCCTCACCCTCCCAGGGCTTGCCAATGGCTGGACCATGCCGATCAAGGGGCGGATCGATATGCTGACAACCGGCATCCGAACGCCGGTCGGGCTTAAAATTTCCGGATCCGACCTCACCGTCATTGAGGAGATCGGCGCTCAGATTGAAGCCTTGCTGCCTACGGTAAAGGGAACTCGTAGCGTCTTTGCCGAAAAGACAGGCAGTGGCTATTTTCTCGATTTTGAATGGAATCGTGAACAACTGGCCTTTTTCGGCCTGAGCATGGACGAGGCCCAGGTCGCAGTTCAGAACGCCATCGGCGGAGAAACCGTGACCACGACCGTTGAAGGTCGGGAACGCTATTCAGTCAACGTGCGCTACCAGCGCGATTTCCGGGCGGATCTGCCTTCACTTGCCCGGGTTCTGGTTGCAGACCCGGAAGGGCAGCGGCAGATTCCCATAGGCCAGCTTGCCGATATCAAGGTAACCACTGGCCCGTCGATGATTCGCAATGAAAACGGCTTGCTGACCGGGTATGTCTATGTGGATATGGCCGGACGTGATCCGAACGGCTATATTGAAGAAGCTGGCAGTCTGATCAGAGACCAGGTGAAGCTGCCGACAGGGTATACCGTTTCCTGGAGCGGTCAGTATGAAGCGATGCAGCGGGTCAAGCAACGCCTGGGTGTGGTTTTGCCCCTGACCTTGTCTCTGGTTTTTCTGCTGTTGTATCTGAATACCCGTTCCATAATCAAAACCGGCATCGTTTTGCTGGCGGTCCCGTTTTCCGCCATTGGTGCGGTGTGGCTGTTGTCTGTGCTGGGATATAACATGAGCATCGGGGTATGGGTTGGACTGATCGCCCTGCTTGGTGTCGATGCGGGAACCGGTGTCTTCATGCTTCTTTACCTTGATATCGCCTATGAACAGGCCAGGAAAGAAGGCCGGCTTCGCAGTCTGGATGAACTGCGAAAGGCCATTCTCGAAGGGGCGGTCAAACGCCTGCGGCCAAAATTTATGACCACGGCCACGATGTTCCTTGGGCTGCTTCCGATCATGTGGTCCACGGGTGCAGGGGCCGATGTTATGAAACGAATCGCCGCGCCCATGATTGGAGGTATCTTTACCTCTTTTTTATTGGAGCTTCTGGTATATCCAGCTATTTATGAGATCTGGAAATGGCACTTTGAGGTCAAAAAAACTGTGAAGCGAGAAGTGTAACGTGGTAATGTTTCATGCTTCACGGTTTACAATTTACGGGTCACAAAAATGTGTCTCTATCTTAAACTCAATGGAGGGTATTATGAAAAAGGGAATTTTGTCTGTTTTGTTGGTCACATTTATATTGTCCCTGACTGGAGCCGTTTGGGCTCAGGATGATATGCAAAAAGAGCCATCCTGTAAGTTCTGTGGTATGGACAGGGCTAAATTCGCGCACAGCAGGATGCTCGTGACCTATGATGACGGAACGACGCTGGGAACTTGCAGTATTCATTGTCTGGCAATTGATCTCTCCTTGAATATCGATAAAACACCGAGTTCGCTGGAGGTGGGAGATTTCAACAGCAAAAAGCTCATCGATGCGGAAAAGGCATTTTGGGTTGTTGGTGGCAACAAGTCAGGGGTCATGACCCAACAGGCCAAATGGGCCTTTGAGAAGAAAGAGGATGCGGAAAAATTTATCATGGAAAACAGTGGAACCCTGGCGACCTTTGACGAGGCGATGAAGGCCACCTACGAAAGCATGTATGCCGATACCAAGATGATCCGGGAAAAGAGAAAAATGAAGAAGATGCAGGGGGGCGGTCATCATTAAGGATATAATTCCATTGCTCAATCAAGATGTACACGAGGAGAAAAGCGAGCCGCGACGAAGCAGTACAATGACTACGGTGAGGAGCGGCGCAGCGCATTCAACGAAGTGAACGCTTGATTTTAGAAATGGAATAAGCAATCAGGAGGGCTTGTTATGCATACTTTTCGAGTGATTATTGTTCTTCTTCTCATGGTATCATTGCCGATGACGGGTAAAGCAGCGCCTGTTACGGCCGCAAAGGCAGACAAGTGCCCGGTCTGCGGCATGTTTGTGGCAAAATATCCGGATTTTCTGGCCCAGGTCATCTTTGCGGATGGCTCCCATGTGCTTTTTGACGGTGCCAAAGACATGTTTAAATATTACCTCAATATCAAAAAATATCAGGCGGCCAAAGATTTGTCCGACATCGCCTTTATCTATGTTATGGATTACTACAGCATGACCCCGATCGACGGCCGGAAAGCCTGGTATGTCATCGGTAGCGATGTCTTCGGACCAATGGGACGGGAACTCATGCCGTTTGTCCAGAAAGCGGATGCTGCGGAATTCATGAAAGACCATTTCGGGAAAAAACTGATTCGTTTTGATGAGGTTACCCCTGATTTGATTAAAGGACTGGATTGATGTTGCCGGTTCCAAATCGCATTCCTGCCAATACCTTCGTCGGCTACACTGCGGGGCCCCTTACCGTACTTGTACTGCTTCGGAGCCACTTGCTTGCCTTTTCGGTCTTAACTTGAATGCAGCCTGAACTGAGAAAATCAGATGTTTTTTTCAGTTCTCTTGTTGTGGGAGGGCTTCTGATGGGTCTGATGTTCATGGATGCGGCCATCAGTCAGCGTCTTGACCGCGAATTTATCAGGGAGCGGTGCGAGATCGTCAGGGTGCTGACGTTGACTGATTTGTGTCTGTTTACCGAGGCGCGCTACACCCGCCATCCCAGTATGACGGATCTGCACACGCCGTTTCAGGACCATCCGATGGCGCTCGAACATTTTCCCTCAGGCGCCATTATGGCGGTACCAGCTCATCTCTACCCACCGACACAGCAGTGAGCATATATGAGAGCCCTTGAAAAACAACGGAATATTCTTGATTTTACCCTTTCTTCTCTCGGGAGGAGAAAGGGTAAAAATATCGCCCTGGTGCTGGTTTACACCTTTGTGATCTTTCTGTTGGCCTCGGTTTTGTTCTTTTCGCATTCGTTGAAGAAAGAGGCGGCCCTGATTCTTCAGGACGCCCCGGCAATGACGGTCCAAAAATTGGTGGCCGGTCGACAGGATCTGATCCCGACGCACTATATCGATTCGATCAGACAGATCAAGGGGGTTCAATCCGTTGCCCCGCGTCTGTGGGGATACTATTACGACGCCCTGAGCGGCGCAAATTACACCCTGATGGTCAATGCGGACTTAAACGACCGCGCCGGTGAGATTGTTATCGGCAACGGCGTCTCCTGGCGGAGTGCGGCCGGAAAGCGTAATCAGCCCCTTCGGAAAAATGAGATCATCCCCTTTAAAACCTATGACGGATCCGCCCTGAGCCTGAAGGTGAGTGGGCTTCTTCCCTTTGCCTCAGAGCTGGTTACCGCCGACCTGATCCTGGTCTCGGAGACGGATTTCCGGAAGATCTTTTCCATTGCCACGGGTCAGGCCACGGATCTGGTGCTCCAGGTCAGAAATGCCAAAGAGCTTCCTGTCATCGCCACCAAGATCACGCAAATCCATCCTGATACCCGTCCGATTTTGCGGGAAGAGATCCTGCGAACCTATGACGCGGTTTTTGACTGGCGGAGCGGGGTGATCATCATGGTCCTGGCAGGCGTTTTCCTTGCCTTCATTATCCTGGCATGGGACAAGGCAACGGGACTGAGCGCCGAGGAAAAACGGGAGATCGGTATTCTCAAGGCGACCGGGTGGGAAACTACGGATATCCTGCTGATGAAATTCTGGGAAGGCGCGGCAGTGTCTTTGATGGCATTTTTTATGGGAATATTTCTGGCCTATCTGCATATTTTTCTGGCATCTTCCATTCTGTTTGCCCCCGTGCTGAAAGGATGGTCGGTTCTTTACCCCCATTTCAGACTGACGCCGTATATCAGTGGTTATCAGATCGCGACCCTGTTTTTTTTAACGGTCATTCCCTATACCGTAGCAACGATTGTGCCGTCGTGGCGGTCGGCAACGATTGACCCGGATTCTGTGATGAGGATGTAGGGTTATGATCCATCTCCAGAATATCCGCAAGGTCTTCAACGCCGGCAGGCCTAACGAATTTGTGGCCATTGAAGGGGTGACTCTTGCCATCGACTCCCAGGGGGCTACTGCGCTGAAAGGGCCGAGTGGTTCAGGAAAAACCACGTTGTTAAGCATCTTGGGATGTATGGCCAGACCGACTGCGGGCCGAATCACGCTGCAGGAAAGGGAGATTACGAGTCTTCCCGAACGGTTTCTCACCGAAATAAGACGGGAGACATTCGGGTTCATCTTTCAGCAGTTCAATCTTATCAAGGGTATTACCGCCCTGGAAAATGTGATGCTTCCCGCCTATCCCAATGGTGAGAACTATGTCTCCCTGAAGAAACGGGCGATGGAACTGCTCGATTTGTTGAATATTGGCGGCAAGGCGACCTCGAAGGTGGAGTGGCTTTCCGGTGGCGAGGCACAACGGACGGCGATTGCCAGGGCCTTGATCAACAACCCCGCCATCATCATCGCCGATGAGCCGACCGCCCACCTGGACACCCGTCTCTCCGCAGAATTCATGGAAATCATGCGGCAGCTTAAACAGGAAGGAAAAACTATCCTCATTGCCAGCCACGATCCCATTGTCTATGAATCGGATGTCATTGACCGGATCGTCGAGATGAGAGACGGGAGGATTGTGTCTTCTGGGGATGTCCCATGATCTTTCATCCCGGCATCCTGGCCTTGCTTCTGGGGTCGGCCCTGACATCCTCCATGCTGTGCTATTGCGCATACGAAGGTGTGCGCATCATTCGGTGTTGGGATATCCGCAGTGGCAGTGAGCGGCAACTTGGGCTTGAGCGCAGAACCTATCTGGTCTCGATGGTCATGAGTTATGTCCTGGGTTTCCAGCTCCTTTCCCTGTTTCTTTTTATCTATACCGCCGATACGCTCAGTCCTCTTTTTGTCGGCGCCATGTGCGCCGCCGGCAGCCTCAATGTCAATGGATTCGGTTATCCGGCCCTTATTTTGAAGATCGTCAGTTGTCTTCTGTCTGGTCTGTGGCTCATTGTCAACTTTACCGATAATAAGGCCCCTGATTATCCGTTAATCCGTACCAAGTACTGGTTGCTGCTTGGCATTGCCCCTTTTCTGCTTGCCGAAACCAGTGTTCAGGCCGGGCATCTTCTAGGTCTCAGGCCCAATATTATCACCTCCTGTTGCGGGACGCTTTTCAGCATCGATGCCAATACAGTTATGGCCGATTTTCTGGCTCTGCCCCGTTTGCTGTCGCAAATAGCCTTTTTTGCAAGCATATTCATCACCATGGCATTAGGACTGTCTGTGTATCTGAAGGCAAAAGGTGTCTATTCTTTTTCCATTGCCTCGTTTATTCATTTTCTCATGTCCGTTGCCGCACTCATTTCGGTTATCAGCATTTATTTCTATGAGCTGCCTACCCACCACTGCCCGTTCTGTATCCTGCATTCGGAGTATGGGTACGTGGGGTATCCCCTGTATCTGGCGATTCTGGTGAGTGCCGTATCCGGACTGGGGGCTGGCGTTATCAACCCGTTTCGGAAAATTGATAGTCTCCACGATGTTATTCCGCGCATTCAAAAACTACTCTCCCTGATCTCGATCCTGGCAAATTCTCTTTTGGTCTTGATCGCCGGATACGGCATTCTGTTTTCCAACCTGAGTATGGCGGCATATTAAAGCAAATAACCTTGTCGGGGTAACATATTGATATATATATCAATGTCGATATGCCTGGTGCCGGGAGCTTAAATGGTTGCAAATTATTTTCGCTATTGAGGATAAAAGGGTATACAATTTTCTTGACAGGCCCAAAGAAAATGAGAATTATTATTATATATCTTTTGAAGGGAGAGAGGAATCTTATGAGGGTATCAAGGCTTTTCATTGTGTATAAATGGAAGGACGTGCCTGTCTTGCAATAACGAGCGGAAATGTATTTTCCGGCAGTGGGTGATTTGCATTGATTCATCGGTAGCCGATGGTTGGCGTGATTAAAAAAAATAAAAAGGGGTGGCGTATGAAACAGGATAGTGTTTTCAGGCATATCTTTGGTTGGTTACTCTTGTTTATTTTGAGTGTGGGCGCCGGCCCTGTTTTTGCTGCCACCATTTCCGGCACAGTGACGGACAACGCCATAACACCCGCGCCCATTGCTGATGTGGAAGTAGTTGCCTACACTGCCGTCGATCCTCTTATTGCCCTTAACCCGTGCAACCCCACTACCTATCAGGTGGCTGGTACTGCCGTTACCGATGGCATTGGTGCTTATGCGATTATCCTCCCGGCCGGCACTTATTATCTGAAGGCCTTTCCTGTTGGCAATTATATCTCTGAATGGTGGGTAACGGGTGCGAGCACCTCTGTCTGCGGGGCGGCGGAGTCTGTGCCGGTGGTAATAAGCGGGACAATTACCGGCAAGGATTTTCAGCTTGATGTCGGCGCCACCATTTCCGGCGCAGTGACAGACAACCTCGGGGCTGCTGTTACCGATGGGTATGTAGATGCCTATGTCGGCACTCCCTGTGATCCTACCACCTATACCCTGGTCGGCACTGCTTCTACAGACGGCAGCGGAGCTTATACGATCAGTGGTCTTCCGACCGGCACCTATTATTTAAAGGCCTTTTCCAACAACCATATCTCTGAATGGTGGGTAACTGGCGCGACCAGTTCTGATTGCACGTTAGCAGAATCCGTGCCAGTGGTATTGGGAGATACGGTCACTGGCAAGGACTTCCAGCTTGATATCGGTGCAACCATTTCCGGTACAGTGAAAGACAGTGCCGGAAATGCCATTCTTGACGATCTTGGGTATGTAGAGGTTTACACCGATGCCTGCACTTACACTTTTGCCGGCTTTGCCATTATAAATACGGATGGAACCTATGCTGTCGCTGGCCTTCCGACCGGCGCCTATTACCTGAAGGCGTATCCTTCTGGTAATTATGTTTCTGAGTGGCGCGTTGATTCGACAACGAGCACTACTGCCTGTGCATCGGCCTTGGCAGTGCCGGTGGCAGTAGGTGAGACGGTGACAACCAAAGATTTTCAGCTTGACACTGGCGCTCAAAATTCCGGCACTGTGAAAGACAGCTACGGAAGTCCCATTGCCGGGGGGCTTGTATATGCCTACGCCGGCGACCCCTGTGCCGGTACTGATCTTGCCGCGTTTGTTATAGACGTGAATGGTACCTATAAGATCACTGGTCTTCCTGTCGGCAACTATTATCTCAAGGCCTACTCCAACGGTAACCATCTTCCTGAATGGTGGGCAGATCCTTTGAGCACTTCTGCCTGCGAAGGATCGCAGGCAGTGATAGTGGCAACCGGCGTTCCGGTAACCGGCAAGGATTTCCAGCTTGATATCGGCGCCACCATTTCCGGCATAGTGACAGACAGCCTCGGAGTTGCCATTGCCGGTGGGTATGTCGATGCTTACATCGGCACTCCCTGTACCGGTTCCTTTGTCGGCACCGGCTCTTTGAATGGGGATGGCTCGTACGTGATTGAGGGTCTTCCCGCCGGCAACTATATGCTGAAGGCCTATTCCAATGGTAATCAAATCTCCGAATGGTGGGCTGGTTCCTCAAGCACCTCTATCTGCGGCAATGCAGTGTCAGTGACGGTGGCAGCAGGCGGGACAGCTTCCGGCAAGAATTTCCAGCTTGATAGCGGTACCACCATTGCCGGCACTGTGACAGACAATGCCATAACCCCCAATCTTGTAAGTGATGGGGGGTATGTAATGGCAATTCCTAATACCGGTACTCCCTGTACCACCTACACCTCTGCCGGCATTGGCAATATAGGCACGGACGGCACCTATATGATTGGTGGCCTCCCCGCCGGTGATTATTACTTGAAGGCTTATCCCCTCGGCCTCTATGCCTCCGAATGGTGGGCTAATCCTGCGAGCACTCCTGTCTGTGGCAATGCGCAGACAGTGACCGCGGGGACATCCGGCAATGATTTCCAACTTGATACCGGTTTCCTGGTAACAACTTTGGTGAATCCTGCAGCTGGCGGTACTATCAGCGGTGGCGGCACTTATGCATCCGGTGGTGTTGCGACTGTGACTGCCGCGCCGGCAACCGGTTATACCTTTACCGGTTGGAGTGGAGACTTTGCCCCTGCGGCTTTCACCGCAAATCCTCTGGACATCACGGTGAGTGCAGATAAAACTGTCACCGCACATTTTATTCGGAACAGTTATGCGGTGACCACCTCGACAGTAACGATCCCAGCAGGTTCCGGCGGCAGTGTTACCGGTGACGGCACCTTTACCAATGGTGATACCGCGACTTTGACGGCAACGGCGGTAGCAGGGTATGTTTTTACCGGCTGGAGTGGTGACACCACGGGATCAACAAACCCTCTGGGTATTCCGGTTTATTCCAACAGAAATATTGTCGCGAATTTTGCTAAAACCTATGCGGTGACCATCTCGGCACTCCCTGCTGCTGGCGGTACTTTTACAGGTAATGGTATTTATGCCTATGGTAGTACTGCGATTCTAACGGCAACACCAGCGCGAGGCTATCTCTTTACCGGTTGGAGTGGAGACGTGGCTCTTACGGATCTTAAAAAAAATCCTCTGGGGATTACGGTTTATGCAGATAAAAATATTACTGCGAATTTTGTTAAGAGACATATGGCTATCCCCGTTCGTACAATAGATGGCACAACCATCATTATTTTCATGTAGGTTGCGGCCCGCAGAAAGATTGAGATTAATAATCTAATAAAGGAGTAGTTATGAACAAGAAAACTATATTTTCCATCGTATCTATCGTTATGTTCATGATGTCTTATTTCAGCATTGCCGGCGCTGCTGTTCTGCCGGCGGAGCAACAGGCACAAATTCGTGCCGAACGGATACAACTGGAAACAGTCAGGAAAAAAATGCTCATGAGTTGCAACCAATTCAAGGATGTAAATTCTGATAAGTATGCCCGGTGCGTGAGTGAACACACCGGTCGGCATGAGGCGAATGTGCAGTTATTGATGAGAGATCCTGTTACCTATTTTGCCAGGAAAGAGGCAAGTTTAAAGAAATAAATGTTGAATGCCGGAGCAGGTTTAACGTGCTGGGGCCATCACTTTTCTGAAGATTAACCCTAGGGGGTTGGATTGAATAATCGCGGTTTGTTTTTTCTCGTTTTCCTGGTTGCGGCCATGATGTTTGGTGTCTGGGGAGTTGACCAGGGCGCTTGCGCGCAATCTCAGCCAGTTGTGAAGCCGCAGACCGAACTGGGAGTGCAGGCGATACCAGATAAGCCTGCTGAAGATTCGGTTCTGAAGTCACAAAAGGATCAGGTTAATTATGTCATCGGCGTCAATTTGATCGGCAACCTTAAAAAGCAGGGAGTCGATATTGACCTGAATATGGTGATGAAAGGTATGCAGGATGCGTTCGCGGGTAATAAACTTCTTGTATCTGATGTCGAGTTTGGAAGGGCTCTCAAGCAGTATCAAACCGAAGTGCGGCGAATGCGGGCCAAAAACATAACCACGGCAGCAGAAGATAATAGGAAGGCGGGAGAGGCCTTTTTGACGGATAACGGAAAAAAGGAAGGGGTTGTGATCCTGGCAAGCGGCTTGCAATACCGGATTGTCAAGTCAGGCGATGGCGCAAAGCCGACTGACAGCGATAGGAGTGCCATTATCGGGGAACGTTGATTAATGGTGCCGAGTTTGACAGTTCGTATCGTATGGGCCATCCCGCAACATTCAAGGTTAATGGCGTCATCGCCGGCTGGAAAGAGGCACTCAAGCTCATGCCGGTTGGTTCCACCTGGCAGATTTTTGTTCCATCCCAGCTTGCTTACGGAGAGCAGGGAGTAAGCGGTTCCATCGGACCGAATGCCGTACTTGTTTTTGAGGTCGAGCTTCTTGCTGTTAAACAAATGTCGGCGGTAAATGAAAACAGTAAAAATTGAAATTAAATATGATGTAAGTACGATTTGTTGATGAGTTAAGCGTGCCATTTAACTGAAAGGGGGAAAGGGATATGAAAAGAGTGTCTTGGATTGCCATATGCGTTTTGTTGTCGTTCATATGGATTCCCTTGGTGAGCGCGGGGACGAATAACGGCTCGTCAACTCAGGAACAACAAAATCAGGTAACAAGTTCTGCACAGAATGATCAGCTGGTACAGCCCAGTACAAGGATGGTTATTCCCTTGAGAAAGAAAGGCACGATGCCGCGTGAAAGTCAGATCCAGAGTGATCCGATTATACAGCCACAGGCGGGGATTTCCTGGAAAGAGAAGGTGATGAGGGAGCGTGAAATTCAGAAGCGGGCCGCAGCCAGTCGAAATGCCCTGATGAGAGAAGCCGCAATCGACGCCCAGAATGAAACACAGAACCCTGTCCAGCAAGCGTCACCGGCGATGCCATAACTGATACCCTCTCAAATATGATTTCTTGAAGTGGAGGAAAGAATGAATAGACAGCGATTATCAACTACGATCGTCATGCTTGCCGCATTGACGGTCCAATTTTCAGGTATTGGTCAGGGAGAGGCAGTGGCCGGTCCCCGTGACACCGGTATAGCGGATTACTTCAATACTCCCAACTGGGCCAACAGCCCACCGCTCCGGAAATTTGTGGATGGACTGCCGGGATTGAATGCTGGTAACGCCAACAATCTTGGCCAGTATATCCCGGTAGCTGTTGCGGATACAACCACATATCCGGGGTCTGATTATTATGAAATTGAAGTTGGGCAATACCGGGAGCAGATGCATAGCGATCTGCCGCCGGTATCGTCAGGTGGTGGTAGCGGAGGCACCTTGCTGCGGGGGTATCGTCAGACCAATGGGCCATCCGGGAACAGTCAGCCGTTCCACTATCTTGGTCCTCTGATCGACAGCGCTAAGAATCGAGCGGTGCGCATCAAGTTTACCAATGCGCTGCCAATTGGTGTTGATGGCGATCTTTTTATCCCCGTTGACACCAGCATCATGGGAGCCGGGGACTTTGAGATCAATTATGATCCGGAGACGAAGCTGTTGCAAGCTTCGACCACAGGCGTGTTTACCCAGAACCGGGCTGATCTCCATCTTCATGGTGGCCGCACGCCGTGGATCAGTGACGGAACCGCCCATCAGTGGATTACTCCGGCAGGGGAGAGCACGGCCTACCCCAAGGGTGTCAGTGTGGCCTATGTGCCGGATATGTGGTTTGATGCCGCAGGGGCCACGATCGCCTCTTGCGCGGGAAAGACGATCTGTACTGTGGCTGGCGCGACAAACAATCCCGGCGCCGGGTCGCAAACCTATTACTGGACCAATCAGCAGAGTTCGAGGATGATGTTTTTTCACGATCATAGCTGGGGAATCACCCGCCTTGGTGTTTACGCCGGTGGGGCCGCGGGATTGCTGGTCAGGGACCCGACTGAGAACAAGCTTATTGCTAACGGGCTTATTCCCGGGCGTATTGCTGGTGAAGAGATTCCTTTGATCCTTCAGGACAAGACCTATGTAGATGGCGTCCCCGCGAGCCCGACGTACGTTCTCAACACCGATCCGACCTGGATCTGGGGAAGTCAGCCGGGGACAATTCAGCCCTGGAGTGCCACAGGTGCGCTTCCCGTAACCGGAGACCTCTGGTGGCCGCATGTGTATATGTCGGCCCAGAATCCATTCAATCCTGACTTGAGCGGGATAAATGCCTACGGTCGATGGCATTATGGCCCCTGGTTCTGGCCGCCCACCAAGGATGTTCTCTATGGGCCGGTGCTCAATGAATATTACGATCCAAACTGTGTGCCGGATGCCACCAATAACTATTTTTGCCAGCCGCCGGAGAGACCAGGGACTCCTAATCCGTCCTGGGGCGCAGAGGCTTTCATGGATACCCCGGTAATCAATGGAACAGCCTATCCCGTACTGACGGTTGATCCCAAGAAATATCGTTTCCGGATCCTGAATGCGGCCCATGACCGGTTCTGGAATTTGCAGATGTATGTGGCGGATCCATCCCAGGTCTTTGAGGGCAGGCTGACAGAGGTCAAGATGGTTCCCGCGATAACGACCCCCGGATTTCCGGCGAATTGGCCTGTGGATAACAGGGAGGGTGGTGCCCCGGATCCGGCTACCAGGGGGCCGGCCATGATCCAGATCGGGACGGAAGGCGGCTTTCTGCCGGCTCCGGTGGTGCTGCCTAATCAGCCGGTCAACTGGAACGTTGATCCGACAACCTTCACTGCCGGACTGGTGCTGCAACAGAACCAGGGGGGGGGCACTCTGATGCTGGGACCAGCGGAACGGGCGGATGTTATTGTCGATTTCTCCCAGTTTGCCGGCAAGACCCTGATCCTCTATAACGACGCTCCCGCGCCCTGGCCGGCACTCGACCCGCATTATGATTATTTCACGGGTGCTCCGGACAATAGATCGATGGGCGGTGCCGATACTACTCCGGTCGGCTATGGCCCCAACACCCGGACGATCATGCAGATTAAGGTCTCGGGATCAGGCGGCAGTGCGCCTCCTGACGACTACAATGCAACGACCTTGACCAATCTGAAGAATGCGTTTAAATCGACCTCAACGACAAAAGGAGTTTTTGCAAGCGGGCAGGAACCGATCATTGTTGGACAAACTGCCTACAACTCCGCGTACAACAAGACCTTTCCCGTCACCTATCCCAATTGGGGGGTGTCGAGAATAACGGATACCTCTCTGAGTTTCATGAAGGTTGACGGGTCAATCGTGTCTAAATATCCAATAAAGCCCAAGGCCATTCAGGATGAAATGGGTGAGGTCTTTGATGACTACGGACGCATGAGCGCCAAGCTGGGTCTCGAGCTGCCATTCACCCATGCCGGAATTCAGACCTTTGTCCTGCAAAACTTTGTTGATCCACCCACCGAGGTCGTGGGCAAGGATCAGGTGCAAATATGGAAGATCACCCATAATGGAGTGGATACCCACCCGGTGCACTTTCATATGTTTGAGGTGCAGCTTCTCAACCGGGTTGGCTGGGACGGGTTTATCTATCTGCCTGATCCCAACGAGTTGGGTTGGAAAGACACGGTCAGGGTAAGTCCGCTGGAAGATACGATCGTTGCCCTCAGGCCGGCCCAATTTAACTTTCCCTTTACGGTACCCGAGAGTATTCGCCCGCTTAATCCGGCCTATCCTTTGGGCTCAACAGTAGGGTTCTCAAATCTTGACCCATTGACCGCACAACCGATTGTAACGGTCAATGAAATGTACAACTTCGGCCATGAGTACCTGTGGCACTGTCACATCCTCAGCCACGAAGAAAGTGACATGATGCGCCCGATTGTCTTAAATCCCAACACCAAAGTTGATATCCTTTGGAGAAACAGCAGGGATGGCAAAAATTTGGCCTGGTTTATGGACGGGATAACCACAGTTTCCCAAGCGTTACTGCCGGTAGAAACAGATCAGAACTGGAAAGTTGTGGGCAGGGGAGACTTCAACGGTGACAGCAAGCCCGACATCCTGTGGAGGAATACCTTAACGGGTGCGAACAAGGTCTGGTATATGGATGGAAACATACGACTTGGGCAAGTGCCCATCCTTCCCATTGTTGCCGATCAGAAGTGGAAGATTGTGGGTACCGGTGACTTTAATGGTGATGGTAAATCTGACATCCTCTGGAGAAATTCCACTACGGGCCAGAATAAGGTCTGGTATATGAATAAAATAATTTATTCAGGTAGTGGATCGATTGCAACGGTTCCTGGTTCAGCCTGGATAATTGCAGGTACAGGAGATTTTAATGGTGACGGTAAGTCTGACATCCTCTGGAAAAATACCTCAACCGGGGCAGTATTGGTTTGGTATATGAATGGAGTGACCTTTGTGGGTAGTGGAACAACTACATCCGAAACTGATAAGAACTGGAAAATTGTAGGTGTTGGCGACTTTAATAATGATGTTAAGCCGGATATTCTGTGGAGGAACAGTGTTTCGGGCGCAAACAGGGTCTGGTATATGGATGGGATGGTAAAACTTGGGGAGGCCCCTCTCCTTCCCACTATTACTGATTTAAACTGGACAATTGTTAATTGACATAGCCTGTATTTTTTTGACGGAAAATCCGTTGTTATTGTATTGAGGGGTTCTGCCGGATTTGCTGTTTATTTGTTCAATTTTGTTTTTTGTATGCGTGTTTATTAAGCAAGGGATCCATCTCCGGTTTGGGGGCGGATCCCTTGCTTATTTTGTAGGAAATCAAGATTTATTTCTGCCTTGCTCCTTTGACCTGGCGCATTCAAGTTGCGTAAGCAACACCTGGTTTGATTTCCAAGTTTTCATTCAGTTCTGCCAGTAATCTTGAAAATGCTTCTTTTGGCGTCGCGAAACTAAGCGTCTTTCTAGGTCTGTCGTTCAACCGCTCGGCCACCGCATTCAGTTCAACCTGCGTGTAGCCTGACAACGCTGTCCCTTTTGAGAAATATTGCCTCAACAATCCGTTAGTGTTTTCGTTCGTTCCTCGTTGCCATGGCGAATGGGGGTCCGCAAAATAGACTTTCATGTCCGTAGCGGACGCGAAGACTTTATGGGCGGCCATTTCTTTGCCTTGGTCATAATTCAGAGTTTTTTCCAACGCGACTGGGGGGATCGCATTCAAAGCTCCTGTAAATGTTGGTCATGTCTTTAATTTTGCCCCGACGCTCGGTGGATTTGTTGCGCCGCCCCCGATGCGGCTTGCCTTTCCGCATGCATTTCTTCCATTTGACACCTCCGATTCAATTCTATACATCAAAGGTGTTGCTTATGAAACTTGAGCCCGCCGGGTAAATATTGAGAACAAAAAAGGCATGACCTGAATGGGGGGCATGCCTTTTTTGTTTATTTATTATATTTTATTATTACACTCTGAACAGTGACCTGAAGAGAGTTTGATTAAGGATTTATTCCCATCTCTTTTTCTTTTTCGTGTACTGCCAGTCGGGTCTTGACGGCGGTATCCGGGATCAGGCTCATGGAATCGATACCAAGTTCAACCAGGAAGGTGGCGAATTCCGGGAAGTCGGAGGGGCCCTGGCCGCAGATGCCGATCTTCTTGCCGCGTCGTTTGGCGGTGGCGATAACCATGCGGATCATTTCTTTCACTGCGTCGTCACGTTCATCGGCAATACCGCTAATAATGCCGGAATCCCGATCGAGACCGTAGGTGAGCTGGGTCAGGTCATTGGAGCCGATGGAGAAGCCATCGAAGATATCAGCAAAGGCATCGGCTAAGATGACATTACTGGGGATCTCGCACATGACGTAGAGCTCCAGACCGTTTTCGCCCTGGACCAGACCGCATTCGCGCATAACCTCAATGACCTTTCTGCCTTCGGCAGGGGTGCGGCAGAAGGGAACCATGAGTTTGATGTTGGTCAGGCCCATGTCGTTACGGGCCTTGAGCAGACCCTGGCATTCCAGTTCAAAAGCGGGCCGATATTTGGGGTCGTAGTAGCGAGAGGCCCCGCGCCAACCGATCATGGGGTTTTCTTCTTCCGGCTCATAGAGGGTGCCGCCTGCGAGGTTGGCATACTCGTTACTCTTGAAGTCGGAGAGACGGACGATGACATCTTTTGGATAGAAGCCGGCGGCAATGCGACCGACACCTTCGGCTACCTTGTCGATAAAGAACTGCTTTTTGTCGGTATAGGCACCTGTTTTGGCGTCGATCTGTTTGACGATATCCTGTTTTACCGGATCGTTGGAGGTCTTGAGTTCTTCGTAGTTATACAAGGCCAGGGGGTGGAGACCGATGTGGGAATTGATGATAAACTCTTCCCGGGCAAGGCCAACGCCATCATTGGGGATCTGGCATTCGGTGAAGGCCTTTTCCGGAATAGCCAGATTCATCATGATCTTGGTCTTGGTTGCCGGCAGATCGCCCAGGTCTACCCTGTCAATCTCAAACTTGAGCAGCCCCTCATAGACATACCCTTTTTCGCCTTCTGCTGAAGAAGCGGTGATGTCCTGGCCATGGGCGATTTTCTTGGTACCGTCAACGGTGCCAATTACGCAAGGGATACCAAGCTCGCGAGAGATGATGGCAGCATGGCAGGTCCGGCCGCCACGGTTGGTGACAATGGCGCTGGCGATCTTCATGATTGGTTCCCAATCCGGATCGGTCATGTCGGTCACCAGGACCTCTCCTTTTTTGAAGGAGTGGATGTCCTTGACATCGGAGATGACATTCGCCTTGCCCTGGCCGATTTTGGTACCTACTGCCAGACCGGTGGCCAGAACATTGCCCTTCTCATGCAGCTTATAGGTTTCCATGACCTTCTTGTCGCTCTGGGAGTGGACGGTCTCGGGTCTTGCCTGGACAATAAAGAGCTTACCTGTACCGACCTTAACACCGTCGCCGTCCTTGGCCCACTCGATGTCCATGGCCTTGCCGTAATGGTCTTCAATGATCACTGCCCATTTGGCGAGCTGGAGGATCTCATCGTCACTGATGACGTAGGAGTTCCGCTCTTCCAGGGTGGTGGGGATGTTTCTGACCGGGTGCGGGGTGTTGGGGTCATTGTCGTAGATCATCTTGATCTCTTTGGAGCCGATGGTCTTGGAGACAATCGGTCTCTTCCCCATTTTGAGGGTGGGTTTGAAAACGAAGTATTCGTCCGGGTTGACAGCGCCCTGAACCACGTTTTCGCCCAGACCCCAGGCGCCGGTGATGAAGACCGCATCCTTGAATCCTGATTCGGTGTCGATGGTAAAGAGAACACCGGAGCTGGCCGAATCGGAACGGGCCATCTTCTGGATAACAATGGAGAGATAGACATCAAACTGGCCAAAATCCTTGTCATGACGATAGGAGATGGCGCGATCGGTAAAAAGACTGGCAAAACATTGGCTGCAATAATCAAGGATGGCATCGTAGCCGCGGACATTCAGATAGGTCTCCTGCTGACCGGCAAAAGAGGCATCTGGCAGGTCTTCGGCGGTGGCGGAGGAACGGACGGCGACATCCACATCCTTGCCGTATTCCGCTTCCATCTTCTTGTAGGCGTTGATGATCGCGTCTTGCAGGTCCTGAGGGAATTTTGCGCCCCGGATAATGGCGCGCACCTTTTTGCCGCGTTCCTGAAGATTGTAGAGGTCGTGGGTGTCAAGACCGTCAAGGGCTGCGCGGACAGCATCTTCAATGCCAGCTGATTTGATCAGATATTGATAGGCATAGGCGGTGATGGCAAAACCGTGAGGGACAGCAACACCCTTTGAGGTGAGATGCTGGTACATTTCGCCGAGGGAGGCGTTTTTGCCGCCAACCATGGGAACATCTTCAATTCCGATATCATCAAACCAGATAATCAGTTCTTTGTCGTGAGTGAGGCCCATGTGAGTTCTCCTGCTGGGATTAGTTTGTTAACGTAGAAGGGCTTTTGCCCAATTTTTGTAGCTTGTACGTACTTGTCTATTTGTATTCAAGGTTAATATATAAAGAATAGTGTCTGTTCGTCAAGGTTTAGCCTGAGATATTGTCAGGAACTTTATTCAGTTGACTTTTTATTCGATTCTATTCCATACTTAAAAAATAAGTAATAAAAAAAGAGTCATTGTAATCACTCTATTAACGTTTTCGGGATTAGCTTTTAGCTGGTCAGTTGTACAGCTCGGGTGACTTGACTGGTCATGATTTGTACAAAAAAACACCGCAGATGAGTGAATAAGCTTTTTGAAGATGATCAGCAGATAGCTATAAAATGGTTGTCTGTTGATTGGTTCGATCGATAAAAACTTTGCAAGCACTGCAGTCAGCCCTGTTGTCTCAGTATGGAGGAAATGATGGCTCCAATCAGCAAGAAATTATTTCGTGAAATTCAAGAGATGCAGATACAGGCTGGTCGTATGCTGCGGAATATGTCCTTTACGAGAATGGTCAAGATCGAATCAGGGCCGTGGCAACCTCCGGTGGATATCTATGAGTCCGATGAGGAAATAACGGTCTATTGTGATGTTGCCGGTGTGATAAAGGATTCGCTGGAACTTCTGGTGGAAGAACACCAACTACATATCAGTGGCAGGAGGCAACTTCCAAGGACGCTGGCTGTAGTTCGTATCCATCAGTTGGAAATTGAATTGGGGGCTTTTGCGCGGATGGTGGCATTACCTGTGGCCATTGATGTGGAACAGGTCTCATCTTCCTGTCTTGATGGGATTCTTGTTGTTTCCCTGAAGAAGAGAGTCGAGAGTCAGATAATAGTCAGGATACGGGTTGAGGGCTGAAATATGGAGAAAGAACAGCAGCAGGCAGACAAAGAAGTAGAAAAGAAAGTGGACCCTGCCAGTCTGGCAGTCCCGGAAATCCTTGCCATTTTACCTCTTCGTGGTTTTGTCTTTTATCCTGGAATGGGCTTTCCCTTGCAGGTGGCTGATGAGTCGTCCAAACAACTTATTGATGACGCGCTTCTCGGCGATCGGATAATCGGGCTTGTTTCCACCCGGAAAACAGTGCCGGAAGGCATTGACCATCTTACAGAAGATGATCTGTACCAAGTGGGGGTTGTTGGCTATATCCATAAGCTCAGTAAAGAAAGAGAGGGGTATTACCATGTCGTGATCAGTGGTACCAAAAAGATTGAAATAGTAAAGGTTGTTGAGGCTTCTCCTTATCACCGAGCCACTGTACGGGAGGTCCCTATGGCCTGGAATGAAAGTCCGCAGGGGCAGGCAATGATCCTCAGTCTGCGTACCCAGTTTACCAGGCTTGTCCAATTGACGGAACTGCCAAAAGAGTTGGGACTCACCCTGCATGCCCTGGATAATCCTTTTCATATCAGTTATCTGGTTACTACCCAGCTTAATCTGAAGGTTGAAGATGAACAGGAGATCCTGGAGATCAGGGATTTTGAAGAGCTCCTTAGGCGGGTTATGTTGGAACTCAGCAAGCGTCTCGAAACTGTGGAGACCAGTCAGAAGCTTCAGGAATCGGTAAAAAAAGATATCGATGGTCGGCAACGCGAATTTTTTCTACGGCAACAATTGGAATCCATTCGTAAGGAGCTGGGCGAGGATGGTGAAAAGGTCGAGGTCAAGGAGTTGCGCGAGCGCTTTACGGTCAAGAAGCTGCCGGAAGAGACGCGGAAGGTGGTGGAAAAAGAGCTTGTCCGTCTGGAGCGGATTTCCCCTTCCTCGCCGGAGTACTCAGTCACCCGCAATTACCTCGACTGGATACTTGATCTTCCCTGGCTGGAATCAAGTGCCGACACCCTTGACCTGGAAAAGGCGGAGAGCGATCTTGAGCGGGATCATTATGGCCTGAAAAAAATCAAAAAAAGGATCCTGGAATTCCTGGCGGTGCGCAAGCTGAAACAGGATATGCACGGGCCGATTCTCTGTTTCAGCGGTCCGCCGGGAGTTGGGAAGACCTCTCTCGGGCAGTCCATCGCCCGCACCATGAACCGGGAATTTGTGCGGATTTCCCTGGGCGGAGTCAGGGATGAGGCGGAAATCAGAGGCCACCGGCGGACCTATATCGGCGCCCTGCCAGGCCGGATCATCCAGAGTCTGAAAAGGGCAAAAACCAATAATCCGGTCTTTCTGCTCGATGAAATTGATAAGCTGGGCAATGACTTTCGCGGTGATCCTTCCTCGGCCCTACTTGAGGTTTTGGATCCTGAACAGAACTCAACCTTTACCGATCACTATCTGGAGATTGAATTCGATCTTTCCAAGGTCATGTTTATTGCTACAGCCAATGTGCTTGACACTATCCCTGAACCTTTGCGTGACCGGATGGAGGTGGTTGAACTGTCCGGGTACACCCTGCCGGAAAAAGTGGCCATCGCTCGAAGGCATCTTCTCGCCAAGCAGAAGGAGGCCCATGCCCTGGGCGAAGACGATCTGGTCCTTTCGGATGAGGCCTTGGGCGTTCTTGTGGAATCGTATACTCGTGAGGCCGGGGTGCGGAATTTGGAACGGGAGATTGCTGCAATCTGTCGGGGGATAGCTGCGGAAATTGCCAGGGGACGAACTGAAAAACGAGTAGTTGGCCCTGATGATCTGTACTCTTTTCTTGGCCCCGTTCGATTTTTTCCGGAAATCAAAGCCCGAAGTTGGGGACCGGGTCTGGCCACTGGTCTTGCCTGGACGCCGGTTGGCGGAAAGATCCTTTTTATTGAAAGCTCCAAGATGAAAGGAAGTGGCGGCCTTACCCTCACCGGCAAACTTGGCGATGTGATGAAAGAGTCGGCAACGGCTGCCCACAGTTATATTCGTTCACATGCTCAAGAGTTGGGGATTGATGAAAAAATATTTTCCAAAATTGATATCCATGTGCATGTGCCGGAAGGGGCGATTCCCAAAGATGGTCCCTCTGCCGGGGTGGCCATGGTCGCGTCCCTGGTTTCCGTGATTACCGGAAGGGTTGTTCGGCCCGATGTGGCCATGACCGGAGAAATTACACTGCGTGGCGATGTGCTGCCGGTGGGGGGAATAGGTGAGAAGGTCCTTGGTGCCTTGCGGGCCGGGATCAGGGAGCTGGTTCTGCCGGTCTTGAATGAAAAAGATGTGCTGGAAATTCCAGAAGATATTCGGGCAGGTGTTGCTTTTCACTACCCGCAGACCATTGAAGAGGCCCTGGCGATTCTTCTGGAAAAAAATAAGTAAAAAGTGATTTTCATAAATAAATAAGGATGTTAGATGATGATAGCTGATGAGGTTCGTGGTTTATATAAAAGTTGCAAGATTGGGAATGATCATGCCGGTAGTGATTATTTCACACTGATTCGCAAGATTGTTGAGAAAAGAAAGAATGAAGGTGAGGTCTGGCAGAGGTATATCGATCAGGTCTATCTGCTGGTCATGGATGAAATTGTTGGGAATACGGGCCAGCCACGGGAAGTGGTGAAGTTCGGGACCTCCGGTTGGCGGGGGATACTGGGCAAGGATCTCTTTGTCCGTTCCGTCTCTTGTGTCACTGCCGCTATTGTTGAGTTGTATCAGGCTGTTGATGAGCAGACGGAGCTGGCGCCTTTTCTGGGGGTCTCAACCTTGCAGGAAGCCCAGGAAAAGGGTTGCGTGGTCGGATTTGATAATCGTTTTGGCGGTGAGATTCTGGCTGCAGCCGTTGTAGAGGTCCTGGTCAACGCCGGGTTTACAGTCCATTATGCCGGCGAATCCTCCACCGGGGTGTTGTCAGCGGCGCTGTTGGTGTTGGGTGCTGCCTTTTCCATTAATCTGACCCCATCACATAACCCTCTGGAGTATGGCGGATTCAAGTACAATGCCGCTGATGCTGGGCCAGCCGCCTCGGAGTTGACCGACAGAATCACCGTCAATGCTCGCCGGATCATCGGCGCTGATGTCTCCCCCCTGATTTCCTTGACAGCTCCTCTGTTGTCTCCTGCCCAGCGAACGGATATCCGACCATTTGATTCCCTGGCAAGCTGGAAGGGCCTGGTGCGCCGTAATGTCACGGCCCACGGCCTTGATCTGGATGGAATCATGCATGGCTTTCAGGAAAATCAAGATCTCTGTGTGGTCATTGATTCGGTGCATGGCGCCAGTCGTCTTCATGTTGCACCGCTCTTTGAGGGAAACGGGGGAGAGAGGCTGATTCATCTGCGGGCCGATGCCGATGTGACCTTTGGCGGCATTGCCCCGGAGCCCTCGTCGGCGAATATGCGGCAGGTGGGGGAGACCTTGCGGGCCAGGCCGGAAAGGCTCAAGTTGGGCGCGATTATCGATCCGGACGGCGATCGCATCCGTTTTACCGATGGCACGGTTGAGATCAGCATGAATCAGTTTGGAGCGATGGCCTACCATTTCCTCCATGAGGTCAAAGGGAAGCGGGGGATGGTGGCCAAGACGGTGGCTACCTCCAATCTGGCTAATTGTCTTGCTCGCGCTTTTGGCGAGCAGGTTTTTGAGTCCAAGGTGGGATTCAAGGAGTTCAAGCCGGTGATCGGGCAGGCCCTGGTCTGCTTTGAGGAGTCGGATGGCATCTCGGTGATCGGCCATACCCCGGAGAAAGACGCCTATATCGGCTTGCTGGTGGCCATGGATATGGTCTTGACCCTGCAACTGAATCTCGGTGAGTACCTGCACCGCATTGAGGAAGAATTTGGTGCCTATTACCCTGATCGCGGCGGGCTTGAGGTGAGCGCCAAAGGGGAGGAGCTCAAGGCGATCCTGCAACGTCTGCAAAGCTACGGAGTGGGAGCTCTGGTCAAGGTGGGTGATGTTGACCAGAGCATCGCCGAGGTTATTGCTATTGATGGCCGCAAGATGATCTTTGAGGATGGCTCCTGGCTGATGATCCGTCCTTCCGGCACCGAACCTAAGGTCCGTTTTTATGTGGAGTCGCGCACTGCTGCCGGAACCGGGAACTTGGTGCAGGCGGCCAAGGCCATGTTGAAGGAGATTGGATTGTTGTGAAATTTTTGCTGGATTGAATTCGTTGGGATTTCACTTGCACGTTGATTTTTCTTGGTGAAGTATTTAGTGTGTGCGGAAGTGAATAGTGAGAAGTGAATGGGAAAATCTTTTTTCTGTTCACTCTTTTTTATATCAGCCGTTGTCAAAAAATAACTGTATACTATCGCAGTAGCGTTAACGGCATAAGGGGTCGGTTGCTCCTGTGCCGTCCATGGCACCCGCGACACTGGGCCATCCATGGCCTGAGTAACGTAAATGGATATGAAGGTAAAAGTTATTTCGTAACGGCCCCTAAATAATCAGGAGTGGCTCATGTGGGAATACACCAATAAGGTTCAACAGCATTTTTTGCATCCCAAGAATGTGGGAGAGATTGAAAACCCTGACGGCATCGGCGAGGTTGGCTCGCTGGCCTGCGGCGATGCCCTGAAATTGACCTTTAAAGTGGATGACAAGGGTGTCATTGCCGATGCCAAGTTCAAGACCTTTGGCTGTGCCAGTGCCATTGCCTCATCGTCAGTCCTGACCGAGATGATTATCGGCATGACCCTTGATGAGGCCGCGAAGGTGACCAACGAGGATATCGCCGATCGTCTCGGCGGGCTGCCCAAGGAGAAGATGCACTGCTCGGTGATGGGGCGCGAGGCTCTGGAGTCGGCCATTGCCAATTATCGGGGCCTGAAGCTGCCAATGGCGGAAGGGGAAGTGGTCTGCGAGTGTTTTGGGGTTACGGATTTGGAGATTATCAGGGCCATCAAGGAGTCCAATCTGCGTTCGGTGGAAGAGATCACCAATTTTACCAAGGCGGGCGGTGGTTGCGGTAAGTGTATCGATCGTTTACGGGAGATCCTGGTGGCCACCGTGCATCAGGGGATCGATATTAAACAGATAGCTGAAAAACCCAAGCGCATGACCACCCTACAGAAGATCAAGAAGATCGAAGAGGCATTGGAACGCGAGATCAGGCCAGGCCTGCGTAAGGATGGCGGCGATATTGAATTGGTGGATGTGGATGGCGACTTTGTCATGGTCTCCTTGCGGGGTTCCTGTACCAGTTGCGCAAAATCACAGACTACCTTGAAAGAGTATGTGGAGAAAAAACTGCGGGAGCTGGTCCTTGACTCGCTGATTGTGGAGGAATCAAAATGATGAATCCTGAAGATGCTGTGTATATGGACAATAACGCCACCACCAGGGTTGCCCCTGAGGTGCTTGAGGCTATGATGCCTTATCTGCGGGACTATTATGGCAATCCGTCATCCATGCACCGGTTTGGCGGACAGGTGGGGGCCGCGATTACTGAGGCCCGGAAAAAGGTGGCCAGTTTGCTGGGGGCGGAGCCGGAAGAGATCGTCTTTACCAGTTGTGGCACGGAAAGTGATTCAACTGCTATTTTTTCAGCCCTGCAGTCGTTTCCCGATAAGCGTCATGTGGTCACCACCCGGGTCGAACATCCGGCGGTTAAAAATCTCTGCGAGAACCTTGACACCCTGACCGGTCATAAACATCGTCTGACCCGCTTGATGGTGGCGGCGGATGGGACCCTTGATCTCCAGAAGTATGAAGAGGCGCTGGCCGATGATACAGCCATTGTCAGTGTTATGTGGGCTAATAATGAGACAGGGGTGATCTTCCCAATCGCGGAGATGGCGAGGATAGCCAGAGAGCGTGGTATTCTTTTTCATACCGATGCTGTTCAGGCTGTGGGCAAGGTTCCCATTAATTTGAAAGAGTTAGATGTCGATTTCCTGTCCTTGTCTGGTCATAAACTCCACGGCCCCAAAGGGATTGGCGTTTTGTATGTCCGTCGGGGCACTCCTTTTGTGCCTTTTCTGGTGGGTGGCCATCAGGAGAAAGGGCGACGGGGCGGCACCGAAAACGTGGCCTCCATTGTCGGCCTTGGTCGAGCCTGTGATCTGGCGGCGGCCCATATGGCTGAGGAAAACAGCAGGGTCAAGGCCCTCAGGGACAAATTGGAACAGGGGCTGCTTTCATCCATCCCGCATTCCATGCTCAATGGTCACAAGACTGACCGCCTGCCCAATACCGCTAATATCAGCTTTGAGTATGTGGAGGGTGAGGCCATCCTGCTGCACATGGATCAGTATAATATCTGCGCCTCATCCGGCTCGGCCTGTACTTCCGGATCGCTTGAGCCATCCCATGTCCTGCGGGCCATGGGGGTGCCGTTCACCGCGGCCCATGGTTCCATTCGTTATTCTCTGAGTATCTATAATACTGAAGCAGAAATTGATTTTGTGTTGGAGAAAATGCCGCCCATCATTGCCGGGTTGCGTCAGATGTCACCTTTCTGGAAGGCGGATGCGTAGATGATTGTTGTTGACCCCAGCTATGAGATTCAGGATGATTTAGACCAAGTGTCATTGGTGGTACGGTTGGAGGCCTGCGGCCGTATCTGTTACAAGAGCGAGGAGAAGATCAGCGAGAGTTCAGCATTGCCCTTTGTGAAGAAGATTGCTGAACATGGGCATAACTCGGTCATGGAGATGGCGGTGGTGACCCTGCGTCTTGCTTGTTCTTCGCAGCAGATCACGGATTTTCTGGGATGCCAGCCCAAGTTTCTTTTTGTCGATCGGGTGGATAATGGTTTGTTGGTGACGGGCTCGATCCGGGCGTTCAGGGAGTTATATCTTTCCATTCCAGAGATAGCTCTGGTGCAGGCCATGGTTGATTTTCTTGGCGCCAGCCATTCGTATCTTTTTGAAGGCGTTTGGCAACCCCAAAAAAGACAAGGGGTAGGGGCTATTGGTGTTGAGAAAATAACCCTGGAACAGGTGGAACAACTGGCGCCGGACCTGTTGCTCCGTCATCGGTTTCTGGGGGTAAAGTTTATAGTAAATCGGGCCGTGACCCATGAAATCGTTCGCCATCGTCCTTGTTCCTTTCTGCAAGAGAGTCAGCGTTACTGCCGCTATAGTCAGGACAAGTTTGGGAATCAGGTGACCTTTATCCGCCCTCTGTTTTTTGCTCCGGATTCTGCTGAATACACGCTGTGGCAGCAGGCCATGGAAGTGACTGAGTCCCTGTATTTGAAACTGCTGGAGACCTCAACACCCCAGGCTGCGAGAACGGTATTGCCCAATTCCTGCAAAACTGAGATCATTGTGTATTGTAACCTTGCGGAATGGAAGCATCTCCTGAAACTGCGAACCTCTCCTGCTGCTGAGCCCTCCATGCGTGAGGTTATGATTCCCCTTGAGGTAGAGATACAGAAAAGATATCCGCAATTATTTAGTTAAGTTGAAGTTATAGAAGAGAAGAACCAGTTCTTTGTCTGTCTTTTAAAAAAGGCCCCTTGTTGTAACTCTGCACACAAGGGGCCTTTTCTCTTTTGTACCATTGTCTTTTGTGGTCTGCTCGGATATTGACACTTTCTTAACAATTAGTTATATGGATCATCAATTATGATGAAATGAAATGTGTCAGGAGGTGGAAGATGCCGGTAGGTGTCTGACTTCCTGGTCGCATGATCCTTAACCTTTGCCTTGAGAGGAGTAGAGTATGGTGCTTGATCCAACAAAACATGCAGACTGGGAAATCGCGCATGAAGCCGAAAGCCGAATGAAAACCGTGTATGAGCTGGGTGAAAAGCTCGGGCTTGAAAAAGAGGAGATCCTGCCGCACGGACATTATATCGGCAAGCTTGATTTCAAGAAGATCATGGGCCGTCTAGGTAATAAGCCCGACGGAAAATATATTGATGTGACTGCCATCAGTCCTACTCCTCTTGGTGAAGGGAAATCAACCTGCTGCATGGGTTTGGTCCAGGGACTCGGCAAGCGGAACAAGAGTGTAATCGGCGCCATTCGTCAACCATCCGGTGGCCCGACCATGAATATCAAGGGTTCTGCCGCTGGTGGCGGTCTTGCCCAGTGTATTCCCCTGACCGAGTTCTCCCTTGGACTGACTGGTGATATCAACGCCATCATGAACGCCCATAATCTGGGGATGGTGGCTCTGACCTCCCGTATGCAGCATGAGGCCAACTATACCGATGAGCAGCTTGCCAAACGGAACCTGCGCCGTCTTGATATCCATCCCAAGAAGGTAGAATTCAACTGGATCATTGACTTCTGTGCCCAGGCCCTGCGTAATATTACCATCGGGATCGGCGGTAAGATGGATGGCTACACCATGCAGTCCTCCTTTGCCATTGCTGTCTCCTCTGAGATCATGGCCATTCTCTCTGTTGCCAATGACCTTGCTGATATGCGTAGGCGTATGGGCAAGATCGTGGTCGGCTATGACCGTCAGGATCGCCCGGTGACTACCGCTGATCTGGAAGTGGATGGCGCCATGACCGCATGGATGGTTCAGGCCCTGAATCCGAATCTGTTGCAGACTCTGGAAGGTCAGCCTGTGCTGGTACATGCCGGACCGTTTGCCAATATTGCCATTGGTCAGTCGTCGGTTATTGCTGACCGGCTTGGCCTGAAGATTGCTGATTACAACGTCACCGAGTCTGGATTCGGCGCTGATATCGGCTTTGAGAAGTTCTGGAATCTGAAGTGTCGTTTCTCAGGCAACAAACCAAACTGCGCGGTTGTGGTCGCCACCATCCGGGCCTTGAAGTGCCACGGCGGCGCTCCCATTCCCGTCCCCGGTAAGCCAATGCCTGCCGAGTACGGCAAAGAAAATGTCGGCTGGGTTGAGGAAGGCTGTAAAAATCTGCTCCACCATATTGAAACGGTCAAGAAGGCCGGGATCAATCCTGTTGTCTGCATCAATGCCTTCTATACCGATACCGATAACGAGATCAAAGCAGTGCGCCGTATCTGTGAGGCTGCCGGCGCCCGGGTTGCCCTGTCCCGTCATTGGGAACATGGTGGTGACGGCGCTCTTGAGTTTGCCGATGCGGTGGTTGATGCCTGTGAAGAGCCCAATGACTTCAAGTTTCTCTACGATCTGTCCGATCCACTGGAAAAACGCATTGATCTCATTGCCCGCGAGGTGTACGGCGCTGATGGCGTCTCCTATACCCCTGAGGCCCAGGCCAAGTTGAAGCGTCTGGCTGATGATCCTGACATGAAGGAAATGGGAACCTGTATGGTGAAGACCCATCTGTCCCTGTCCCATGATCCGAAGTTGAAAGGTGTTCCTAAGGGCTGGACCCTGCCGATCCGTGATATCCTGACCTATAAGGGTGCCGGTTTTGTGGTGCCAGTTGCCGGGGCAATCAGTCTGATGCCGGGAACGGCATCAGATCCGGCCTATCGGCGCGTGGATGTTGACGTGGAGACCGGTAAGGTCAAGGGCGTTTTTTAGGTGTCGTTGTTAACCAAGCAAAGGTCTTTGCTTGGTTAACTTACGACACCTTATGCTGCGCCAAAGAAACAAGCAATCTTTTCCGGCTGTTTCTTTGCGTGGTGTCTTGCAGATAAGGAAACAGATTCATTATTTGTAACGACAAATCCGAATATATATAAGTGTTCCATAGCGGGTTAAAAAGATTTTTCTTTTTAACCCGTTTGTTTTTTAAGGGAAAAGGATGTATCTTTTAAAAGTTGAAAAAATACCATATGGTTCTCCTTTCTGGTCGGGGCGCCTTATATACCTTTCTCTCTATCTGTAGGATTCAATGGCTGCATTACCTGATAATAAAATGGCACCCAAAAAGACTGGTCTTCGCGGAACAGTCAAGGATCAGTCTGGGGCGGGCAAATATAAGATTGGCGAAATTCTGAGCAAGTCTGGCTATATCACCCCTGCTCAATTTGAGATGGCCAAACAGCAGCAGAAAAAGAGTGGCGGACGACTTGGCGCTATCTTGATTCAGATGGAATATATTGACAAGGATACCATCAGTACCTTGCTCAATCGCCAGTATAATATTTCTTCTGTTGATATCAGTAAAGAGCCGCCGGGGAAGGATGCCCTGAAATTGATGGCCTATGATACGGCCAAGAAATTCATGGCCTTTCCGTTGCGGGTTGCCGCTAATACCCTGCAGATTACAATGGCGGAGCCAACTGACACTGAGGCGGTTGAAAAACTGCAGGAACTTGTTGGCCGGGAATTGTCAGTCTGTGTCTCTACCGAAGAAGATATTCTTGCCGCCTATCAGCAGTATTATGGTGTCGATGCCGCCGAGATTGCTGCCCTTCGTAGCGGCCAGGGGGAGAAGGCCGAGGAAGAGATGTCGGTTTCCGAGATTGATGACTTTGGCTCCATTGTGGCTGAGGCGGCAGATGGCTTTGAGATAGAGACTGAGGAAAAAGAGGGAAAGGACCAGTTCGCAGCCAATGATGCCCCTATTATCAAGCTGGTAAATGGGATCATGGTCAAGGCGGTGCAGGAGGGCGCCTCTGATATTCATCTGGAACCGTACGAAAAAAACATGCAGGTTCGCTATCGTAAGGATGGGTCTCTTTTCAAGTCCATGAACTTGCCGCTCACGATCAAGAATGCCCTGGTTGCCCGGGTGAAGATCCTAGCCAACCTGAACATTACCGAGCGTCGTATCCCCCAGGATGGGCGCATCAAGATGCGTCTGGGGCATAACCGCTCTGTTGATTTTCGTGTTTCCACTCTGCCCACCCTCTTTGGTGAATCGGTGGTTATGCGTATTCTTGATAAAAGTTCCCTGAATGTTGATTTGACCAAGCTGGGCTTTGAGGTCGAGACCTTTGAGATGCTGAAACGGTGTCTGCATCGGCCCCAGGGGCTTCTGCTCGTTACCGGACCCACGGGATCAGGTAAAACAGTTACCCTTTATTCGGCCTTGAATTCGCTGAACAGTGAGGATATCAAGATCCTTACCGCTGAAGATCCGGTGGAGTTTAACTTCAAAGGGATCAATCAGGTGCATGTGAACGCGGAAGTGGGCATGACCTTTGCCGCGGCCCTCAAGGCCTTTCTCCGGCAGGATCCTGATATTATCATGGTAGGTGAGATCCGGGATATGGAAACGGCGGAGATTGCGATCAAGGCAGCCATGACCGGCCATCTGGTCTTCTCAACCCTGCATACTAATGACAGTGCGGCAACTATTGCCCGTCTGGTGAATATCGGAATTCCGGCCTTTATGCTGGCCTCTTCCGTTACGATGGTCCTGTCCCAGCGTCTGGGGCGAAAATTGTGTCAGAAATGCAAGAAACCGGTGATGCATGATCCTCAAGAATTGATACAGATGGGGTTTCGTGAGGATGAGGTTGATACCTTGGTCACTTATGGGGCTGTTGGATGTGCTGAGTGCAATGGTGTCGGCTATAAAGGTCGCGTTGGTTTTTTTGAACTGATGGAGGTGACGGATGAGGTGGCCACGGCCATTAGCGCTGAAGTCCCTGAGGACACCCTGCGCAAGGTGGCGATTCAGTCAGGGATGGTCCCGTTACGTGATGCGGCCCTGCAAAAGGTTCGTAACGGAGTGACCAGTGTTGAAGAGGTCTTGCGGCGCACGGTTGCCCATGAGGAGAGTCTTCCCGCCTATCTGGTCAATCCTGATCAGGAAAATTATGAAGATGGGGATACGATTATCCGCGAAGGGAATCGGGATATTGATTTTTTTAAATTGATTCGCGGTTCGTTGACGGTCGTCAAGGGAGGAAAAAAGATTGCTGAATTAACTGAACCGGGTGAGTATTTTGGGGAGATGGCGGCAATTTCGGGAGAGCAGCGTGCCGCGTCAATAATCTCTCAGGGACGCTCTTCGGTGAAACGGTTTCCAGGTGACAAACTGGAAGAGGTAATCAAAAAATATCCTGATGTCTCCGAACATCTTTTCAAGACCATGGTTTCTAGATTGCAGAAGTCAAACCAGATTATTGTCAAACTTGCAGGCGGCGGTGCTCCACGGCCAGGCCAACCATCACCGCGTCCATCATGAGCCGGATCTCTGTCTATATTATTGCCTACAACGAGGCCGAGAAAATTCGAGCCGCCGTCAATTCGGTTCTCTGGGCCGATGAAATTATTGTTGTTGATTCGTATTCGACTGATGATACGGTGCAGATTGCCGAGTCTCTTGGCGCCCGAGTTGTCCAGGTTACTTTTAAGGGATTTGGTGACCTGCGGAATCAGGCAATAGCCGCCTGTTCACATGAGTGGATTTTCAGTCTGGACTCTGACGAACGGTGTACGCCGGAGGTCAGGGATGAAATTGTGGAGATCCTTCGTGCTGCTGAGAGTGTTGATGCCTATTATGTGCCGCGCCGGAATTTTTTCATGGGGCAGTGGATCAAATATTCCGGTTTTTATCCTGATTACCGGCAGCCCCAACTTTTTAGAAAAGGGGCTCTCGTTTTTAGTCAGGATATGGTGCATGAGTCCTATTCAGTTAATTCCTCTCAGAAACCAGGTTTCTTGCACCATGCCATTTGGCAGGTTCCTTTCAAAAATCTGGAAGAAGTGATGCATAAGGCCAATAAATATTCAACGCTTGGGGCGGTCAAACTTGCAGAAAATGGCAGGCAGGCGAATATGGGCAAGGCATTGGCGCATGGGATCTGGTCATTTGTTCAGCTCTATTTTTTAAAAAGAGGGATTCTTGACGGATGGCCCGGCTTTATTATTGCCCTTGGTAACTTTGAAGGGACTTTTTACCGGTACGCAAAATTGCATGAGTTGCAATCACAGTGGCGGTTGCCGGATTCACCGCCTCTTACGAAATAGTCAGATTTGTTCCAGGCTGCCTGTAAGGTGCTGGGCCAGTCCCTTGTCACACCATGTGAGTTGTTGGTCACAAGTATTGGCCAGTATAGCGTCATTGGCTTCCAGACTTTTACGTGAGTTTATAGGGTGATAAAGATGGTAGGCAAGGGCGTTAAAGCGGATATTCTGACGCTTGATTCCATTGTTAAGTAATCTTGCGGTAAATTCTGAATCTTCACGGCCCCATCCCAAAAATTCTTCGTTAAATCCATTGACCGCCTGGGCGTCTTTTTTCCAGAAGGCGAAGTTACAGGTCTTGATTCCTGTCAGTTTTTTACTGCTGAAGGAAAAAAGGCGTGAAAGCAGGTTTGATCGAAGACAATTTTTCCTGTTTTCTATACCAATGGCACAGATACAGACCCGAAGCTCTTTGTTTTGCAGAGTCTGTTGCGTTATTTTTTTATTGAGGAGGACGCGTGATCCCTGCACAAAAAATCCTGCGTTAGCGGCTTGAATATGATCAGCAACAAAATGCTGTTCCAGAAGAATGTCGCCATCAATGAGGATCAAATATTCACCTGTGGATTTGGCAATGGCCTTATTGCGGCTGCGGGCGAGGCGAAAGCCTTTGTTTTGCTGCCAAGAGTGAATCAGGGGAACCGGAGAATCCTTTGCCAGTCTTTCAATTATCTCTTTAGTCGCATTGTCAGAACCATCATCAGCGATAATGATTTCATCCGGCAATTGAGATTGATTGAAGACGCTGAGCAGGGAAAGTTCCAAGGCCTCTTTCCAGTTGTATGTGGTAATAATCAGTGAAGTACGCATAAACAAGATTGAGGAGTTAGGTTAGGGACTTAGAAAATTCAACTATACCACTTTAGGATAGATTGTAATATTCCACCAACGCAGATCAAGGGAGCGCAGTAGACGATTTTTAAGATCATTCTTTTCTTTGCCGCAGATCTTGATCCCCTTTTTTAGTATTTTCCAAGTCCCTTATTCGTGTGTGAAGGTGTTTGACAGGATTTTTTGTTTGACTCTTTCCACGGTAATATCCTGCATGCATATCCAGTGCTTACATGGTTTCTGTCGATAACATGGGCTACAGTCGAGCTGTTGCTGGATGATTGTATGGATTGTTCCATAAGGTCCGGTTCTGATTGGGTTGGCCGGGCCGAAAATGGCAAAAACCGGGATGCCCAGCGCCGCCGCAATATGCATCGGGCCGGTGTCATTGGAGATAAAAAAACGGGCCCTGGCAATGATGGCCACAAGTTCCTTGAGTCCCGTTTTCCCGGCCAGATTGATGGCCATACCATTACTGGCGGCAACTACCTCATCGACAATTTCCGCGTCTGCTTTGTTGCTGATAACAACAGATGGCAAGGGCAGTCCAGCTGCCAGCTCCCCAAAACGATCCGCCGGCCAGCGGTTGGCCTCTTTCCCCGCGGATGGCGCTATGATGCAGAAGCGTTCGGGGAGCGAAGAGAGCAGAGGGCTGTCGGATGGATAAGGGGGCATGGGGTGGCTGACCTGCGAGGTGTCACAGCCCATAAGGTTGGCCAGTTTGAGGTAGCGGTCAATGGCATGGATCTGCTGGCCGCCTTCAATCTTGTGGGTATAAAAAAAAGGGCTGCCTTCATCAGAGTCGGAAAATCCGAGTTTGTAACGAGCGCCAGCGGCAAAGGTGATCAGGCCGCTGCGCAGGAGTCCGGAGAGATCAATAGAGATGTCAAAATGTTCCTGAGCCAGCGCTTTTCTGAAGGTATTGATTTCCGGAATGATCTCCCGGAAGCGGGAAAGTTGTTTCCAGCGGTCTTTGTCCAGGATCCATAACCTGTTGATCATGGGGTGACCTTCCAGAAAGGTATGCAGACCCCGGGCTACGACCCAGTGAATTTCGGAGGCAGGATATGTTATACGGACTGCGGCCAGAAAGGGCAGCGTATGAACAATATCGCCGAGCGCACTGGGTTTGATGATGAGGATCTTGGCCGGTGGTTCGGGAAAATGTATGGGTTGAAGTGCTGTTGTCATTTGGAGTGGAGCGCAGGATAAAATGCTTTTATATCGGCTATATGATGGGTAATGGTCAGGTGGTGTCTGCCGGCAAAATCCGCAACCACGGGCAAGGGCTTACTCAGTGGCCTGATTGTGGTGGCGATGGTTTCCGGTTGATTGTTGTCCATGATAATACCGTCTTGCCCTGAAAGTAATTCCGCCGCCCCTACTTCCCTGGTTGTGATCACCGGAGTGCCGCATTGGAGTGATTCGGGTATCACCAGTCCGAATGGTTCATAATGAGAGGGCAGGATGGTATAATCAACAGCGCTGTATATGGAGGCAAGATTATTAATATAACCGATGTGGCGAACGTTTGCCGGGATTTTCCGGGGTAATCTGTCGCCTGCCACCAAGAGTTCAAACCGGCTGGGGTCAAGCTGGTTAAATGCCAGGATAAGTTCTTGCAATCCTTTACGCGTATGTCCTGATGATGGCAACAGAAAGGTGAGCTTGTCCTGAGATATGTTGAACTTTTCCCGGATTTCTTTCAGTGTCTGGGGATCAGAGGGAAAGAACTTCTCGGTATCAATGGGTGGGTACAGCACTTTAATCCTGCTGTCGTCCATCGTGTAATTATTGGTGATCTCTCTGGCAATAGCCTGTGAGTGGGCTATGATAATCGGTACGGTTGCAAACATCTTTCTTTCAAAGGCAATCTCGATTTTATCATGGAACCATCGGAAGAGTGAAGACCGACTTACCCGTTTGACTATCTCCGGGTGCACCCCGCCACAGACGGTGATATCCTGACAACTGGTGCGGGTGAGGCTCAGCGAGATATCATACTCTTCTCTGTCGAAACCGGTGTTACACCTCTGCAGAAAAAGATATTTTTGCCAGCGTCCGGGCAGGGGGGGGAGTTTTATCTGGCGGATAGTACAGGGAAATTGGGCGGCAAGTTGCCTGTCCACCTCATAGGTGTGGATGGAAACCTCGTCTCCTGCTGCCAGAAAACCCTTGACCAGCAAGAGCATATAGGCCTCCATGCCGCCGCCACGGGAGAACTGGTTATGGATAATGGCGATTTTCATGGATGTGCGGGCGGGGGGGTGGTTATGGACAAGGCACTGATTCTGACCAGAAACTGTTTCTCGATTGCCTTGAGCTTCCGGAGATAGAAAAACCTTTTAATGGGACTGTTGGGTAACAGTTGCCCGGCTAAGGTCTGTCGGTTGCTGAATTTATAGTGCAGGTCTTCCAGTGGGCTGTCAGGAGTTGCCTGATCAACATATCTGGCCATGGCTGCCAGGTTTTTAAGCCGCCAGTGGGCAGTGTTATGGCCATGCCCCTGCTTTTTTTTGAATAGTTTCTTGTTCTGTTTGACCATTTTCCTGACGGCTGCCGAGGTCTTGGAAAAGCTGCCGGAACCCCGATGATAGACAAAGACATCTTCGGTGATCATCAGCTTCATCCCGGCCTTTACTGCCCGGTAATTAAAATCCGTATCCTCATAATATCCCAGGCCAAACTCCTCATCAAGTCCGTTTAGCCGATTATACACGTCCTTGCGGATAACCACACAGAAAAAATGCAGGATGTCGGTTGGGTAATGGCAGTCGTGGGAGTGGGCGCACCAGGCGGCGCCTTCATCCAGAATTTCCTGTACGGTTGCCCCGCTGGTATAGATGTGCTGGTCATTCCCGCTCTGGTTGCTGACAGGTCCGAGCATGGACCAGTCAGGGTGTTCGTTCATCAGTTCCACCAGGTGGAGAATGGCCCCGGGCAGGACCTCGGTGTCGCTGTTCAGCAGGATCAGGAGATCAGAGGACGCTTCACGAACACCGGTGTTGTTGCCGCCGCTATAGCCGCTATTGCTGTCTTTCAGGACCAGCCGGAGTCGGGGGTCTTTCCCGGCGGCAGACCTGAGAGCATCCTGCGTTGCCTGATCGGAATGATTGTCGACAACAATGATTTCCAAGGCGCTTTCTTCTCGCGCCAGACTTTGCAGGCAGGGACCGGTCGTCTGGTCAAAATTATTATAGCTGACGATGATAATACTACACGGCGGTTTGTTCATGATTCATCAGTAGTTGCGGGATCTGGCTGCTGCACAGAAGGTGAAGGTTGATCCTTATTTTTTCTTCCGGCCAATTCCACCAGGCAAGTTGCAGCAGTCGGACTATGGTGGTGTCGTTAAAGCGTTTTTTGACCTCCTGGGCCGGGTTGCCGGCCATGACGGCATAGGGGGCGACATCACGGCTGATCACGGCTCGTGCCCCAATGACAGCCCCGCTGCCAATGGTGACTCCGGAGAGGATGGTGGCGCCATAGCCTATCCACACATCATGGCCGATGACAATATCTCCTTTGGATGCGGGATGCCCCTTGATGGTTGCGGCTTCCGGCCATGTTTCTGCAAAGGCGGAGAAGGGGTAGGTGGTGACCCAGTCGCTGCGGTGATTGCCGCCCAAGATGATGGTTACCTGATCGGAAATGGAGCAAAAGCTGCCCATGACCAGTCGGGTGGTCTGGTCAAATTGACGGACGGTTGGCTCGCCGTAGGTATGATCGCCAATGATGAAATTCGGGCCAATAATACGGTCGCGGGTCAGGGTCTGTTTCTTTTTTCGGGAAAACAGCATGATTTTATTTCAGGCGGTGAACTGGCTGGGCCTTATAGACAAACTGGGTGGCCAAAAAATTTTTAAAGAGATCCGTGTAGGCCCGCCGCAGGCGCATGCCAATAAAGGGGATCAGACGCAGGATATCCGATGGCGCAAGGATGCGGGTGTCAAACAGGATCTTGAACGGGCAGATATCTTCAAAGGTGTAACTAAAATCGACCACGGTGTAGCCGCTTTCTTCAAGGAGCTGACGAAAGCTTTTGATGGTAAAAAAACGAAGATGGGTCCGGTCAAAAATACCATAGTCCTCATATTCCCATCTTCCCAACAGGATCTGCAATCGACATTTCCAGTGGACAATACTGCAGGTGGAGATGATGAGAGCTCCGTCGGGGTGGAGCAGGTCCTTGAGGGCACGCAGGGTTGCGGAAGGATCGGCAATATGTTCAATGACTTGGGACATAAAGATGGCATCAAACGGTCCGTGCTCTTGGGTGTGGGTGAGGAGCAGGGCAAGGATATTTGGTGCGTCGATCAGACCGGTAATGACCGTAAGTCCCCGTTTTCTTGCCACCTCTGCCTGTTCCTCGACAGGTTCGACTCCAAGCACCCGGCATTGTTTGTCACGGGTCAGGTATTCGGTCATGTATCCGGTGGCACATCCGATCTCCAGAACGTGGCTTTTTTGTGGAACCATTGCCAGTTGTAGTCGGTCGATGTTGTTCTCATGCAAGGTATCATAATCAATGCTGTCCTGGTGATATTTGATCATGGTTGTGGCTACCGGGAAAAATCAATCATGGTACTGAATATTATAGAGCGACTCATATTCGCCATGGAGCGCGAGCAGGGCCTCATGGTTACCTTCTTCAACAATAACCCCGTTTTTAACCACAATGATCCGGTCGGCATTTTTGATGGTGGACAGACGGTGGGCAATGACAAAGGTGGTCCTGTTCTTCATCAGATTTTCCAGCGCTCTTTGCACTTCACGCTCAGACTCGCTGTCGAGTGCGGAAGTGGCTTCATCGAGTACCAGTATTGGGGCATTTTTGAGGATGGCTCGGGCAATAGAGAGCCTTTGTCTTTCTCCGCCTGATAGTCTGACCCCTGATTCTCCAATTACTGTTTCAAATCCTTGCGGGAGTTGCTCTATAAAGTTCAGGGCATAGGCGGCCCGGGCTGCTTCTCTAATTTCTGTCTCTGATCTGTCCGGGTCGCCATAACTGATATTGTTGCGGATGGTGTCGTTAAAGAGGATGGTCTGCTGGGTAACAATGGCAATCTGGTCACGTAGGGATTTCAGGGTCACATCACGGATATCCATGCCATCAATGAGCAGATTACCGTTCTGGATCTCAAAAAAGCGGGGGATCAGGTTGGCGAGTGTTGATTTCCCCGATCCGCTTGGCCCGACAATGGCCAGGATTTCACCCCTCTTTACTGAGAGGTTGATGCCATTAAGAACCGGGGTGATACCATCATAACTGAATGTGATGTTTTGCAGGGAGATGTTTTGCTGGAAATGGGGGAGTATTTGGGCCCCAGCCTTGTCGGCAATCTCCGGCGTGATATCGAGCAGGGCGAAGACCCGGGTGGCGGCAGCCAGTCCCTGTTGAACTGTGGAGTTGATTTTGCTGACCCCTTTGATGGGTTCATAGATCATGATTAGGGCGGTCATGAAGGAGAAAAATGTGCCGGGCGTTGAGTTCCCGGCAATAACCTCTTTGCCGCCAAACCAGATGATAAGCGCCATGCCGATGCCACCGATCACTTCCATGAGTGGGTGTTGAATCCGGCGGTAACGGCTATCCTCCATGATCACGCCAAAGAGTTTATGCACCTGAGCGGCAAAGCGTTTTGATTCGTATCGTTCCATAGCAAAGGCCTTGACCACTGGCGCCCCGGTAATGGATTCGTGGATGATGTTTGAGACCTCAGCCGTTTCTTCCTGCATGGTGGTGCTGATGCGGCGAAAAGCGCGGCCGAATTTGACGATGGGGAGAGCAGCAGCCGGCAGAAAAATAATGGAAAGCAGGGCCAGCTTCCAGTTCATGGCAAAGATAACGGTGAGCAGAAAGATTACCTGGAAAAAGTCCCTCAGCAGCCCGACGACAACAGTGGAAATGGCTCCCTGCATGAGATAGATGTCAGAGACGATGCGGGAAATTATTTCTCCAGTGGGGGTTTTGTGAAAAAAAGAAAGGGATTGTTGGTGGATATGGTCAAACAACCTTACCCGCATGTCGCGGATGATAGTCTGGCCGACCTGCTCCAAAAGATAGAAATTCAGGCCGTAAAAAATGCCCTTGATGAAAAACAAGGCAACCAGGGCAAAGGGGAGAACGGCCAGGAAAAAGGTATTTTTCTCAAAAAATATCTTGTCCAGTAGGGGCTTGACCATATATGCCTGAGCGCCAGTCAGTCCGGCAACCACAAGGGCGGCGATCATGGCAATGATAAACTTGATTTTGTATGGCTGGATAAGGAGGTACAGGCGAGAAAAAAGTTTTTTATTGGAGATGAGACTTGTTGACATAATATGCAAAAAATATAATTTCTTTTGAAAAGAGAAATGTTGTAATGTGATTTTGTAGAGTAGGGTAAATAAGAATGTTTATTGTGGCTTTAATCCGCAAACATGTTTACTTTACTCTTCAGAAATCTGAAAGTCTTATTTCGTTTTTTGTCCGGTCTTGACTTGTTTCGAACAAGGAATTTTTATATAATAATATATATATTTCTAATATGTCAGTTGATGGTAAGTGAGGTTCAGAGTGTATAGAATATTTATTGTTTTGTGTCTGTTCTTGGTGCTGTATTCCACTCAGGCGTTGAGTCAGAAGCTGGATGCTGTGCCGGTAAAGAAGGTGATATCTCTTGAGTTAAAAGAGAAGCCCCTCAAGCTGGTTGCTGAAGAGATTCATAAACAAACAGGATACAGAGTCGTTTTTGATGAAAAATGGAATGAGTTGTTATTAAGTGGGCAATATGTGGGAGTTACTCCAGAAGAGTTTTTCCTGAGGGCTCTTCGTAAACAAAATGTTTCTTTGTCTTATGATGACAAAGGGAATATGATCATACTTCGTTTTTTTGGTGATCGGGGTATAGGGAAAATAAAAGCCGGCGCCTTGGCGAGTGGAAATGCTGCAAGTACACAAGCGACCAAAGACGTCATTAAGGATCCCGAAGCTATCGATCCTGTAAGTGGTATGAAATTTGTTGATACTCAGGAAACGCATAAAGCTCAACGGGCAGAACTGGAGCGCTGGCAGAAAGATCCCGAGTCTGTTGATCCTGTAACTGGAGTGAAATTAGTTGATACTCAGGAAACGCATAAAGCTCAACGGGCAGAACTGGATAGCTTGCAGAAAAACCCTGAATATGTTGATCCTGTAAGTGGTATGACGAATGCTGAAACTAAAAGCATTCACGATGCGCAGCGTACAGAATTGGAACAGTTGAAGACACATCCTGTAGCTGAGGAATTGGAAAAATTGTAATTAAAAGAGATGAGGGGGGTGAAGAGAGGAAAAACGTTTAATTACATCCATTGAATTTGCTGTAAACAGTTTAAGTGCCTCTATATGAAACTCAGCTATCACCTTTATAGACTCCTGGTTACGCTGGAGTAATGAAGCATTTAATTAATGTCCATTCCCGCGCAGATGGGAATCCAGCATTCATGGGATGCCGGTGACACCTTTAGCTGAGTATTGTATAGAGCCATTACAGTTTATGTCGTTAGGAAATCAGTCTTGTTGAACAAAGCGAGAAAAAGTATTGCAAAATGATAAAGTAGTAGATAATATAATCATATGAGTTTTTATTTTTTTTAATTTTAAAATCTGGAGGGAATTATGAAGAAAAAATTTATTACCGCAATTCTTGCAGTATCCTGTGTTGGTTTGTCTGTTGGTTCTGCTTTTGCCGCTCTGGTAACCTGTTCTAACGTCAGCATTACCGGTATTGGGACAACAACTAATCCTGCTATCGTTTCCGGTCTTACTGTAACGGTCAAGAATGAAACAGGTGCTGCTTGTGGTACTTTGGCAAACGGTTTGACTCGGCGGTATGCTTTGAATGATGTGAATACGGATCAGACCTATGCAACATTGCTGACTGCCCTCAGTCTGCAAAAAAAGTTAACCATTACTACTGGTGAGACTGCGGATAGTTTGTTGTTCGTTGCAGCAATAAAAAATTAAAATATCTTTTATAACTATTGGCAATCTGCCAATAGTTATTTAAAAACAGTCTATTGCTATCATGTATAGCATAGGCTGTTTTTTTTTGGGGGGGAGGAGGGTGATGCACAGATGCAGCTTGATGTTTCTTCTACCAGATGAGGTGTCGTCCTGATGCAACATTTTTCTGTCGCACCAAAGGAAATGGTTGCCAGCTTATGGCGTAACCGCCATCTCATAATGACCTTTATTCAACGGGAAGTCGTTGGTCGTTATCGTGGTTCTTTTTTGGGAATCCTTTGGTCCTTTTTTCATCCTGTTTTTATGCTGTCAGTTTACACTTTTGTTTTCAGCGTTGTTTTTAAGGCCCGCTGGCATGGTAGTGATTCAAAAACTGAATTTGCGCTCATACTTTTTGCAGGATTGATGGTTTTTAATCTTTTTGCCGAATGTGTTAACAGGGCGCCAGGGTTGATTCTTTCGCATGTCAATTACGTTAAAAAAGTAATATTTCCTTTGGAAATTCTTCCATGGATCAGTCTGGGCGGGGCGTTGTTTCATGCATTTGTAAGTTTTGTCGTATGGGTGCTTGCCTATATGATCTTGTTTGGCACACCGCATCTTACCATACTACTCCTGCCTGTCGTTATTCTTCCGCTATTATTGTTTATTGTTGGTATATCTTGGGGCTTAGCTTCGCTTGGTGTTTATTTGCGAGATGTGTCGCAACTTATCGGTATTGTGACAACAGCGTTGTTATTTCTTTCACCTGTTTTTTATTCAGCTTCGAGTCTGCCAGAAAAGTATCAAATTTTTCTGCAATTGAATCCATTGACACCTGTTATCGAACAGGCAAGAAATGTGTTGTTTTGGGGGAAATTTCCTGATATCAAGCTGCTATTTATTTATTTTTTTTGTTCCCTCTTTGTCGCGTGGCTTGGTTTCGCTTGGTTTCAAAAGACCCGGAAAGGATTTGCAGATGTCCTCTGAAATAGCAATTAAGGTTGATAATCTCTGTAAATGTTATCAAATATATGATAAACCGCGTGATCGACTTCTGCAAATGTTGATGCGCGGGCATAGGCAGTATTATCGAGAATTCTGGGCGCTCAAGGATGTCTCCTTTGAAATAAAGAAAGGTGAAACTCTCGGAATAATTGGTCGTAACGGTTGTGGAAAATCAACCTTATTACAAATGATATGCGGTACTCTTAATCCAACGAGCGGGGATGTCCAGACAAATGGACGTATTGCCGCCCTCCTTGAATTGGGTTCTGGCTTTAATCCCGAATTTACAGGCCGTGAAAATATTTTTATGAATGCGGCCGTCTTGGGTTTGAGTAAAGAGGAAATTGAATCCCGATTTGAGGACATAGTAGCTTTTGCTGATATTGGTTCGTTTATTGAGCAACCGGTAAAAACATACTCGAGTGGTATGTCGGTTCGTTTGGCCTTTGCTGTGGCAATTAATGTTAATCCGCAGATTCTTGTTGTAGATGAGGCTTTGGCTGTCGGTGATGAGTTGTTTCAACGGAAATGTTTCTCGCGTATTGAGCAAATAAAGGAGGGGGGGGCGACGATTTTATTTGTTTCGCATTCTGGGGCAACTATTGTTTCATTATGTGATCGTGCGATTCTTCTTGATTCTGGCGAAAAAATTTCCGAGGGTTTACCAAAACATATTGTTGGGAATTATCAAAAGATGTTGTACGCGCCTGATGAAAAGCGCGCTCAAATTAAAAAAGAAATGCGGAGTTATGAGCAAAAAACACCTCCGCTTGATGATAGCAAACCTGAAGCAATTAAAGAAGAGGTGTGGGAATCATTCGATCCGTATTTAAAACCAAGCAATACCATTCATTATGAGTCGTACGGAGTTGTCATAGGGCAGCCGATAATATTAACCCTCGATGGTCAGCAGGTAAATAATCTGGTACATGGGAGGAGTTATTGCTACCAATATACGGTGACGTTTAATGCCGATGTGAGCGCTGTGCGGTTTGGTATGTTGATTAAGACAATAGCGGGTATAGAATTAGGAGGGGCCATGACAGCGCCTTCGCTTGCATCCAGTATCCCGTTTGTGCAATCGGGAAGTTGTTATAAAATAGCATTCCAGTTCAATGCAAATTTGACTACAGGTACCTATTTTATGAATGCAGGGGTGCTTGGTCAGATTGGTGAAAAAGAGGGATACCTGGATCGGTTAATTGATGGTGCGATGTTTCGAATATTGCCTGATCCCAATAGATATGCAACTGCCATAATAGATTTTGGGTGTATCCCAGAGGTTAATCTTATTTCGTAACATGATATGATGCTTGTGGAAAAGAAGAAAAAAGTAATTGTAGTGCTCGGGATGCACCGGAGTGGGACAAGTGCGATAACCCGCTCTTTGTCTGTACTGGGAGTTGATCTGGGAGATGACTTACTTCCCCCTTGGCATAGTAATCCTAAAGGGTTCTGGGAAAATCGGGAATGTTTTGCTATTAATGAAGAATTACTTGGTCATTTTGATTCTGCTTATGATTGTCTCGATCTTCGCCCAGAAGATGTTGGCGATGCTTCCTTTGTAAGTGCATTAAAGGATCGAGCAATCCAATTAATTACTCGGCAACTGGTTGAATCTAATGGGATCTGGGGATTTAAAGATCCTCGCACCTGTCGATTACTCTCTTTTTGGAAAGATGTGTTTCAGGCTATACAATGTGACATCTGCTTCATTATTGTTTTGCGAAATCCATTAAGTGTTGCCACATCGCTTGCAAAACGTGAACAAATTCCTGAGGGGAAAAGTTATCTGCTATGGCTGCAACATTTATTACCTGCAGTTATGGATACTGAAGGGTATAAGCGGGTTATTGTAGATTATGACAACTTCATGGATTCTCCTTTCGAGCAACTTGTACGGATGGCTTCCGCACTTGAATTACAGATTCCCGATCGTGAAAGTGAGATTTATAAAGACTATTCTAATAATTTTCTTGAAGAAGGGCTCCGTCATACAAAGTTTCGAGAAGAAGATCTGGCTTCAGGTAAGCTGCCCAAAGAGGTTGTTGCGGCCTATCACCTTTTATCTCGCTTGGCACGTGACGAAGCAAATTGGAACGATCCAGACGTTTTAGCTTCGTTTAGTAAGCTTTCTGCTTACATACAGGCAAGTGCATACTGCTTTTCTTATACAAATAGACTTGAGAAAAAAATAAAAGAGTCGCTTCGGTCTTTAGCTGACCGTGACACATGGATTACAAATATTCAACAATCATTACTGAAACGTGATGCTGAAATAACCAAATATAAACGGTCTGTTGCAGACTGTGTCGCACGAATTACGTCGCTTCAACAATCGTTACTGAAACGTGAGCTGGAGGTAAATCAATTACAACAGTCGTTGACCGAAAAAGAAAGACAAGTAGTCGAGTTTAATCGTCTTGTTCAGCTAACGAACTCCTTAGAGGCAGAGTTGAAGTCTCGTGATGAGAGAATTGCAGAAATTTTTGCCTCAAAATCATGGAAAGCTACTGAACCGTTACGTGTCTTAAGGCGTCTTTTAAAAAAGGAGGATAAGGCAAAAGTTGTCCGTTTAGCGGCTGAATGTGCGACTCAGCAACTTGGCGAAAATGAGTTGCCGCTTATCTATTCTGGATTTGATGCGGAATTTTATCGTAAAGCCTATCCTGATACCTTGGGTTTAGATCCATATTTTCATTATTTAAATTATGGTAAAAATGAAGGGCGATTTCCCTGTGTCCCTGACCTGGATGAAATTGGTGTCCTGAAGAATTTTGACCTGTCTAAGGATACTATTTTAATTGCCAGCCATGAGGCGAGTCGTACAGGAGCTCCGATTCTGGCTTTGAATATAGCGCAGCATTTCAATGAAAAATATAATGTTATTGCGTATCTGTTCAAGGGAGGGGACTTGCTGGCTGATTTCCAGGAGTGTTGTGCGCTTGTAATCGAGCCGTTTCCTCATTCATACAATGCTTATATTACCTCTGTCGTATTTGAAAAGCTGATATCGGAAGTAGGGGTTAAATTTGCGATTGTCAACAGCATTGTTTCAAGAGCTGTTTTGCCGATTTTAGCAAATAATTTCGTGCCGTCTGTGTGTCTTATCCACGAGTTCGCTTCATACACTTTCCCTAAAAATGCAATTCGCCAGGTACTGTTTTGGGCAAACCAGATCGTATTTTCTGCGCGGATTGTTTATGAGAATAATGCTGCACAGTGTAAAGAATTGAAGGAAAAATGTCCGGTTATCCTTCCACAAGGAAAATGTGAAGTTCCTTATGTGAAGAATATGGAAGAATTGGATGAAAACAAGATACAACAAATTCGGAAGTTATTTCGGCCTGATTCTTTTCCTGAAAATACGGTAGTCATACTTGGTGCTGGTTCTGTGCAACTGCGGAAAGGGGTCGACCTCTTTTTAGCATGTGCGGCAAGAGTGGTCAGGCTTCATCCTGAAAATACCTTTCGTTTTGTTTGGGTAGGTCATGGCTTTGACCCTGAACGAGATATGATTTATTCGGTTTATCTTCAGGACCAAATCCACCGATCCGGGCTTGAGAATCATGTCTGTTTTACGGGTGAAATGGCAGATATTAATATGGCTTATGAGTTGGCGGATGTGTTATTTCTCTCTTCCAGGCTTGATCCTTTACCCAATGTCGCAATTGATGCAGTGTTTCAACAGCTGCCGGTGATTTGCTTTGATAATACTACCGGGATTGCGGATTTTCTCAAAGAGAACGGTTTTGGTGAAAGTTGTGTTATTCCTTACCTTGATGTTGAGCTGGCCGCACAACGTCTCGTAACGCTGATTGAAAATCCAGATCAGAGAAAGCAGCTGGGGAGGGAAATACAGGAGGTTGGGAAAAAACTGTTTGATATGAGCTTGTATGTCGATTCCCTGGAAAGGTTGGCAAGTAATTGCGTAGTTGTGCCGGAAACTGAAAAGAGCGACTGTGTCTTGATTGAGGAGGATGGGGCGCTGAATTTTGACTATTATTCACCACCTGCCTGGTCTGTTTTGTCCCTCAAGGAGGCCGTGCGTGTTTTTGTACGCTCATGGGCAAGCGGTGTTGACATGAGAAAACCTTTCCCTGGATTTCATCCTGGCATTTATGCAGATTGTCATGGTTTGTCTCAAACAGGTAGAAATCCACTGGCATCTTTTATTCAAGCCGGCAAGCCAAAAGGACCATGGCTGTATGACCTGATTGAACCATCTTCATCAGTTGTTGTAATGAAGGATGAACAACAACTGCGAGCGGCGCTCCATATTCATGTCTTTTTTGTGGATCTTTTTGAAGATATCCTTCAAAGACTTGAAGGACAGAATCTTCATCTGGATCTTTTAATTAGTGTCTCTTCTTTAGTAGTTGCTGAAGAAGTTGGCAGATTGGTAGGAGGTTACACAAACGGGGCCGTTGATATCCGAATAGTTCCCAATAGGGGACGTGATATAGGGCCGTTATTGACAGAATTTAATGACACAATATTGAAGGCTTATGATGTAATAGGTCATGTCCATACGAAGAAAAGTAGTGATGTGAAAGATTCGACTATGGGGAAAACCTGGGTCAAGTTTCTTTTAGAAAATCTCCTTGGAAAGGAATCTTGCATGGCTTCAACCATCCTTGAGAGGATAACCAGTAATGAAAAACTTGGGCTGGTGTTTCCGGATGACCCTTGGGTGGTTGGATGGTCAGGGAATAAAGCGATAGCAGAAGAGCTGGCTCATCAATTTGATATTAATGAATTACCTGATCACTATTTTAATTTCCCTGTTGGCACTATGTTCTGGGCAAGAACCGAGGCGATTAAACCTCTCTTAACAAAAAACTTCAAGTGGGAAGATTACCCGGAAGAGCCACTCCCTTATGATGGCACACTGCTCCATGCGTTTGAAAGGTTGTTGCCATTTGTAACAGAAAAAATGGGATATCGTATGGCAATGACATATGTTCCCGGCATCACGAGATAACTTGAATGAATATGCGAGTTTTGGTTCTTGGGGGGAATGGCTTTATTGGATCTCATCTGGTTGAAGCTCTTGTTGCAGGTGGGGCACATGTTCGCGTACTGACCAGATCGGGATGTCAGTGTCCCCCGTCACTTCATGGTGTAGAGTATCGTTACGCTGATTTTGTTGCTGATTCGGTAAGTGTGGCTGAGTCTCTTGTCGATGTCGATCTGGTCGTTCATCTGATCAGTACAACGGTGCCCGCGACAGCAAATATGGACCCCCTTGCAGATATTAATGGCAATTTGTTGCCAACTGTCAGATTGTTGCAGCAGATGCGCGATCAAGGAGTTTCCCGCTTGGTGTTTTTGTCGTCGGGGGGAACAGTTTATGGAGATACACAGTCTATTCCCATTCCCGAGGAACACGAGAGAAATCCTGTGTCATCCTATGGTATCGTGAAGGTTGCCATAGAAAACTATATAGCAATGTTCAGTGCGCAACACGGATTGCAATCACTCGTGCTCCGCGTGTCTAATCCATACGGCCCACGCCAGGGCCACCTTGGGGTCCAGGGAGTCATTCCTACATTCTTCCAACGAATTATCACGGGTGATGAAATCCGTATATGGGGTGATGGGTCAAGTGTGCGCGACTATCTGTACGTGAGTGATCTGGTGTCGTTTGTTGTGGGCGGTATTAATGAGGATCTATCAGGTGTGTATAACGTTGGATCTGGACAAGGAGTTTCCCTGAAAGACGTATTGTCTCTCATTGAAGAGATTTCAGGTGTCTCGGCAAATGTAAAATACCTTTCTCCTCGAGGTTTTGATGTCAAAAAAGTAGTGCTCGATATTTCAAAGGCACGTAAAGCGCTTGATTGGGAACCATTAGTGCCCTTGCGTGAAGGCTGCGAACGGTACTGGAAATGGGCAAAGGGGTGAG
>JAUSAB010000035.1 GCA_030653035.1 Desulfocapsaceae bacterium | reverse complement strand
TCCCCCTCATCCCCAGCCCTTCTCCCTCAGGGAGAAGGGAGAAAGCTCCCTCTCCTTTTGGGAGAGGGCCGGGGTGAGGGAAAAAATCTGGCCATTCAAGAAGTTATTGCAAAAGCACTATTTCCAACTGCCGTTTTTAGGTTTAAAAGACATTACCTACTTCGTAACGGCTCCTAAGTTGAAACCGGTCAGCACCCCGCCGCCATTCTCGAGCTCCATGGTGCTGTAATGGCCCTTGGCCACCTGAAAAAGGAGATACTTTTCCAGAGACAACCCCAGCAGCGCGCAGATCAGGGCGCGAATGACACCGCCATGGGAAACCAAAAGCAGAGTTTGGGCATCCGAGGTCAGCAGCCGATTTTTAACCGCCTCCACCCGGCCGGCGAATCCAGCTGTTGTCTCGCCTTCAGGAAAGCGGAAATCATCTACCCCTGCGGCCCAGTGCCGCACCAGCTCAGGGTCCTGGGCCTCGATTTCGGCAAAGGTCTTCCTCTCCCAGCGGCCGAAATCGATCTCCCGCAGATCAGGGTCAAGCTGCACCGGCAGCCCCAGCCCCAGCAGGCTGGCTGTCTCGGTGCATCGGAGCATGGGGCTTACGAGCAGACTATCGATCTGCATAGCGCCGAGGCTTGGCCGCAGATCGAGGACCTGATTCCTCCCCTCCTCGGACAGAGGCACATCGCTTGAACCGACATAGCAGCCCGGAAGCCCAGTCCGGCCATGGCGGAGCAGGATCAGGCGCACGAACAGCCTTTCTCCTTGTCCAGTTGATATTTGCCGGCATAACCGCGCGGGGTGATCATGTGCCCATTCCAGATAAAGGTGCTGCCATTGCCGATGATGACCGTGGACTGCATCCCGATATCGGCCTCCAGCATGGCATCAAGGGTGGTCAGCGTTATCACCTCATCGTCGCGGGTGGCAGCGGTGACGATCCCCACCGGCGTGTTTCCCGAACGATGCTGAAGAATAATCTCCCTGGCCCGAACGATATTTTCCGTCCGCTTCTTTGATTTCGGATTATAGAGGGCAATAACAAAATCAGCCCTGGCTGCCGCATCCAGCCTTTTTTCAATCAACTCCCAGGGGGTGAGCAGATCCGAGAGGCTGATGGCGGCAAAATCGTGCATCAACGGCGCCCCGAGCCTGGCCGCGCAGCCGTTGATTGCTGCAATCCCGGGAATCACCTCGATGGCAAGCCTGCTCTCCCGCTGCGCCGCCATCTCAAAGACCAGTCCGGCCATGGCATAGATACCGGGATCGCCGCCGGAGACCAGGGCCACCCGCTTGCCGCACTCAGCCAGATCCAAGACCTTGGCGCAACGATCCACCTCCTGCATCATGGTCGAAGAGAGAACATCCTTGCCCACAAGCAGCTCCGGGATCAGATCCAGATAGGTCCGATAGCCGACCACCACATCGGCCGCAGCAATAGCCTTGCCGGCTGCCGGGGTCAGATGGTCAAGCCCCCCCGGCCCGGTGCCGACAACACTGATCATGCCTTGCTGAGCGGGGTTTACGCCATGTCCGGCAACTTCTTTTCGGCCACAGCCGCAGTTACATCCTTCCATTTTATCTTCCTTACTATAAGTTGTCCCAGTTGTCCTGAAATCGCGCCATCGCCTGCCGCCAGCATGGCCGCGGGCTCGGCGACCCCCTTGGCGCCGGTGGCTGCCATTACCGCCGCCGAGTGTGATACTCCCTCAACCCGGTTCAGTTCTTCAGCTATATAAAAATGAAGAGGCAGATTGTTTTCACGTGCAAATTGCAGCAGTCCGGCCTCATCCGCCTTCAGATCAATGCTGGCAATCCCGGCAATGGCACGGCGATCCAGACGGTATTGTGCGCACAATTCCGTTACCGCCAGCTCAAAATCGACGGCTTTTGCCCCCCGATTGCAGCCCATTCCCAGATAGAGATTGCATGGGCAGAGCACCAGGGCACCAGGGTGTTCGACGGGATCAATGGCACCATAGGAAAGGATGATATCCGCCAGGGCCTGTTCATCCACCACCTTGAAATCAGCAGGCAGCCTGCCGCACTCCAGGGTTGAAAAAAAACTCACCTCACCCTCATTGACCAGTTTCGCAGAGACTCCGGCCAGACGCTGTGGATTCTGTACCCGCAGATTGTTTTCCGCGGCCCATAGATCCAGCGCCGTATGCCCGGTCACATCCGAGGCGGTGGTGATCACCGCCGTCCCGCCGGTGATCGCCGCCACCTTGCGGGCCAGCTCATTACCGCCGCCCAAATGACCGGACAGCAGGCTGATCACAAACTGTCCCTTTTCATCCAGCACCAGTACACAGGGGTCAACCTTTTTATCCCGGCACAAGGGAGCAATGGCCCGCACCACGATGCCTGCGGCCATGATACAGATCAGGCCATCATAGTGCGCCCAGAGCCGCGAAATGGTTACCAGCACTCCACCTGTGATCTCGCAACTCTCGGAGTTCTCAAGCCCGGCGACAATCCTGCCGGCCAACTCCTTGCCACCCCGTGTCAGGGCAATAACCGCTATTTTCACACCTTACCCCTGCCTATTTTGCGGCCCAGAGGGATTATGAGCATCAAGATCATAGCGCATGGGCACCTTTTACAAGGCAACCATTTAAGACGGTAACCCGTCATAAATCAACAGGAAACAGAAAGACCGGCAACAAATAGCAGCAAGCCATAAGGACTATTTCCCCCTCTCATGAAATAGCAACAATAATAACAAACAGATACACTATTTTTTTCAAAAAACGAGGACTTGAAGTTTGACTTCAACACGCATTAGTGATATATAAAAAATTCATTCGACACTCCACAAAATGTGGTTTCTTCAACGCTTGATTCAATCAGGATAAAAAATCATGAATACGCAAATTCGTCTATCACATGTCCTCTCCCGATGTCTTATTGCCTGCAGCGTCCTTGTCCTGTTGAGTGCTCCCGCCGTTTACGCAAAAACCGACAGCACCTCAAAAGACCATGCCAATGCCAGCAAAGCCAAGGAAACAAAAGAGTCCAGCAAAACAAAGGAAAGCTCCGAAACCGTCAGTGTCCTGAAAGATGGCGCCAATGTTCGCACCGGCCCTGACGCCAAGGATCCGGTGGCCATGGAGCTCTTTATGGGATACCCCCTGAAGGTCGTGGAAAAGAAAGGTGAATGGCTCAAGGTCTCTGATTTTGAGAACGACACCGGCTGGATTAACACCAAGATGGTAGGACCAGGCAACACGGTCATCGTCAGCGCCAAGAACCCTATCAATATGCGTTCTGAGCCGAAAGAGAGTGCCACCATCGTCGCCAATATTGAACACGGCGTTGTGCTGACCAAGATTTCCTCAAAAGGTGACTGGGTCAAGGTAAAGCACACCAAAGGCACAGAGGGCTGGATCAGCAAAAAACTCCTCTGGCCCTGAGTTTTACCTCTTCCGATCTTGATCTGGTGCAGAAAACGAAATTTTTTCTGCACCAGATCCCCCGCCCCTGACCATTTCTTACTTCGACTCTTCTATAATCTTAATTCATAAGTTTTTGTGAAGACCATAAGGGAGGAGGAACCAACCGCGGTTTTCTCTCATCTTCCTGCTCCTTTTTATTGTCCCTTGGCAAATTAGACTCATCCTCCAGACGTTTAATTGTCGCAAGTATTTCTACAGCATCTTCAAGCATCAGATGAGGCAAAGACGCATCCATGACTACATGCTTAAAGTTCTCCTTGGCAAGCTTGATACGCCCCTCATACAGATAGTGTTTTCCCAGATAATAGGACGCCTCCCCTTTATTTCCCTGGTCTGACCTGAGCTTACCGATCTCAAAATAGACCTGGGAATATTGAGGCATCTCGCGGGCCACGGTAAAAAGATTAACCTCTGCCTCTTTCGTATTGCCAAGCTCCTGATAAATCTTGGCCAGCTGAAAGACAGCCCACAGATCTGCCGGATTCTGGCGGGAGGCCTTCAGGGTCAGCTCCAGGGCCTTGTCCTTGTGACCTAACGCCAATTCCCCCCGGCCAAGATCAACCAGCAAAATAGATTTGTCGGGAAAGGCCGCAATAACCTCCTTTAATAAGACCTGACTGCGTTCATAGTTACTTGCCTCTCGTTCCACCTGGGAAAGACCATACTTGGCCATGATTCTTTCCAAAGGAGGAGTTTGGGGATCAGAAACTTTCGTATTCAGAAAAGTCCGAAACTGGCCATCGTCTTCGATCTGCGACAGAATCCGGTACTTGGCGCGCAAAAAAGCAAAGTTATCAGTCTGCTGAAACTTCTTGGTCAATGGCGCCTTCTCAATGGCAATCAGAGATTGAATATAGCCAAGACGGGCCTCGGGGTCAGGATGGGTGAGCAGATAGGGTGGAACCTGGCCCATACGATAACGGGTTATCCGGCGCATGATCTGCAACATCTTTTCCATGGCCGCCGGATCTCTATTCATTTTTTTCATCCAGCCATAGGAGAGGAGATCGGCCTCTTCTTCATCCTGACGACTGAAATGCAGATTCATGGCCTGATTGGCAGCCATTGAACCGCTTACCAGGGCCTGACCGGCAACGCCTCCTCCACCAAGGGCAATACCGGCAATGGCAAGGGCTAGCGCGGCGATCCCGACCTTCATCCCTTTATCCATACGAGAGGCAATATGGCGGCTGACCACATGAGCCACCTCATGGGCCATAACCGAGATCAGTTCATCTTCGTTATCCATGGTCTCAATGAGGCCGGAATGAAAAAAGATCAGACCGGAGGGGGCGGCAAAGGCATTAAACTCCTTATTATTGATCACGAAGAAATGATAATTAAAATATTGAGCGCCCGCCACTTCCAGCGCACCAACACCCAACTCATTGATATATTGAGATATATCAGGATCATCAAGAAGAGAAAAGGCCAAACGCACCTGAAATAAAAGGGCCTCTCCCACCTCCCGCTCCTCACCAACAGTGAACGCTGCAACAGGCCGTACACAGGAAAGATTGAGCATGGAAAAGACCAGAACCATGGCCCATATTTTCTGAAGATATGTTTTCATTTTGTGATCAATGATGCGAATAAACGCTCCATCCCTTCTGTGGTTGAGACAAGTGGCTGATAGCCAAGGTCATGGCTGGCCCTGGCGATGGAGAAATAGTGCGACTTGGCAAGCTGCTGCGCCAGAAAACGGGTCATCGGCGGCTCCTGCTGCCGGCCAGCCAAACAGCAAGCTCCTTCCAACAAAGCACCAATCGTATAGGCTGCCGGATAAGAGATTTTAGCTCGTACCGGCGCAATGTCAAGCCTGGAAAAAAGCTCGCCAATCCACTGCCACAGGTTCACCGGCTCGCCCTGACTGATAAAATAGGCCCGCCCGGCGGCCGTCCCGGTTCCTGCCAGATTATCTGCGGCCAGCAGGTGGGCATGGGCCACATTGTCAACATAGGAAATATCAACCAGATTCTCCCCAGCCCCCACCTGACGGAGCTGTCCTTTCCGCCCCCGTTCAATCAGCCTCGGGATCAAATGCGGATCCCCTGGCCCCCACACCAGATGCGGCCTGATGGCGCAGGTGTGCAAGTTCTGATCAGAGGCGGCCAGAACCAAACGCTCGGCCATGACCTTGCTGCGGGCATAATGACAGAGAAAGCGGTCGGCATAGGGCAGCTGCTCATCTCCATTACAGATATCCTGCTGGTTGAAGACAACCGACGGGGTGGAGGTATAGATCAGATTACTGACCCCTGCCGCCCGGCAGCCAGCCAGAATATTTTCGGTGCCAAGGACATTAGTAACATAGTAATCTTGCCATCTCCCCCAGATCCCGGCCAGGGCTGCCACATGAAAAACGGTATCCACCCCTTGGCAGCACGCCCGCATAAAATCGCGGTCACCGATATCGCCCTGCCGGCACACCGCACCCTGGGCTTCAACCGCTGGGTACAAATGACGGCCCACCACCAGACACTCAATGCCTCGCTCCCGTAACCGGCGGACAATCGCCAGGCCGACAAACCCGCCGCCACCGGTAATCAGTACTTTTTTCATGACCGCCCCTGTAACTGCTTTTGGGCCCAGACGCTCAATTGCTCGCGAAAGATCTTGACATTATGACGGATATCGACGGGGAAATCAGGATGGGTCAGAAAAAGCTGGATGGAGCAGGTCAAGGGAGAGGCGGCCGCCAGCTCCCGCACCTCGGCCAACAACTTGTCCCGGTTGATCTTCCTGATCTTGACTGGTTCCACAATCATCACCGCTTGCTGCCGGCCAGGATGAAGCAAATCAGCAATCCCCACCAGCGCCGAGCGGGCGACATCGGGATGCTCATTGATAATGGCCTCACAGGGAATGGTAAACAACACCCCATCCCATGTTTCCACCCGATGGGCGCGCCGGCCACAGAACCAGAGGCGTCCAAGGTCATCGAGATATCCAAGATCACCCATCCGGTGCCAGAAGGAACCTTTGTCTTCAATCTTGGCCAGCCGGTTTTCCTGTTCATTGTTCTCATATCCCTTGGTCACCACATCGCCACGCACCACAATCTCGCCGATCTGCCCTGACGGCAGGCACAAGGCCTCATCCCAAAGCGGAATCGGGGCATCCGAAAAGGCAATGACCCGGACCTCAATCCCCGGAAGTGGCCTGCCCACGCAGATACCGTGGCCCTGGCGGCTGAGCGGCCAAGTGGACGCCACGATCTCTTGGCCTTCAATTGAAACAATGGGCAGGCTCTCGGTGGCGCCATAGGGGGTGTGGATCCTGGCCCCAGACGGCAGAATAGTCTGCATCCGGGCAATCAGGTCGCCAGAGATCGGCGCCCCGGCCATGAGCACCTGCTGGAGAGTGTCGAGGACAATCCTCTGCTCCTGGCAATAGCGGCTGACCACGTTCCAGATGGCTGGTGAGCCGAAGGAATAGGTCACCTTCTGCTCACGGAGCGAGCGGACAAATTTCCGGGGGTCGACCTTGGCCGGTCTGGTCGGGTCCATATCCGGGATAACGGCCCGGGCCCCGAGGGCCGTGGCAAAGAGGGCGAAGAGTGGAAATCCCGGCTGATCGACCTGACCGGGGCCAATCTGATAATAATCACGAATCAGCCGCAACTGGGCATTGAACACCCCATGCTCGTAACGCACCCCTTTGGGTGGGCCGGTGGAGCCAGTGGTAAAGATGATGGCGGCCAGTTCTTCCGGTCGCGCCGGATACGCCGGGAATGGCGGTGAGACAAGCCCGACATCCGTGCAGATATCCGGCCCAAAGAGGCCAAAAGAAAAGCCGCAGCAAAAGGAAAGTCTGATTGAACAAAACGAGGCGGGAAACAACAGGCGAAAGAGATGGGCCGCGGGAATCCCGATAAAGATCTGCGGCTGGACCCCGGCAATACAGCGCCGCAGGTTCCGATATCCCATCCCCGGATCAATAAGGATGACCACCGCCCCCAGCTTGAACAGGGCAAAGGTCAGACAGATAAAATCAGCGGAAGGCCGGACCATGAGCATCACCCGCTCGCCCGGTCGCACTCCTTTGGCCTGCAGGTAAAAAGCAAAAGCATCAGCACGGCCATTGAGCTCCTGAAAGGTCAGGGACTTGCCGGTGGCCGCCTCCACCAGACCGATCTCATCCGCTTGCTCAGCCGCCCGCTCGGCCAGGGCCTGTCCGATATTGACATTCACCTGACAGTTCCTGATGAAGCAGAATCCGCGAAAAAGTCCGCCAGCAGCGGCCTGATCTCGGGCAGGGCATCCTCCAGTACATAATGGCCGGCATCTTTGAAGTAATGGCTCTCAGCCTTGGGAAAACGTCGCCGCCATTCCTGATAGAAATGATCATTAAAACAGAAATCCCGCCCGCCCCAGCAAATAAGGATGGGGATATTTCTTGCCGCAATGCCGGCCAACCCCTCTTCAACCTCTTGCAGGGTGGCATAGGAAGGATGGGCAGGGTCAAGCGGAATATCGCGGACAAAACCATACACCGCCACCCGGTTGTGCCAGGAATCATACGGCGCCAGATAGGCCCTAACCACCTCCGGCCGCAGACGGCGGGTTACCGCCATAAAGACCGCCGGACCGGCAAACCCGTTCAGACCGCGCACCAAGAGACTGCCGATAACAGGCCAGCGGCAGACCCGAATCCGCCACGGAATGCGCTGGGAACGAAAGGCGGCGGTATTGAGGATCACCAGCTTTTCGAGGGCTTGAAGATTGCGACCGGCCACCCCCAGGCCAATGGCCCCACCCCAGTCGTGAACAATCAGGGAATATGAGGTGATCTGGAGTTGCCGCAACAGGGCCTCAAGGTTATCCCTGTGATTCTGCAATCGATAGGGGTAATCCTGCGGTTTATCGGAAAGGCCGCAGCCCAGATGATCAACGGCAATCACCCGGTGCGTCTTCGAGAGCAAGACAATAAGATGGCGGTAATAATAGGACCAGGTAGGGTTGCCATGGACCATGACAATGACCCGCCCCACCCCTTCGTCCAGATAATGCAGGCGGTGCCCATCAATAGTGGCAAAATGTGAAGAAAAGGGATATTCTGGATACAAGTGAGTCTGTCCTTGATAAGCATTGATGACTGATAACTGACAAGCTCCAAGAATAGTCGACCCGAATCCGGTGTCAACCTTTTTCAGATATCGTCCACTCACCAATCCGCCACCAGAGGAACCTGCCCCAGATGCCTGCCACCCTTAGCCCCGAAGAACTCCTATACACGATCAAGGAACTGGAAGAGAAGAACCGGCAACTCGTCCAGAAAAATGAGAAACTTGCTGAAGAGCGGGATTGTTGCCGCCTGCTTATCGACAGCGCCAGCGACCTGATCCACAGCGTGACTCCCGAAGGGGCCTTTCTTTATACCAATCAGGCCTGGCGCGATACCCTCGGCTACACGGAAGAAGATATCCGGCACTTATCGCTCATGGATATTGTCGATAAGAATTGCAAGGGTAAATGTACCCAAATCTTCAATTGCCTGATGAAGGGAGAAAAGATTGACCGGAATACCACCACCCTTATTGCCAGAAATGGCGACAGCATAATCGTGGAGGGCCGTTGTTCCACCCATTTTGAAAACGGCAGGCCCCTCTTCATGACCGCGATCTTCAGGAACATGAGCGATCAGACCCGCAATGAACTGGCCCTGCTGCAAAGCGAAAAAAGATACAAAGACCTCTTTGAAAATTCCTCCGACCTGATCCAGATCGTCCACCCCAATGGCAATTTCCTCTATGTAAATCGGGCCTGGCGAGAGACATTCGGCTACAAGGAAGAGGAAATTGCCACTCTTTCCATCTTTGACCTGATCGCCGATGACTGTCAGGACCATTGTCAAAACACCTTTCAACAGGTTATCAACGATCCCAAACTTCATTATATCGATACGGTCTTCACGACTAAAGATGGCAGACAGGTTTTCATTGAAGGCAACGCCATCTGCAATTTCGAAAACGGCAAACCGCTCTTCACCCAATGTATCTTCCGGGATGTGACTGAAAAAAAGAAGATGATTGAAGAGCTGATCAAGGCCCAGAAGCTTGAATCACTGGGCGTTCTCGCCGGTGGCATCGCCCACGATTTCAACAACCTGCTCACCGCCATCCTTGGCAATATCTCTCTTGCCAAGATGCACACCAATCCTCAGGATGCCATAGCCGACTATCTGTATAAAACCGAAAAGGCCTCCATCAGGGCTCAAGGGTTGACCAAACAACTACTCACCTTTTCCAAAGGCGGCGCCCCGATCAAAAAGGTGACCACCATTACGGAACTGATCAAGGACTCGACCAGTTTTGTCCTCAGAGGTTCAAAGGTCAAATGTGAGTATCATTTGGACCAGGATCTCTGGGCTGTTGAAGCCGACGAGGGACAGTTGAGCCAGGTCGCCCAGAATCTCGTTATCAACGCCAGACAGGCCATGCCTGATGGCGGCACGATAACCATTCGCGCCACCAACAAAACCCTTACCCGTGACGAATTCCCGTCCCTGCCGCCTGGGAACTATATAGAGATCCTCTTTCAAGACCACGGTACCGGCATTCCTCAGGAACATCTCTCCAGGATCTTCGACCCTTATTTTTCGAGCAAAAGTACAGGAACTGGTCTGGGTCTGGCCATATCCTATTCCATCATCAAAAATCATGGCGGCCTGATTACGGTGAGCTCAGAACCAGGTCAGGACACTATTTTTTCCATTCTCCTGCCGGCGATCCAGGGCCATGTCCCTCAACCACAAAGACAAGACGACCTCCACAAAATTGATTCCAGAAAGATATTGATCATGGATGACGACCAAACCGTTCGTGAAATCGCGGCATCAATGCTTACGTTTATTGGTTGCAGCGTCGAGGAGGCCGAAGACGGCAAAAAGGCCATCGACCTCTACAACAAGGCACGGCAAGATGGCGCTCCCTTTGATATCGTCATCATGGACCTGACTATCCCCGGGGGGATGGGGGGCAAGGAGGCCATTGCCGCCTTACTCGCCGTGGATCCCAAGGCCAAGGTTATTGTCTCCAGTGGCTACGCCAACGATCCCATCATGGCAAACCACAAGTTATATGGCTTCTGCGGCGTTCTACCCAAGCCTTTCAAAATGGATGACCTAAACAGGGTTCTGGCCTCTGTTATTGAATAAACAAGACTGACCATGCTTCTTGAAATTGACAAACTGAATGTGAGCTTCAGCCTCGATACCGGCAGACAGCAGCCTGATGAGATCCAGGTGCTGCATGATGTGTCCTTCTCTATTGACCAGGGGGAGACCGTGGCCCTCGTCGGAGAATCAGGATCAGGGAAATCGGTAACCGCCCTCTCGATCCTGCGACTGCTGGAAGAAGGCAGCCAGGTTCGCAGTTCAGGCCGCATCAATTTTGAAGGACAGGATATCCTAACCCTTCCTGACCGGCAGTTACGGGCCATCCGCGGCAACCGGATCGCTATGATCTTTCAAGAGCCGATGACCTCGCTCAATCCGGTCTACACTATCGGCAACCAACTGATTGAACCTCTGCTGCTGCATCAGGCCATGACCAGGAAAGAGGCGGAGCAAGAGGCTGTCCGCCTCCTGGGGCGGACCGGTATCGACACCCCGGAGGCCCGCCTTCATACCTACCCGCATCAGCTCTCCGGCGGCCAGCGGCAGCGGGTGATGATCGCCATGGCCCTTGCCTGCCGCCCTTCCCTGCTCATTGCCGATGAACCGACAACCGCCCTTGATGTGACCATTCAGGCCCAGATCCTGGAGCTGATCCGCGACCTGCGGGATGAATTTCAAATGGCCGTACTCCTGATCACCCATGATTTGAACCTGGTCAGACAAATTGCAGGGTCTGTCCACATCATGCAGGGTGGCAGGATTGTCGAACACGGGCCGACCCAAGACTTGCTTGCCAAGCCGCAGCACCCATATACCATCCACCTTCTGCAATCGATCCCCCACGGCAGCCCTGTTGCCAAACAAGGACAGGAGCCTCTGCTTACCATCAACCATCTTGACTGCCATTTTCATCTCAAGGATGGCTGGAGCGGTTTTCTCAAGAGAAAGATCAAGACCATCAAGGCTGTTGACGATGTCAGCCTGACGGTTAACCAAGGGACGACCTGTGGGTTGGTGGGAGAATCAGGATCAGGGAAAACTACTCTCGGCATGGCCATTCTCAAGCTGAACCGAAGCCATGGAAGTATTATCTTTGACGGCCAGGATTTGCAGCAGCTCGGAAGCCGCCAGATGCGCCCTCTGCGCCGCGAGATGCAGGTGGTTTTTCAGGATCCCTTTTCCTCCCTCTCCCCACGGATGACCATAGAGCAGATCGTGGAAGAGGGGATGCGGGTGCACGGCCTGGGCGGAACCGCACGACAACGTCATGAAATCGTAGCCGAGACCCTGATTGAAGTAGGGCTAACCCCGGAGATGGCCTGGCGTTATCCCCACGAATTTTCCGGCGGCCAGCGCCAGCGCATCGCCATTGCCCGCGCCATTGTTTTGAAACCCCGGCTCCTGATCCTTGATGAACCGACCTCCGCCCTCGACATGACCATCCAGAAGCAGATCATCGACCTACTTCTGGATCTGCAGCAACGCTACGGCATGACCTATCTCTTCATCTCTCACGACCTGCGCGTAGTCCAAGCCTTGGCTGATCAGGTAGCGGTGATGCAGTATGGCCGCATCGTGGAGGCAGGCCCTGCCCAGGAGGTCTTTGCCGCCCCCCGGCATGCCTACACCCAAAGGTTATTCGCAGCGGCCCTGCATTGATGGAAAGAAAACGTCAATTTCTCGTTTCCTCTTGAGAACTCGCCTGAGACTTCCTGCAAACAAAAAAACCAATTTAATACCCGGCAAGACTGCTCAGTTGCGGAGCAACAGAAAAACCGAAGGAATAATATTGCCGGTTTGCCCGACTGCTTTACCAACACTGAAACTGATATAATAATCTTCCTGATTACTGTTATTCTGTCCATCTTTGCACCTGATATAAAAATCGTAGGCCTGTTCGTTTTTAAGATTATTCAGATTGTGTTGATGAATGGTCCCTCCCGTAGCTGAAAAGGTATTTGTCATGGCCGAAAATGCTACCCCGCGAACGGTGGCAAAACGACAAGTCGCGTTTTCATTGCTGGTAACGGCAAGAGTGGTCTGCGTTGTGCCGGGAGCAAGTTGTCCTGAAGGGGCGCCGTGGCTTAAAACAGGAGGGGTGGTATCGCTGCCTCCATCCCAACCTGCCACCCGTGCCAGCATCCACCAGAAGGCCCGCGCCTTGAGGTTGCAGTTCAACGGCTGGGAATGGGCGCAGTCGTTGACTGGCGCACAAAGTTCAGAGCCGCTGTGACTTGCACACCAGCTGATGGCCCAGTTATGGCCGCCATCATAATCACAGTTATCGTTGGCGTGTAAGTCGAGAAAATAGGCGCCGTCTGGATTGTAGCTTTCAATATCGGCAAAATCGAAAAGAACCTTGTTGTGGGCCTGGCAATAGGCGCGAATGCGGTTGTTGAGTATGTTCAGGGTGCCGTTCGCTCCTGTTCCGTCCAGATGACCGGTCATGTACACAAAGGTGACGTCAGGGTATTCCAGCTCCAGCTGATTCATGGTGTGAAGATAGGTGTCGATGCCCGCCTCGCTATTATCACTCACCCCACCGCACCAGGACCAGATCACGACGTTGCGGGTCGCCCCTGTGCCGCCGCTGCTGTTAAGATAGGTGCGCGTGGCAACTGCCCAGGCAGTATCTCCATAGCCCCCCAGATCACCATCCGGGGTGTAGTCAGCCAGAGACAAGACGCCGGCAGTGATGGCTCCATCACTGTTCAGGGCATAGAGGGTTCCGTAAGTGGCGCTGCCGGCCAGTACCTTCATGCCTTCCACCGGTTGTGATCCGTGGGATGTATGGCCATAGGAAAGGCGGAGGGTATTTTTGACGGTATTAATCCAACCTGCGGGGATGTCGCTGAGAGTGGTGGTGCGGTGGTCGGCGATGATTGCGGCCAACAGGGATGATGGAAAGAGGGAGAGAAGAAAAACAAGAATAAAAAGCCGAAGCCGAATCATAATTATCCTCACTGACAATGGTTAAAGGTTTGTTTTTGGAAATATCGTATGGACACCTTGTAAAATTGTCTTTTTACCCAGTTGGACTTGACCGTTCGACGATCTCTGCGATGCGCTTAAAATTCTTACTTGCGACCCTGCAGGAGAATACTCTTCAGTTCTTCTTCACTCAGGGGCTGATCAAATCGCATGTGCACAGAATAATTTTTCTCCATATAGTCATACAACGTGACCCCAACAATCTCACCTCTTCTCTCCTGAACCTTATCTATGCCAGGAAGAAAAGAAATAAGCTGTCTCCCCAGAAGCAATCGTGTTTTTTCTTTTTGGGTGATACGGATTGATAAGGAAAGACCGCTATGAGAAATATCTTCCAGCTGCGCCTTGAATTGTTGCCGCGGAGAATTCTCGTCATGACCTAGCAAGCTGTTGACAAGCACCATTTGTAATGGGTAGCGCTTTTCATTACGACGATTACCTTCATTTTCTTTTAATAATTCCGGGATATTATTTGATCGGCGGCAAAAATCACCCAGCTTGGAATCAAGCCCTGGATACTGTTGCAGTATTTTCAGAAAAATCTGCCGCTCAAGGGCCTGTACCCTCATGGCAGTCATGGCCACCAGCGATACCGTCCATACCGAGACATCAAAAAAAGGACCACACCCGACAGTTTCACCAGGATTTAGCTGCTTAATAAGCACCTCTTTTTTGCCTTGCCGGTATGTCAGGGCGGCCCGTCCCTCATTGATAAAATAGAGAGTGGGATTGAAATCTCCCTGCTGAACGATCACCTCTTCGGCTTGATAATCTTTGAAACGTAGACAATGGTACAAGGCGTTGAAGACATCAGCCTCCAGCAGATCATACAGTTTATGCCAGAGACCGATATACTGCTTACTGATCGCACCCATCTTTTCCTTATCAATGACCTCATTCACCCGAATGACCTCAAACAGGGCATTTGGGTTCACAGCCAGCAAACGATCACGCAGGCTTTCGGCAGTCACAAAATCTTTTTCCATGGCCGCGCTCACCGCATTTTCAGCAAGTATTTTTGTAGCTCCGGCAATATTGTTATCCTGCAGCAGCTGTTCAATCTGGGCATCTGTACCACTCGGATTCAACTTCGCATTATTGTCCAAATCACTCATTGCCATTTCTCCTGTTCATAATGATAAGCCCAAACACCTCCGCAAAGCCGGATGCTTAAAGGATGTGAATCAGTCAAAAAAAAACCGGGAAACTGCTAAAAGGCCAAAACAACTCTCCTTGCCCCTTTTTTCTTATTGGTAAACAAACCCAACTGATTCTTGCAGGATATCATAACAACCAAGCCATAACAACAGCTAGAATGCTGTTGTTCCATTTGATTTCAGCAAGAAAAAACATCGGCGTTTCGACAAAACATCCCAAACCAGATTACTTCAGAATATCCTTAAAAAAATGAGAGCATTTCCATCCAAGCCCACCTGTTATTGACCACCCGACCGCTTGTCCCCTCTGATATCATCCTGAAACAAAGAAAGGCCCCGCTCCATGGCACAGAAATCGCCGCACATGGTGCAGGTACCGCTGTTTTCAGGCGTCCGGCTGCTTCGTACCTCCATCGCCTTTTCGGAAAACATCAGCAGCGGGAAATGCTCCTTCCAGTTGGTATCCCGCCGGCTGAGTGCCACCTTCTTCTCCTGTTCGCGACGATCAGGATACTTGGCGATATCACCGATCCTGGCGGCCAGCCTTGTCGCCCGCACCCCTTCCCGCACATCGTCAACATTGGGCAGGGCCAGATGTTCAGCAGGTGTTATGTAACAGATGAGATCGGCACCAAAGCGGGCGGAGCTGGCCGCGCCGATGGCGGCGGTGATATGATCATAGCCGGCCCCGGAATCAGCAGGAAGAGGGCCAAGCACATAGTAAGGGGCGCCGCCGCTCATCCGTTTTTCAAGCATGATATTGCCCTCAATCTCATCAAGCGGCACATGACCCGGCCCCTCCACCATCATCTGACAGCCCATGTCACGGCCGATCTCTGCCAGCTCGCAGTTAATCACCATCTCCGCCATCTGGGCCCGGTCATGGCTGTCATGGATGGCCCCGGCCCGAATTCCGTTGCCAAGCGAGAGCACCGCGTCATACTTTTTCATAAGGTTAACCACCCGGTCAAACTGCTCATAGAGGGGATTCTCCCGGTTATTGTACTCCATCCACGAGACCATGAAGGTGCCGCCCTTGGAGACCAGCCCGCCGTAGCGATAGCCCTGTTTGCGCAGCCGCTCGATGGAGAAACGGTTGATCCCGCAATGGATGGCCATGAATGATATCCCGTCGGCAAGCTGGCGCTCAATCAGTTCAAAGAGATATTCGCTATCCAGCTTATTGGGATTATGATATTTGCGGCTGGCCTCAGAAAAGGCCTGATAGAGCGGCACATTGCCCACGGGCAGGGTACAGGCGGCCAATACCCGCTGGCGCACCAGATCTAAATTGCCGCCGGTGGAAAGCTCCATCAAGGTGTCGGCCTGTTCCGCTTCGGCCACTTGGGCCTTGCGCACCTCCAGCTCGATATCGGCGATATCCGACGAGGTACCAATGGAGGCATTGACTTTGGTACGCAGCCCGCGGCCGATCCCGACCACCTTCTGCAACGGCCGATTCGGATGGACGGCAATGACGATATGACCGTCGGCCACCCGCTGGCGGATGGTTTCCGGATCAAGGCCAAATCCTTCATCCATTGCTACTTTTTTCATCGCATCGGTAATAATGCCTTCGCGGGCCAGTTCAATCTGGGTTTTCATGTTCAATCTTCCTTTTTTAATTTTCCGCCTGGGCATAAAAAAAGTCCGTACCACAACCAGGAAGATCGACTCCCGGGTGCAATACGGACTTCTACGGACAAGAATTCCTCTATTCTTCCGGCAGGTCTTCTGACTCACGGATCAGCCGCAGACCGCGCCTTCCCGCCCATCATCGGGGTTACCCGAGATGACAGACAGTGACATCATGCAGTCCTTGTCCCCGCTTACAGCGCTGGCCCAACGTTACGGTCTTGCACCGTATTCCCTTTTCACCGCCCTGAAGATCAGGGCGACACCGGAAGAATTCCTTTTTAATAATTGACAGCACCTTAGCCAATAATGAAAAGATTGTAAAGATCGACCAAGGTCCTCCTTGCAATACCCAGACAGGACCACTATAAATGACCAGACAACGGCTACAGCTTGCTTAATCCCGTAAAGCACGATTTATCAAATTCCCCATAAACCTGAAATCAGACACAAAACATGTTTCCTCCTGATCTTCTCGCCGCCACCCCCCACTCACCGGGGGTTTACCTGATGCTGGATAAAAAATCCGGTGTCCTCTATGTCGGTAAGGCCAAGGATCTACGCAAGCGGCTGGCCTCCTACGCCCGGATTGCGCAAACGGGGCAGGACAAAACGGCAGTCATGCTCTCCCATGTCCACAAGGTGGATACCCTGCTCACCCGTACCGAAAAAGAGGCCCTCATCCTTGAAGCCTCGCTGATCAAGAAACATCGCCCCCGCTATAATATCATCCTCCGTGATGACAAGAATTATCCCCTGCTCAAGGTCACGATCCAGGAGGAATGGCCGCGGGTGCTGATGACCCGCCGCCGCAAGAAAGACGGCGCCCGCTATTTCGGCCCTTACTCCTCGCCTTCAGCTATGTGGGCGACCCTCAGACTGCTCGCTTCCCTCTTTCCGCTGCGCAGATGTAAGGGTGCTCAGCTCCAGCCCCGGACCCGGCCCTGCCTCAACGGCCAGATGCACAACTGCCTGGCCCCCTGCATGGGGCTTACTGACCGAACAGGGTATCTGGAGATGGTAACCAGGGTCATCATGGTCCTCGAAGGGCATAACCGGGACCTGATCACCGCCATGGGCCAGCAGATGGCACTGGCTGCGCACGAACTGGAGTTTGAGCGGGCAGCCATCATCCGCGACCAGATTCAGGCCCTGTCCCGCACCCTGGAGAAACAGGTAATCGTGGCCACCCATTCCCGGGATCAGGATATCTTTGGTCTGGCCAGAAAAGATGCCTCCCTGGCCCTGGCCATCCTTCTGGTCAGAAACGGCACGATCAGCGGCAGCCGCACCTTTTTTCTCGCTGACCCTATCGGGGATGACGCAAATATTCTGTCTCAGGTTTTAAACCAGTATTACGATCAGGGCGACAACCTTCCCCAGGAGATTCTCTTACCCCTGGAACCTGAGGATAAAGACCTCTTGACCGAACGGTTGAGCGACCTGCGGGGTGAGACCGTCCAGCTCCTGATCCCCCAGCGTGGTGACCGGATGCAGCTCATCGCCATGGCCAACGCCAACGCCCAGCAGCTTTTTGCCGAACGCGACCACAAAGAACAGTCCTGGCAGACGCTCGCTGACGCCATGGTCAAAAGCCTGCACCTGCACCACCCCCCTGACACCATTGAATGTCTGGATATCTCCAACACATCCGGACAGCTGGCAGTTGGCTCCCTGGTCTGCTTTGAGCGGGGAGAGGCGGCCAGCCATAAATTCCGACACTACAAAATCCGTACCATTGATGGCCCCGATGATTACGCCATGATGGCCGAGGTACTGGAACGCCGGTTGAAACGGGGCCTGGAAGAAAACGACCTGCCTGATCTCCTGATGGTCGATGGCGGTCGTGGCCAGTTAGGGATAGCCCTGCGCGTGGCCCGGGAGACAGGCGCCGGAGATATCCTGGAACTGGATTGGCTCGGCATCGCCAAGGAAAAAGAAGAAGAAGGGGAAAAACTGTATAAACCGGGCCGCAAAAACCCGATCATCCTGCCGGCCCATAATCCGGTTTTGCTGTACCTCATGCGCATCCGGGACGAATCGCACCGCTACGGAGTGAGCTTTCACCGCAAACTGCGCAACAAATCGACCCTGGCCTCAGAGCTTGACACCATCAGCGGCATCGGCCCCAAGAAGAAACAGATGCTGCTCAAGACCATGGGCAGCCTGACCCAGATCAAGCAGGCCTCAGAAGAGGCACTGACCCAGGTGCCGGGAATTGGCCCGGAACTGGCGCGGGAGATCCGCCACCATTTTCACCCATCAGAACAGCCGGAGGCGTAACTGGAGATGGTCACCGAAGAAGAAATCCTCGCCCGGCTCAAACCCGGCTGCATCTGCAAGGGAATCAAGCTGCACCGGATTATTCAAGCCATTGAAAACGGGGCAACCAGCTTTAAGCAGATCTCCCAAATAACCGGCATTGGCGGCGGATCCTGCGGGTCAAAACGCTGCGGACAAAAGGTGGCGGAGCTGTTGAAATATAAGGAGAATATTGAACTTTTTGCCAGAGAGGAAGAATAGAAGCTCAAACTGCATACCTCAAGACCGCAACTGTACAACTGTGACCTCTGCAAATAAAGGATATCAGGCCTGCAGCACTCGACTATTAGGCGTATTCCTTGCTTACTACCCATCCAGTTTTGCCGATTGACAAACAAAACATCCCTGTGGTACAAACAACGACTATGCCTGGATGGTGGAACTGGTAGACACCCGAGACTTAAAATCTCGTGGGCCTTGCGCCCGTGCGGGTTCGACTCCCGCTCTAGGCACCATTAAAATAAGGGGCTTCAGCTTTTAGCTGTTGCCCCTTTATTTTTTCTATGTGACTACTTGTACTACCTTTTTTTATCAAACTCGCAAATTGGGTCGATTTTCTCCCTGCTTTTCAGGCCGTTTCTGCTTTTTGCTGGTCTTCTCCAGAAGATCTCTGGCTGTTTCAGGCTCACCAGCCTCAGCAAAAGTAATTGCCATCATCAGCTTATCCCACTTACTCAGACGTATTTTTTCGTTTGACATGATGTTGTTCCTCCGTATGAACAGGGTTATATTGAAAAATTAGTCTCTTGTTGTATTCCTTAAAACTCTAAGGCCGGTCGTTGTTCCACTCTTGCTTCCGGTCGTTTCCGCTGCTGATTGGTCTATTCCAGCATACCTTTCGCTGTTTCATATTCACCAGCCTCAGCAAAAGTGATTGTCATCATCAGTGTATTAAAATATGTCTTTTTCGTGTTCGTGTTCATCTCTCCTCAATAATATTTTTATTCCAAACCGTTAACTCCCTCTGTCTTTTATTTTTGCAATAGATATGCCAAAATAATTATTTACCAACAACTCACTGAATTCAAACAATTTATTATCAACTGTCGCTTGTATGACAATGACTCCTGATATTACTATATGAAACAGCACACCACTATCTAAACACAATACATTATGATAACAATATGTTAGATAGCGTTACACTACCAACATTAATGTTGCAATTTGCATCAACCCAAATCGCTTCCAATTTTTTTTGGTTTTTATCAAAAAGTAAGGTAGATCATAAGGAACGATCTCTTCGCGAACACTGTCCGGCAATCGATTTTATAATAGGTTGTAAATTTTGATATGCCGCACACTCACTCTTGTAAGAGTAGATTGAGAAACTGGGGATAAAAATGGGAATATTTTCAAAATGGCAGCAACCTGAACAAGAGCAAGAAGACGAAGAGTCCTCTGATATAGACAAACTCCGCGAGACAGTACTGAGCGTCGACATGCCGCCCTTGGTCAAAAAAGCGGCGCTCAGGGAAGTTGAAAAACTTACGAAAACCAACACCTCTGCAACCGAGTACACCATCGGCACGAACTATATTGAATATCTTACAAGTCTGCCGTGGAATACCTTTACCGAGGATAATCTTGATATCGACCGCGCCCAGAAGATCCTTGATGAAGATCATTATGGATTGCAGGACATAAAAGAACGTATCCTGGAATATCTTGCCGTCCGCATCCTGAAATTATCCTGCCGCCACAATGTTCTGCTTGCCGATGATGATGAAACTGCACGCCGCAACCTGGAACATGTTTTGTCACGCGAGGGCTATAATGTTTCAAGCGTTGCCGGAGGTAATGAGGCGTTGTCCCTTTTGGAAAAAAAGCGCTTTGATCTCGTGGTAACGGATTTGAAAATGAAAGGTGCCGGAGGGATGGAGGTACTGGAAAAAGCCAAGGCCCTGGATTCCAGCACCGAAGTTATCATTGTGACAGGCTATGCCAGCACCCCGACCGCTGTTGAAGCCATGCAAAAGGGGTCCTTCCATTTTCTGGCCAAGCCGTTGCAGCTTGATGAACTCCGGGAAACGAGCAAGCAGGCCTTGGCAAAAAAGAAAAAACAGCTCGACACCAAAGGACCGATTCTCTGCTTTGTCGGCCCTCCGGGCACAGGCAAAACGTCTCTTCAGAAATCCATTGCCAGATGCCTTGGCCGGAAATTCATTCGCATTTCCTTGGCAGGGATGAAAGATGAGGCGGAGATCCGCGGTCATCGACGTAGCTATGTTGGCGCCCTTCCCGGCCGAATTATCCAGGAAATTCGCCGCGCCGGATCCCGTAACCCTATTATCACATTTGATGAAATCGATAAAATCGGCCAGGATTTCAAGGGTGATCCGGCATCCGCCCTGCTCGAGGTTCTCGACCATACCCAGAACACCCATTTTATCGACAATTACCTGGACCTGCCCTTTGATCTGTCACGGGTCATGTTCATTGCCACGGCCAACACGATTGACCCAATCCCTGCGCCACTGCTTGACCGGATGGAGCTTCTGCACCTCTCCGGTTATACGGAGGAAGAAAAAGAGAGAATCGTTTTCGACCATCTGATCCCGCGGCAAATTGAAGAGGCGGGTCTAAGCGGCCAGTCCTTGAGCTTTACGCCGGAAGCGGTACGCAAGATCGTTCGCGAATATACCCGTGAAGCAGGGCTAAGGAATATTCAACGACAGATTGCCGCTGTTTGTCGAAAGCTGGCGAGAGAAATCGTACTCAGCGGTGATGGGGAAAAAAACATAGAGATCACCGGGGAGCTGGTTGAAAAATATCTTGGTCCGCGCCGATATTTCTTTGAACTTGCCGATGATACTGAGCGGATCGGCGTCGCCACCGGTCTGGCGTTGACTGAGGCGGGAGGGCAGATCCTTTTCATCGAGGCAACGATCATGAAAGGAAAAGAGAAACTCATCCTCACCGGCTCGCTGGGGGAGGTAATGAAAGAGTCTGCCCAGGCGGCATTAAGTTATATTCGCAGTAACGCCAAATCACTCCATATTAACGACGATTTTTTTAACGGTCATGACATTCATATCCATGTTCCTGCCGGCGCAGTCCCGAAGGATGGGCCATCTGCCGGCCTCACCATTGCCATGGCCCTGCTTTCACTGTTGACCAAAAGGCCAGTGAAAAAAGATATCGCCTTGACCGGTGAGCTGACCTTAAGCGGCCGAGTGCTGCCGGTTGGCGGGATACGCGACAAAATTCTTGCCGCCCGCCGGGCAGGGGTAAAAACCGTGATTCTCCCCCTGTTAAACATGGCAGATCTCAAAGAAATTCCAGAAGATATTTTAAAAGATATGAAGATCGTGACGATTAATGATATCAGTGAAGTTATTGATTTGGCATTATGCGAAAGTGTCAAAATTAGAGACAATCTGGACAGATACACTTCACCGTAATTGCTCTGCTAACGCGGCAAATAATGCAATATCCTGTGGTGATTTCTGGTCTGGTGCATTTTGGCAATAATGGCTATAGTTGAATCTCTTCTCACTCTTCAGCACATGCCTACACCCTACTCTCTTTCACTTGTGGGATACATACCCAGACTTCCCCCTCCTTGAGCCTTGGGAATACCTTGGCAAATGATGCCCCTTCTTGATACTTTGGAAATATTTTGTTGAATGATGTACCCTCGTTGCGTATGACTCCGAGGGGAGAAAAAGCGGTAGCAAGAACATCACCAAGGGGCTGAATTCTTTTACTCTCTTCTCGTTTTTACCCAGAATACACCCCACTTCATGCTCCCTGTTTATTGTTCAGCAAGTTATCTAACAACTTCAATGACGCTCCATCACAAAAACAAGTGATTCTGGCTTGTTGCATATTTCAAGCAAGCCCAGGGAACAACCCCTTTATCCCGTTGGCGATAAATTCCACAGCAATGGCGGCCAAGATCAACCCCATGACCCGGGAAAAGATATTGATGCCCGTCTGACTTGTATGTTTCGAAATCCATGGAATGGCCAGAAAAGCTAACCACAGCACCAGCACCAGCAGCAATATATCAACCCCCATGCACAGATAGTGCAAAGGGGCATGACTTTTATTGGTATAAAGGATGACCGTACTGATCGCCCCAGGGCCAGCCAGCAGAGGCATGGAAATGGGAACAACCGCCACTGATTCCCGGCTGTCGCTCCTATCGTGATCAGCATCTTCTTTGCTGAAGGTGATCGCACTGTGACGGGCATGGAGCATGGAGATGGACATGAGCAGGAGCAGGATACCGCCGGCAACCCGGAACGAGCTGATGCTGATCCCAAAAAAACCGAGCAGAAACTCACCGGTCAACAAGGCCGTGACCAGAATCACCAGGACGGAGATCACAGTGGCCTTGGTGGTCCGCTTGAATTCTTCCTCTGAGGCATCCGCCGTCAGGGCGATAACAATGGGGATGGCCCCGATGGGATTGACGATGGCCAGCAAGGCAATAAAGATCTTGGTGTATTCCGTAAATTCGAGCATGAGCATCATCCTCCTGCAGAATAACCGTGAAAAATCCCTGCCCCGCACAACTCAGAGGCCGTCAACAAAACGGTTTACCCCTGGGTCAGTTTGCGCAGGGCCTCTTCGTAACGGGATTTGGTCTTGGCAATGATCTCCGCCGGCAGTTTGGGCGGCGGCGGGGTCTTGTCCCAATCCAGAGAGGAGAGATAATCGCGCAGGAATTGCTTGTCAAAACTGGCTTGGCCCCGGCCCGGCTGATACTCATCCACCGGCCAGAAACGGGAGGAATCAGGGGTCAACACCTCGTCAATCAGGATCAACTGGTCGCCAATAACCCCAAGCTCAAATTTGGTGTCGGCGATGATGATCCCCTTCTTCCGGGCATAATCGGCGGCCCGGCTATAGAGGTTGATGCTGATATCAGCGATCTCACGAGCCCGCTCCTTGCCGATAATCTCTTCCATGGTGGCCAGTGAGATATTCTCGTCATGGTTGCCCAGAGCCGCTTTGGTGGAAGGGGTAAAGAGAGGACGCTCAAACTGGTCCGACTCCCGCATCCCCGCAGGCAGGGCAAAACCGCAGACCGTTGGATTTTTTTTATAAGCGCTCCAGAAGGAACCGGAGAGATAGCCCCGCACAATGCACTCAATGGACAGGGGCTGGGTCTTGCGCACCAGCATGGAGCGGTCGCGCAACTGATCGGCATGGGGCCGGCACAGTGCCGGGTACTCGCTGACATCGGCGGTAATCAGGTGATTGTCAACAATGTCGCCCAGCAGGTCAAACCAGAAGAGGGATATCTGGGTCAGGATTCGGCCCTTGCCCGGGACCGGGTCATCCATCACCACATCATAGGCGGAGATCCGGTCGGTGGCCACCATCAGCAGCTTATCGTCATGACCGGGAATGGCGTACATATCCCTGACCTTTCCCCTATGCACCAGGTTCAGTCCCGCGAAATCAGTGGTCACAATTGTCTGAGTCATTTGTTCACCGCTCCTTACCGAGTTAAGAAAGGAGGCTGACCGGTTATACCCGGACAGCCTCCTTATATGGGGTATCTATCAGATGTTACAGATTCAGTTTCGCCTTCACTGCGTTGATGACGTCATCGCTGGAGGTGGCAGGCACACTCATCAGCAGACCTTTCTCCCGGTAAAAACCGATGAGAGGGGCGGTCTTCTCGTTATAGGTCTCAAGGCGATGGGTGATGGCCGTCTCGGTCTCATCCTCGCGCTGTACTGCCTTGGCGCCGCATTTGTCGCAGATCCCCTCTACCTTGGGTGGATTGGATTTCACATTGTAGATGGCCTGACATGCAGAATTCTCACAGGTCCGGCGAGTACAGAGACGGTCGAGGATGATGTCACGGGGGACATCGATATCAACGGCCATATCCAGCTTGATATTGAGCTTGGCCAGAAGCTGGGTCAACTCCTCGGCCTGAGGAATGGTGCGGGGAAAACCGTCGAGCAGAAAGCCCTTGGCACAATCAGACTCCTGCAGACGTTTCTCCATGATCCCCATGATCAGGGAATCGGGCACCAGATCACCGCGTTTCATGAAGGCCTCAGCCTCCTGGCCCAGCTCGGTTTTCGCCTGGACAGCGCCGCGCAGGATATCGCCAGTGGAGATCTGGACCGAGCCATCGAGTGCGGTCAACAACTTGGCAACGGTGCCTTTTCCAGCGCCGGGGGCGCCCAACAGAATCAGTTTCATTATATTCTCCTTGTTAAGATTTTCATGCAGTTATTGCAATGTTCAAAGCTTGACCCATGCTTACCCAGGGACATAAAATGCATAAGTATAAACACTTTTTCTTTCCATGCCAGTGAAATATGACTATGACTGATGAGCATTTTGCAACAGCTTATAATCTCTCCCCTTTTTTTTAGAACCCAAGTTAAGTAACGTTAACCATGCTATTCCCCCTCCCACAAATCGCTTAGCGACACTTGTTCATCGAATTCTCATTGCTGCCTGTAAATGTCAAATTTTCTTTATGGAAAACGACCAAGACCCCTTTTCCGTTCAGGTGGCTGACAATGGTTTGCAAATCAACAAGGTTCCGGGCCAGGCGATCTATAGAATGCACATGAAGCTCATCCCCGTTACGGAGATAGACAAGACACTCTTGCAGAACTGGTCGCATAGTATCTTTTGCACTGGCTTTTTCCTCAAAGACTTTATCAAGAGGAAACTCTGATAATTGCCGGTCAGTATTTTACTACCGTAAGAGGATACTCTGATATATCCAACACTTTGACCCTTCATGTTATCACCTGACAAATTGATTTGTTTTCTGTCCATCAACCTCTTAAATGTAACTGGGTGGCTGATTAACTCAAGTTGCCACAATAAGGCGCGTGGCGGCAACGAAAGAGGTGGAAGATTATGTCAATATCTTCAGTCTGTTACGGCTAACCTTGCTCGACGACGTAGTGTGGCCGACTCTGTATGTTGTGATAAAACCACCATCTGTAGTAGCCATTTAAGTAAGTCAGCCACCCAGTTAAAGTTATCTTGACAATTCCGGCTCTTGTTAATTCCATTTCTAAATCAAAGATGTTATAATATGTCCACCAAATAAGGAGGTGGACATATGGCAAGACCAGCAAGTGGCAAAGAGATACTGAATAGTGCAAAAGAGCATTTGGCAAAAGCCCGGACTATTGGAGAACTCA
>JAUSAB010000032.1 GCA_030653035.1 Desulfocapsaceae bacterium | reverse complement strand
GTCAATGTATCAAATTCTCCGGGTATTGCAGATGAACTTGTTTGACCGTCGCCCCTTCGACGAACTATTTAAACCTCCATGCAATCAATATGGGGTTTCGCCACAGAAATTGCTCTGGGAAATTTTATAAGACAGCAGTGTAGAATAACACTTTTCCTCTAAACATTGGCATACCATTTTAAAAAATCATTGGCAGAAAGATCCCTGTTCTCCAAAATACCCAAGTTATAATAAGGATCACCCTTCAATAAAATTTTCTGCCAACGGGCCTGAAACACTCTGCGTTCCTGTCCCCACTCTTTGTTTTCTTCCCTGCCAACCATAATATTCTCCCTTTCCGATCTCTCAGCAAGACCATAGGGTATATAGACATTTTCATATCCCTGTTCACGCAATCGTAAGCAGAAATCAAGCCCCCAGAACAAAGAAGGCAGGCTTTTATCATCAAAACCATTGCAGAATTCAAAGAGTTCTTTTGAAACCAGACACAGCTCCCAGGAAACAGCCAACACATTTTGTGAACACTGAAGCCCGTTCATATGAGCAGAACATTTCTGCAAAAAATTGAAATAATACCATGGTGACTCATTTGTCATATCAGGAAGGGTTTCAATTTCTTCTTTTTCACCCTGCACATTCTTCACGCGTGCGGCAACAACTCCTGTTCCTTTTTCCGGCGCTTGAGCGAGAAGGACTTCGAGCCAATCTGCGGCACAAACTGTTACCTTGCTATCAAGAAAAACCAAGTACTCCCCCCGGCTCTGACCGGCAGCAAAATTATAAAACGCTGCACGGCTCAAACCATCCTTTACATCCACACATAAGATATTATCTCCGATCGCTGCCACTTCCTGCCGACAACTACCTCTCAGGGCTGCAGTAGCACTTATCATCAAAAGGATCTCAAACCGGTCATAATCGGTAGAAGCGACCAATGAACGAAGCCAGGAAACACTGCCCGCAGGATCATCATGCCAATACACCAGGATAGAGACAAATGGCCGGACCCGCAGCTTCCGCTGCACCCGATAATAAAATTTCCAGTCAGTCGCTAGAACCTCGGCCTCAACTCCTCGTCTTTCCATGGCCGCAGTCAAGGCGTTCCGACCCGCTTCATCAGCATAGGATTTCTGCTCGTGATTGATGCTGGTGGAGGTCTCCGATGCCCGCCAATGATACAGAATCTGGGGGATATGCACGATCCGTTGCGCCTGTTCACTCAATTTCAGTACCAGATCATAATCCTGGGCCCCGTCATATTTCGCGTCAAAACCACCTACCGCATCAAACTTTTTTTTAGTACTCACTACCAAATGGGTAATATAGTTGTGACACAATAAAAGCTCACGGTTAAATCCTGGCTTATAAAAAACACTGAACCTGCTGCCATCTGCACCGATCAGGTCCTCATCCGTATAAAGAAGATCAGCCCCGGTTTCGCAAATAACCTTGACCACCTGATAGAGACAGTCCACGGTCAGTTCATCATCATTATCCAGAAAAGCAATATATTCTCCGGTGGCAAGGGCAGCGGCGGCGTTGGTGGCCCCAGAGATTCCCTGATTGGTCTCCAGAAAAGTCATTTTTATCCGACTGTCTCGTGCCGCCCATTGCTCAAGAACCTGCCGAACATGCGGCTGGCTGCTGCAATCATCAGCAAGACAGATCTCCCAGTGCGGATAGGCTTGATACAAAACAGAGCGGATGCAATTGTTAAGATAATGCTCCTCCACATTGTACACAGGGACAACGATTGAGATCAGGGGTTTTCGGGAAAGATCCTGAACCCGCATATCAGGGTAGCGTTGCTCATAGACTCCGTTTTCCAGATAATGTTGCAAAGGAAATACACCAACACCAACGATATCAGGATACGCACGGCGATAGAATTCAGGATCAAACCACCCACTGGGACGCCTGTCCTCAGCAAGACCAATGGTCAGATAATGAGCCAGCAGATCCTTCTCCTTTTCAACATCCTGGTTCTGTTCCCGGTAGTACGGAGGATCAAAGAGCGGCAGAGGACTTTTCCCTTCCGCTACCCCAAACTCCAGATAATGAACCACCAAATCAATAGCCAGAGATCGAAGTACTGGAGTCCTGTCCAGATACCAGGCAACATCAAAAAAAGGACTGGGGTGCCTCTGTTCCAGAGAACCGATTGTCACATAATGATCAAGGGGGGGCATCCCACTCTGTTCAACATCGGGATAGATTTGCCGATAAAAATCCGGATCAAAATAAGGCGAAGGCTTTCGTCCCTCATATTGTCCCTGGCGTAGATAATGGGCAAGAGGATTACCAACAGCTTCAGTAAGTAAAGGGGCTTGTCGGAGATAATAGTCAGGAGAAAAATAAAACGATGGCAGATACCTCTTACGCCACCCCTCTCTGATATAATGGTGAAGAGGTTCCACGTTGCCTGCAGCAATCTCTTGATATTGACGGGAATAAAAGAGAGGATCAAAAAAAGGATTTGGTTTCCGACCTTCACGCCAGCCTGTACGCAGATAATGAACCAATGGGAAAAGAGCCCATTTCCTCAAATCAGGATTCATCAGGAGATAATAGTCGCTATCGAAAAGCCCTGATCTTTTAACTTCTCTGTATATTGAATCAGTCAGAAAAAACCAGACCGACACCAATTTCTTTTTTAAATAATTTATCATCTCAATTAGTTAAATTGACAATACAGAGGATTTGTTAAGTTTTCTTACCAAAATCAAAACCCAGGGCTATCAAATCTTGAAAAAGAGGAATGGAACAATCACGTTACGACGAAAAGGATCTCAGACAAACAAGACAGGGGATTTTAAAAAAAGAGGAAAAAGCAATTCGCTGTCAATCAGTGTCAACAGCGAATTGCTTTGGTAAGACTGTATCGGCCGCCTATATTAGCAGACAACATAAAACACTTATTCTCAGATAACAAGAACCGTAACCTTCAAGCTACATGCAAAAATCCGACCGTTACAAATAGTCCTCACATTGTACAGATATCAGTTTCCGATACGCACGAGACGAGCTGACAACCCATTGGTATCCTTAGGGCCCAAGCCACTGACACTGGCTTTATAGAAAGAAACCCCCCATGCCATACTGGGATCTTCAACATTCGTCGTCGAAGACCAATAGTGTGAACTTATGATGTTGTTCAAGTAAGGTACATCTGGAAAGACCTCCACATAAATGGTTGGTCGTGAAAAAGTGCCATTACAATGGCTGTAATCCTGCTCTATCCCGAAATAAACAGGATCGCCACTGGAGCAATAAGTCAACGAGCGCAGTTCTGTGATGGTCGGCAAGCGGAATCCACCAGCTTTGGTAAGATTTTGAGCCCCATACCAATTAAAAGTACTGGTAGAGCCATCACAACGCTTAGTCTCTGCATTCCATGTCTGCCCGACACTGCAACGCTGCCATTCCAGACCGGTGACAACATCCTTTACAACATCACAATTATTAACAAGATAACGATCGGCAATGAGCACATCGCTTCCACATGTATCGCCACTTACTATAGCCGGTAAATACATAGGCCAAGGAAAAGGACGCCTCGCATAACATGTGGATTGCGAAAACAAGGAAAGAACAAAAAAAACGGACAAAAGAAAGACCGATTGTATGATACGCATATTGACCCTCTCTAAAAAATGATTTTCATATAAACCACAAAAATATAACATCAAAAAATAACAAATTCTTCATACATTGTCATCAACAAAACATTTATATCTCACGGAGTGCTCATAACAAATTAACAGCGCCTCCTGCAATACGGAGGGAAACATACATTACCATCTTTTAACCGGACACGACTAATTTGAGATTGTGTTAATCTCAAATTCTTGCTCACAATCAACTACTCGAAGAAGAAGCTTGCTTTCATCATTTTTCCAGTCAAGATCTGCCTTAATTACAAATGCACAGCAACCGTCTCCAATTTCAACGTCGGCAAGATCTTGACGGAACTGGTTCGCTACACCTCGAGCAATAACGCGTTGTGCCTGTCTGATTTCAATCGATAATTTTCGTAATGGATTATTGTTATCTACAAGCCATCCCATAAAGTAGCCATCATGATACCTGTCCAAAGAATACGAAATATTACAATCAGTATTTAAAGATTTATTATGATCAGCTTTCGAATTTAAAATATCTTTAATTCTCTTGACCTGCCTAATCCATCTTATAGATAATAATCTTTTTTTTAAATAAACAGAGAAAGGAATGTTTCCATCAGTGCTTAATGATTTGTTAAGGCAATTATTCAGATCTGAAGTCTTACACAGTATATTGTTTACCGCTTTAGTCTGGCCAGCACGTCCCAGTGACAAAACTAATTCTTTTATAATATTAGGTAGATCTACTAATGGAGATTCTAATCGTAAAAGTTGCGCATGAGAAAAGACAGGTTTTGATGAATATTGTCCTAATCTACCAACAACATCTGCGATGTCTTGTGGCGTAGCCATTGGTTCTATACAGATTTTGGACATAAATACTGCCAAATTATCTCTATTTTCAAATGCAACAGCAATAAGATCTTCTTCTGAAGATATCCCATTCTCATTCTCTACTATCGATTCAGATAAAGAACATGCAAGACGATTTTCCATCCACTGAATGTCATCCGCAATTTTCGTCCGTATTTGATCTGATAGTAATTTTGAATATTGAAATTTACGGACACCAAATGTTGACAATTCTTGAGCTCTCTTATGATTCTGCAAACTGGCAACACAACCAATATCCCTGCCAAATTTATAAAACATAAACAAAAAAGCAATTGCCTCTAATGAAATGGACTCATTCTCGCGGGATATATTTTTACTCTCAATTGATATTCCAATTCGGTTACAAAAATCACAAACTACATCACCAGCCAATAATGAATCAGGATGAAACTTTATCAGTGACACATTATCCTGACCAAATACACGATCAAATTTCTCAAAACGATTTTTATATTGAGGATAAAAACCAGCAATCCCAAATTTCAAATCGCCTTCTTTTATCTTTTGCTGAAATGCACTTTGCATGAATGAAATAGGCGGACGCACATAGGCAACAACAGAAATCTCAGAAGAGAATTGCAACAAGTAGGATCTCAGCTCAAGCAGCTCCTCTTCTTGGAGAAAAAGGATATCTTCCCCAGAAATAATATATTGTCTTGATTGTGTTAATGATAAAATTCCCCCAAGTTGTTCTTTATGATATTTAACAAACTCTTCAACTTGATTTTTTGTACGCTGCGCAGCGATATGCGCATGATGTAATTCTGGTCGTTTTGCAAATAAACTATATATTATTGTCGAATGATTACTCACTGGTCCAATCTTAAGATACTCACCATTTCCAATTTCTTTTTCTTTATATAAGGTTTCCTGAATTGAACTCGTTCCAGTTTTTGGCATGCCAATATGAAGTATACAGCGTGGTTTCATCATAACAATATTTAATTGTAATTATACTTTGGACTGAGAATCTTTAAGATTCTTGTTGGAATATCTTGTGACAATCAACCCCATAAAGCCTTTTGCAAACCAATCAACGAACGCCACAAATACTTGTTTTTTATATCAATCAATATCAAAGCATTAAGGCACTATTCTTTTTACATATGGTATACATTGCAAAGTTGAAACTAATATCAACGAAGCAACCATAGTTACAATAAAAGTTAAAAAAATTCCTGGTATTGGATGTAAAAAATCTCCGTCTAATTTATTAACAATAAATCCCATATTGCCATTTCTTAAACTTATAATGATCACGTAATGTACTAAATATACGCCAAAACTTGTCTTTGAAAGAAATAAAATTGTTTTTTTAAAAAAGAGCATTCTTCTCTTAGAGTAATCAATTGATTTGAGTATCAAAAAGGATAAAAATGAAAAAAACATTATATTAATTCGTGTAAAACCTATAAAAAAAAACAGCTGATTTTTAGGCCCATTTACGGAAAGGTTATCAACCGCTAATGCAGAAAAAACAATTAATGCCATTACTCCGCAACTAGCCAGCATTATCTGTTTCGAAGAAAGAATTAAATTTTTGAAATAATATCCAGCCACATAATATCCAACAAATGAAATGGCGACTATCTTCGGCACATAAATTTCACATTCATATATTTTGTTTATTATTGGCACAAGGCCAATACCTATCGCCCAAAGAATGATAAAATACAAGAGAGTTTGATTGCCTGAGTTATTACAAAAAAAACGTAATATTGGCGTAGCAAGATATAAAACAATTAACATATAAATGAACCACAAGTGTGGGTACACAGGACCTTTCAATATTGTTTTTATTATTTCTAGTCCAGAGTATGTGTTGCCTTCTATATAAATTAAGTAAAGAAGGTGTAGAACAATCCAAGCAATAAACGGCAATAATACTTTCCCTAAACGTTTTCTAAAAAATAATGATATGGGTTCAATTTTTCCAAGCAGCATCATCCCGCTTAACATTACAAAAAGTGGCACACAATTTGAGGTACTTGTTCTTATAAAGTCAGTAATCAACCACCAACTGCGACTTTCTGCCTTGTAAGCAAATTGTATGTATGCACCACTAGAATGATATGCCACCATAGCAATAATGGCATATGCACGAATAGCATCGGGCATTATTGATCTATTTACAATTTTGTTCATTTCACATTTAATATTGAAAATAGGGAGGATACCACACGAAGTAAGTCAATATACAGAAGACCAGCTCTACCATCAGACATTGCTGAAACGATAGAGGGGGAATGCCATTATTCTGTCACTTTGTTCCGCAAAAAGCCCTATCCTCACCCCTTTGCCCATTTCCAGTACCGTTCGCAGCCTTCACGCAAGGGCACTAATGGTTCCCAATCAAGCGCTTTACGTGCCTTTGAAATATCGAGCACTACTTTTTTGACATCAAAACCTCGAGGAGAAAGGTATTTTA
>JAUSAB010000017.1 GCA_030653035.1 Desulfocapsaceae bacterium | reverse complement strand
CACAAGCGCGTCGCGCAGCACGGCTTCGAGCAGGCGGCGGCTGTCGGTTTGGCTGGTGGCAAGCTGGGCTTCCAGTTGGTCGCACAGGGCCATCAGCTCATCAACCTTGGCGACGATGCGGTGTTGTTCGGCGAGGGGCGGGAGCGGAGTTTTAAGTGTGCGAATATTGTCCAAATTTAACCCTGGTTTTCCTGCGCCATAGGCACGCTCAACCAGTTCGTCCCGACCGCCCACCCCAGACATGAGGCACAACAATAGCCATCGAGACAAATCTGCTGTGGTTGGCTTGATCAATGCCACATGCTGACTGACATACGCCTCACCCAGATCACGATCCATCAATGCTGGATTCGTCACACCAGCGCCAGTAATGACGATCAACAAATCGCCTTCCGACACTTGGGTACGTTTCCCCTCGCTTTTATTGGGTAGGTTGACGCAAGCCAGATCATCGAGACGGAGGCAGCCAAATCTTATGTTTTGCGCACGGACAAATTTCGGTCCACTATCTGCGTAATACTCTGCCCAGCCACGCGACCCACTGGTCACAAGGTTGCATACGTTATCTAAATGGATTGCCTGCCAATTGGATGGCAATCCGAAAGCCTGTCTTGACGTACCAATACTGGCTTTCGAACGTGGAATCTTACCTTCCTTCACCAACCGCGCTTTCTCGACCTGAATCCGCTTCAACAGTTCCGCCGCCGGTTCGTCGTTGGGGTCTTGGGGGACGAGGCGGCCACGGACGGCGAGGTTGAGGATGGTCTGGCGCAGCTGTTTGATGTGTTCGAGGCGGGTGGTGAGGCGCGGCAGGTTATCGAGGTGAAAGTGGGCGGCCGCAGGGAGTGATTCCGGCAAGGCGGTGCAGACGTGGTGCAGGCTGGCCGCCACCAGACGGTCACGCTGTTTCTCGCGCTTGCTCTTCGCCGCTTCCAACTGGTCGCACAGCGCCATCAGTTCATCAACCTTGGCGACGATGCGGTGTTGTTCGGCGAGGGGCGGGATTGCAATCGGCAGCACATAGGCTTCGTTTCTGCTCAATCCCGGTTTAACGCCTTTCCCTAAACTATCCAGCCCAAGGGTATGAAATAGCTTGAACGAAAAGGCTACTTCCAATCCGCTTGGTGGAATGCAATAATAGGCCACATCGGTAACGCAGCACCCGGCGGTGAGCGAAAGGTTCAATGCGCCAGCAGAGCCTTTGCGCCCCACGACAATGCAGGGGGAATTCACAAAACATTCAAAGTGGCTACCAACCACGCCATTAGATCCGTACACCGGATACTCGCCAGTGTTTGAGCGCTTTTCGGCTGGAAGGTTGTTACCATATTCCAGCGAGTACACTTCCCCAAAGCGTGCCAAGCTCCAGCCTGGCGGCAAAGAAATCAGCAGTTCATCGGATGTAATTGGACATAGAGATGCAGCCTTCTTTGTTTTTCCCGCCTGAATCCGCTTCAACAGTTCCGCCGCCGGTTCATCGTTCGGGTCTTGTTCCACCAGCTTACCACGCACGGCCAGGTCGAGGATAAAACGCCGCAGCCGCGCCACGGCGTCCGGCGCTTCGCTGATGCGGTTGAAGTGTTCCAGAAGTTGGGCAGGGTTCATGCGCTTGCTGCCCCGCTTGCTTTCCCGCTTACTTCATCCTCTACATCATCGTCAGGCGCATTTTGCAGATAGAACTCATGCAACTTGGCCTGGAGCAGCGCCTTGTCCGGCAACTGCGTCTGGTATTCAGCGATCAGCGCCGGAGAAAGGCTGCGGCTTAAAGCGTATTCCACCACCTCGTCATCCTTGCTGGCGCAGAGCAACACCCCGATGGCGGCCTGCTCATGCGGCTTTTTCACATCCCGGTCGAGGGCTTCGAGATAAAAACCGAGTTTCCCCATATATTCCGGTTCAAACCGCCCGACCTTCAATTCAATCACGACCAGGCAATTCAGCCCACGGTGGAAGAACAAGAGATCAAGCGCGAAGTCCCGTCCGCCCACTTGTAAGGGATATTCACTGCCGACAAAACAGAAATCCCGCCCCAGCTCGATCAAAAAATCCTTGAGCCGCTGCAACAAACCGCGGTGCAAATCAGTTTCGGCATGACCTTGTGGCAGGTCGAGAAATTCGACCATGTAGCTGTCTTTGAAGATGCTCAAGGCATCGGGATGAATTTGTGACACCAGTGGTGACACTTTTACTGGATTGAGAACGGTGCGCTCGAACAGGGCGGCCTTGAACTGGCGTTCCAGTTCCCGTTTGCTCCATTTTTCCCGAATAGCAAGCCGTAGATAAAACTCGCGTTCCTCCGGCCTTTTGCTCTGATTGAGAATGATCAGGTTGTGCGTCCACGGCAATTGTCTCACCAGTGGTGAGATAATTGTATCACCCCGATATGTCTCATAAAACTGCCGCATCCGAAACAAATTCGGACGGGTAAAACCGCGCAGCCCCGGCTGGGTCTGCGCCAGATGTTCGGCCAGTTGCGCCACCACCCCATCACCCCATTCCGCCTGCTCGATCTTGCGGCTGATGGTCTGCCCCACCTGCCAATACAACTCAATCAAGGTGGTGTTCACCGATTGCACTGCCCGTAGCCGCGCTACGGCAATCAATTGGGTGATTTCGTTAAAATCGTCCTGCCGGATAAGAGGTGTCGTCATGTTGTCTTTCCTCAAGCTATCTTGCTCATCGCTGCAAGGCCTCGGCAAGGATGGCCTTCAACTGGTCACGCAACGTCGCGACCTCTGCTTCGGCTGCTTGCAGTTGCGCCAAGAGCTCTTGCGGATCGCCGTGGTTAGCGGCGACGGTGTGAGGGTTCTTGAAATCCAGGTTGTAGTTGCGGGCCTTGATCTCGTCGATGCTCACCTTCCACGCCTGTTCGGATTCCTGCCGGTTCTCGCGCTCGGCCCCGCCCCACCAATTGACGCAGCCTTGTAGATGCTCGACCCTGATCGGCCTGGTCATGGAGTAGGCTTTCTGGCCGGACGGAACCCGGTGCTCGTAAAACCAGATATCCTGCGTCGGCTCGCCCTTCTCGAAGAACAGCAGGTTGGTGCCGATGCTGGCGTAGGGTTTGAAGACGCTGTTGGGCAGGCGAACGATGGTGTGCAGGTTGCACTCTGCGAGCAGGTGCTCCTTGAGACGGGTTTTGACGCCTTCGCCGAACAGGGAGCCATCCGGCAAGACGATGGCGGCGCGGCCACCGGATTTGAGCAGGCGGATAAAAAGGGCCAGAAACAGGTCGGCGGTTTCCTTGGTGCGGAAGTGGGCCGGGAAGTTGGATTCGATGCCGTCTTCCTCGCGACCGCCAAAAGGCGGGTTGGTGAGGATAATGTCCACCCGGTCGGCCTTGGTATAGCTGATATAGGGCCGCGCCAGGGTGTTGTCGTGACGCACGAAACTGGGATCTTCGACGCCGTGCAGCAGCATGTTGGTGACGCAGAGCATGTGCGGCAGTTGCTTCTTTTCCACGGCACGCAGGCCCGCTTGCAGGGCCTGTTCGTCCTCCACTTTTTTGACATAACGGTCGCGCATATGGCGGATGGCGCAGGTAAGAAAGCCGCCGGTGCCACAAGAGGGATCAAAAAGGATTTCACCGGGCCTGGGGTCGATACGATCAACCATGAAGGCGGTGACGGCGCGGGGGGTATAATACTCGCCCGCGTTACCGGCGCTTTGCAGGTCGTTGAGGAGTTGCTCGTAGATGTCGCCGAAGTGCTTGCGCTCGGCCAGGTCATTGAAGTCCACGCCGCTGATCTTGTTGATGACCTGCCGCATGAGCTGGCCGGACTTCATGTAGTTGTAGGCATCCTCAAACACGCCTTTGACGACGCGGGCCCGATTGGCGTTTTTGCCGCTGGCAAGTAGCTCCTTGAGGGCGGGGAACAGCTCGAGATTGACAAAGGCGAGCAGGGAATCGCCGGTGACACCTTCCGGGTCGGCGGCCCAGGTGCGCCACTGGAATTTCTCCGGGATCGGCGAGCGGTAGTTGTCCTGCATCATTTCCAGTTGCTGGTCCTGATCATCAATGATCTTGAGGAAGAACATCCAGCAGAGTTGCGAAAGACGCTGGGCATCGCCATCGACGCCAGAGTCTTGACGCATGATATCTTGAATGGATTTAACGGTGTTTCTTGCGGACATGAGTTAAGCGATTTCCTGATAGAGAGCGGCTTGCAATTCGTGAACGGCATTCTCGAAATGGGTTTTGCTGCCGAATTGTTTGATGAGCTGGAATGGTGTGCCCATTTCGTTGAAGGGCGGAATTTCGAGCAGTTTGACGTTGTCCAGCCCGGCAACAACGCCCTCATCCTGATACTTGGCCAGCAAGGCTTCGAGGATGGCGCGGGCCTGCAGACCGTATTTGCTGAAAACGTCACGTTTTTTGACATTATTGGCTCGCTCACGGCGAGTAAGCGGCGGTTGGTCAAAGGCGATATAGCAAATAAGGTCGAAGTGGTCGAGGTCTTTGCCGACTTCTTCGAGCAGCGGGTCGAGCAGCAGCCCTTCTTCGGCCAGCTCTTCGATGACGGCTTGCTTACGCTCGGCAGATTTCCAGCGGGCCAGAAATTTATCAAGGCTGGCATAGTGGGCACGGATGGCCTTACGGGAAAAAGCCCTGAGACTCTCAATGACAAGCTTGCCGTTCTCGTCAAGGTATTCAACCCGCTCGGTCAACACCGTCACCGGCTTGCCGTTGATGTAAATCTTGGGCTGAGGCGGCGGGGGTGGTGGAAGTGGCCCCGGCGGTGGCGGCTCTTCAAGAATTTCCTCATCGTCACCCGGCTGCGCTGGAATGGGATCTTCAGGATCACTCAGTGGGGGCAAGTCATCCGGCGGGATGACGGGGTCGTCCTCGCCGGGTTCGTAGATCTGCACCGGCTCGCCGTCAAAATCCTTGTCGGCAAAGTGGTTGGTGGCCTTGCGAAAATCAACCAGAGTAAAATAGTACTTCTTGGTGTCTTCATGCACCCGGGTGCCGCGCCCGACAATCTGCTTGAACTCGGTCATGGAACCGACGGCCCGGTCAAGCACAATGAGACGGCAGGTCTGGGCATCTACTCCGGTAGAGAGCAGGCGCGAGGTGGTAACGATGACCGGATAAGGGGATTCCGGGTCGATAAAGTTGCCGAGTTGGGCCTGACCTTCGGCATCATCGCCGGTGATCCGCATGACATAGCGTTCGTTCTTGAGGACAAGGTCCTGGTTTTCGACGATGAGGGCTTGGCGCAAATAGGCCGCATGTTCGGTATCGACACAGAAAACGATGGTTTTCTGGAAACGATTGCCGCTTTGTTTGAGATAATCGGAAATCCACTTGGCAACCCGCTGGGTGCGAGTGTCGATAACAATGGTACGGTCAAAATCTTTGATATTGTAGATGCGATCGTCGATCGGCAGGCCGCATTTATCGACTTCCCCCTTTTGGGGCCGATAGCCTTCGACGTCGATATTGAGATGCACCTTGATAACTTTGTAGGGGGCAAGAAAACCGTCACTGATGCCCTGCTTGAGCGAGTAGGTATAAACCGGTTCGCCGAAGTAGTGAATATTGGAAGCGTACTCGGTTTCTTTAGGGGTGGCGGTCAGACCGATCTGGGTGGCACTGCTGAAATAATCAAGGATCTCACGCCAGGCGGAGTCTTCCACCGCGCTGCCCCGGTGACACTCGTCGATGACGATAAGGTCAAAAAAGTCTGCCGAAAACTCACGGAAGAGCTTTTGACGCTCTTCCGGCCCGGTGAGCGCCTGGTACAAACCAAGATAGATTTCATAGGAGGTGTCGATACGACGGTGACCATCAACAGCAGTGGTAAGTTCAGTAGTGCTACCGTCGGCTCGCTCAATAGTCTTGGCACTGGTGCTGAGTTTGGCCATCGTTGCGCCAAAAGGACGGAAATCATTGACCATGGTCTGGTCGATGAGGATATTGCGGTCGGCCAGGAACAGGACACGCTTTTGCTTACCAGTTTTCCAGTCGGATTTCCACAGCCGCCAGATGATCTGGAAGGCGGTATAGGTCTTGCCGGTACCGGTAGCCATGACCAGCAACACGCGGTCTTGCCCTTTGGCAATGGCCTCCACGGCGGCATTGATGGCGTTGCGCTGGTAGTAGCGCGGCTCTTTGCCGCTGCCATCATCGTAATAGGGTTGCAGAATGATTTTTTCCTGCGCCGGGGCCAGATCCTTCCATTGACGGTATTTCGCCCACAGAGCGGCAGGGCCGGGGAATTCGTCCAAGGTGAGGTTGGTTTCTATTATCGCGCTCTGGCCGGTGCGGTCATGAAAGACAAATCCTTTGCCATTGCTGGAAAAGACGAAGGGAACTTGCAGGGTGGTGGCGTAGTCGAGTGCCTGCTGCATGCCATGACCGTCGGCAAACTTACTCTTCTTGGCCTCGATCAGGGCGATGGGGATGTGCTGATAAGAGAGTACAAAATCCGCCTTCTTCGCCTTACCCCGGCTGACCAGCTTGCCGCGCACGATGATGCGCCCTTTGGTGAACGACACCTGCCGACGAATCTGGGTTTCTTCATCCCACCCCGCCTTAACGATGGCCGTGGTGATAAACTTGACACTGATGTCGTCTTCGCTGAGATGATCTTTGTTCATGGCAATTGGTGGTCACTGCTCTTTCATTTGGCATCTGTGTCCGATACGCGACTGTCATCAAACAGGCCGCCAACACCAGAATAGTTAAAGCCCATAAAGAAGGAAATAACATACCGTAAAATCCGACGTAATCCAAACGAATAGCGCCATCCTACCAGTGGAGGGGAAAATGGCTCCGAGACTACTCCGCCGAATCAACCTGACTGCAACTCATCGTTTTTCTCCATTTCCATCTTCCAGCCCTGAGAGACCAGATACCCGCGGACGATATGAGCCTGCTCGTACCCCCCCCGGCCATCCATGCCATCTACGATCGGTTTGAGACGAAAGAGTCCGTGCACCCTGAACAGTTCAGTCATTGCGCTCCGCACGTTCTGATCGACATAACGATCCACATCCAGCTCCTTGCCCTGCTGCAGGAGTTCACCGATATGGGCGGCAATAGTCGAGGGTTTCAGCTCGCGCGCGGCGGCAATCTCCTCCACGCTAAGTCCCGCCTCTGCCAGCCGCCACGTTTCATCAAGGGTCTGGCCGCCTGTTTGTTTCCGAGCAACGGGGGGCGCTGTAACTGGCGCGTCCCCTTTTTCCGCCTGCTGCTGACAGGCCTCCGGGTTATCGGCCAGATAGCTTGCGATGGCAGCCAAAAACGGGGTTCCATAGCGTTCAAGCTTCATCTGCCCTACCCCGTTGATACCCAGCAGGGCCTCAGGGGTTTGCGGGAAAAAGCTACTCATCTGATGCAGGCTCTTATCGGAAAAGAGGACATACGGCGGCACCCCGGCCTCCGCCGCCATGTCGCGCCGCAGTTGTTTCAAAACGGCAAATAACCGCTCATCGTACAACTGTGACTCAGGTTTGTCGCCCTTCTCTGCCAGCATTCGGTGGGTGACGAATTGCGCCCGGCCAAAGAGGACCTCCTCCCCGGCGGCCGTGATATGGAGCATGGGATAGGGCTCCCCTTCACTTTTGAGCAGGTCCTGACTGAGCATGCTGTCAAGAAGCTGCCGCCAGAAACGCTTGCCGCGCTCCCGCCCCACCCCGTAGGTCTTGAGCTGGTCATGACCAAGGGCGCTGATCCGTGCCGTTCTGGCCCCACAGACGATATCGACAATATGGCCGGCGCCAAAACGCTGGCCGGTGCGATAGATGGCTGACATGGCCATCTGGGCCTCAGTGCTGGCATCAACGGTTTGCACCCCATGCGTACAGACATCACAGGCGCCGCAATTATCCGGCACGTACTCCTCATCAAAATAGTGGAGCACCGCCCGCCGGCGGCAGACCGGCTGCTCGGCAAAATTCATCATCCTGTTCAGTTGGGCCAGACCGGCCTGTCGCTCCTGCTCATCCGTCAACTGATCGATAAAAGGCCGCAAGCGGAAATAATCGCCCCGCGAGTACAGAAGCAGACAGAGGGCAGGCTCACCATCGCGGCCGGCCCGGCCCGTCTCCTGATAATAACCCTCCATGCTTTTGGGCAGATCCCCGTGGATGACAAACCGGACATTGGACTTGTCGATTCCCATACCGAAGGCGACCGTGGCCACCACCACCTGCACCTCATCGCGGTTAAAGGCCTCCTGATTCTGTTTACGGATCCGGTTGTCGAGCCCGGCATGATACGGCAGGGCCTTGACCCCCTTTTTCTGCAACCAGACGGCCGTTTTTTCGACATCGGCACGGCTCAGCCGATAGACAATCCCGGCCTCATCGGGATGAGCACGCACGACGGCCTCAATCTGGCTGTTCACCTGATCCCTGACCTGCACCTGATAAAAAAGGTTGGGCCGGTCAAAGGAGGCGCGCGTCATCAGCGGCCGGGTCAGGGCCAGACGACGGACGATATCCTCCTGCACCTTATGGGTGGCGGTGGCGGTAAAGGCGGTGAGCGGCACCCCCGGCAGTTCCTGCTTCAGGCGGGAGAGGGCCAGATAATCCGGGCGAAAATCATGGCCCCATTCCGAGATGCAGTGGGCCTCATCGACGGCCACAAAGGAAAGGGGCGCCCGCTTCAGACGCTCCATAAATCCCGGCAAGGCCAGCCGCTCCGGCGAGAGATAGAGCAGGTCATAGCCACCCGCCTGCAGGCGGGCCAGGACTTCATGCTGCTCGGCGGTGGAGAGGGTGGAGTTGAGCAGACCGGCCTGCATGCCAAAGGCATTGGCGGCATCCACCTGGTCCTTCATCAGGGAGATCAAGGGGCTGATCACCAGGCAGGTGCCGGTCATCATTGAGGCCGGCAATTGATAGCAAAGCGACTTGCCGCCACCAGTGGGCATGACCGCAAAGACGTCACGGCCTGCAAGGATGGTCTGGACAATTTCCTCCTGATTGGCACGAAAGGTGGAAAAGCCGAAGATCCGCTGGAGCTGTTCGTTGTAATTCAAGATAGAACCTTGGAGATGGCAAATTTAGTACCTTAGAAATTCGTTTCTTATTTTTTGAAACGAATTTCGTGAAGGTACTTATCCCGTTTACCGGGGTTGGACAATACGGTAGAATGTCCCTATTCAATCAATGACCGAGGATTCATGCAACAAAAAAAGGAACAACAGCAGGGAAAAGTTACCGGGGGCTTTTGCCTCGATTGCGGGGCGGAACACGCTTTTCATGAAGGCGATGCCCGCACCCATTGCCTGGAGCTCATGCGATTACTGGGGCAGGAAAAGCGAATCGATCTCCAGGCCCAAAGAGGACAGGCTGATCCGCGACTGAGCACGGCCAGCCTTTTTGGTGAGGCCCGGGGCAAGATGTTCGGGGTCCTGGTCTGCCGGGATACCATCGGCAACAAGCAGATACTGCGCGCCTTTTCCGGCCAGTACAATGGACTGTGGGAGATGGCAGGCTGGGCCCCGCCCCTTTTCAATATAAAGGCATACACCAGCATCTATGCGGACATTGAACCCCGGATCAAACAACTCGGCCGCATGCTCCATACCGCGGATCGCCTCTCATCCCAGTGGCGAGAACTGACCCAGCAGCGCCGGCAGCTCTCCCAACAATGGATGAGAGATATCCACGCCCTCTACACCCTGACCAACTTTCGCGGGCAGCAGCGCCCTTTAGCTGAGGCATTTGCCGGCAGCGGCGGAATCCCCACCGGCACCGGTGATTGCTGCGCTCCCAAGTTATTCAACCAGGCGGTCAAAGAGAATCTGACGCCACTCGGACTGGCCGAATTCTACTGGGGCCGGGAAAATGCATCACAAACACGCCAACACGGTCGTTTTTATCCATCCTGCACCAGCAAATGCGCGCCCATCCTTGGCTTCATGCTTTGCGGTTTAGGAGCCGTTACGAAATAATATGGTTTTTTATAAGCATTTCGTTACACAGACCAAGGACGGCCGAGTGTCGCGGGTGCCATGGATGGCGCAGGAGCGACCGGTACCAGGCAGACAACATACAGGAAACTGTAAAAAAATTATGTCAAAACAAGAAAATAAACACCATTGTATTTTGCCAACCCAACGTGATATTCTTTAAATAAGCTGTTAAAATAAATGAGCGGCTCCCGTTATACTGGTAAGAATGGTAAAAGAAATCCGTATATTTTTTCTTTTTTTTAATATGCCACCTGGCAACAGAAAAATATTGTGACCAACAACTGGGCAGAAAACCCCAAACATCAATTATGGGAGATTTATCCATGGACGAAAAAAAAACCGCATTGAAATCAGTCGAAGACACCATGGCATGCAGCGCTTTTGCTGAAGCAGGAGAACCATGCCCCATTAACACCGGGAAAGGATCAGGCGACGCCTCACCAGCCGCTCCAGGAAAAAAAGAATCTCTATCGGAATCAGTCGAAAACACCATGGCCTGCAGTGCTTTTGCTGAGGCCGGAGAGCCATGCCCTATCGACACAGGAAAGAAGAGCACCACAGCACAAACAGCTGCAGCAAAAGACGAATCGATATTAGAAGCGGTCGAAGACACCTTGGCCTGCAGCGCTTTTGCTGAGGAAGATGAACCCTGCCCCGAAAATATTGGGGAACACGGCAAATAAAAATCGAGTCCACCATAAGAAACACGGGGAAGGCCCTATAACAGTCAAGTTCTTCTCCAGGTGGAGGGCTTGACCATTCACCAAGATCAAGGCAGGCGAATAATTTTACCTCAAGGACACAGGATGGTCACCCAGAAATCATGCGTTGATTCCCTTTTCACCCGGTGCAAATCAGACGCCTTTTTCTCAAGCAAAGACACACCTTCCTTTTCGCATCTCTTTTTCTTCCGCTCTCCTCCTCATCACTCTGGTTATCAGTTATGGAGAAGATATCCTTGCCCTCCGTGGCAGCTCCCAAATCGTCATTCATAAAATTACCCTTTGCAAATCCGGTAAAGATAGTGCTATCTTCGGCAGCATACTTCTTCCTGGCAAGACTCTTTTGCCTTGAGTAAGAGAGTTTTCACCCCCTATATTTTTCCTGCCATCAATTCAGGATCATTGGAGTTTTTTTGCTATGAAGGATACGATCGTGCAAAAAAAACGTATCTACATCCTTGATGATGAAGTCATCACGGTTCGTCGTCTGGTCCATGCCCTGTCCAAGGATGGTTATGAACTGGAAGGGTTCGTTACCGCCGCTGAGGCCATTGCCCACATAAGCAAGACCCCGCCAGATCTGCTGATCACCGATGTCCGCCTGGGTGACGCCAATGGCGTGGAGGTGCTGCAACAGGTCAAGGGCATGGCCCCTCAGACCATCGTCATCCTCATGACCGGCTATGCCTCTATCGATCAGGCCGTACAGGCCATCAAGATCGGCGCTTTCAATTATATAGCCAAGCCCTTCCGCCTAGATGATCTGCGCCAGGTGATCCGCGACGCCTTGCAAAGCGTCAGCCATTCCAATCTAACCGGGGATCAGACGACAAACAACCCGGATCGTTTTGGGGAGATTATTGGCCGTTCCCCGGCCATGCAGGAAATCTTTAAGACCATCAGGCAGGTTGCCGCCCTCAACTGCAATATACTGATCCAGGGTGAAAGCGGCACCGGCAAGGAACTGGTTGCACGAGCACTCCACGCGCACAGCGACCGGGCCAACCATCCCTTCATTCCCTTTAACTGCGGGGCGTTCAGCGAAGAACTCGTCGCCAATGAACTCTTCGGCCATGAAAAAGGCGCCTTTACCGGCGCCGTAAGCACTAAATTTGGCCTGTTGGAGACTGCAAACGGCGGCACGGTATTTCTCGATGAGGTCGGTGAGACGCCTATTTCCATGCAGATCAAAATGCTGCGGGTGATCCAGGAACGCAGCCTCCTGCGGATAGGCGGAGTCACGCCGACGATGATCGATGTCCGGATCATCGCCGCCACCAACCAGGATATCGAAAAAATGGTGGCCGCAGGCAGCTTCCGCCAGGATCTCTTTTATCGCCTGAAGGTCGTGATGATCGAGCTCCCCCCCCTGCGCTACCGGCAGGAAGACATCCCCCTCCTGATCGAACACTTTGTCACTCTCATTGCCACCCAGTTCGGAAAACCGGTACCGAAGATAGACAGCTCCTTCCTCAATGCCCTCCTTTCCTACTCCTTCCCCGGCAACATCCGGGAACTGCAGAATATCATAGAACGCGCCGTGGCCTTAGCTCGGGAACCAATGCTTACCGCCAGGGATCTGCCCCCTGATCTGTTCTTTACCGATACATGCCCCCTGCCTCCGGAAAAACCCAGCAGCCAACTGAAAATATTCGAGCAGGAACATATCTACGAGGTGTACCGCCGCACCGGCTTCAATCAGACGGAAACGGCGCAGCAACTCGGCATCTCCCGCACCACCCTCTGGCGGCGTCTCAAGGAACTCAATCTCGTTCCCGATAAAAAATAAATCGCCGCTAGACCGTCCAATTTCAAAAAAGAACACCCTTTCAGCTCACGCTGTTTCAAAGTGAAACTACTGTTTCAACAATAAAAACTATTAACTTCAAACAGTTACCCGCAAACTGTTTCAATTTTTAACACCGCCCACCTGTTTCAAGCTCCCAATCATCACAAAAAGCACATACTAACAACAAGATAGCCAAGCTGGCACGGTCAATGCATTGAGAGTTGTATGGTGATGATGCCGCACGGCATCGCAAGATGGAATAAAGGAGCAATTATGAAGACAGGAGTTGCTCTTCTCCTAAGGGGCTCTCCTGCCGATCTCTCTGCAACCCTCCATGCCATTGAACTTGCCAAACGAACCACTGGTATCGTGCATGCGGTTTTTATGGAACAGGGTGGGAAACACAAGGGAAAAGATCCTGGGAGGGAGACAGAAAACGATACCCAGCCCCTGGCCGGGCAGTTCATCGCGCTGGCAAACTGGCTTGGCGATGTGGCAGAGGTGACCGTCCACATCCATCGGCTTGAGAGCATGGCTGATGACCTGCTGGTCCGGTTTCTCTGCAACTATCGCATCTTCTACCTCATCCTCGGGGCTGAAGACCGGAGTTCGTTGAAACGCAAAACCGCCTGGATCGCAAGATTACGGCGGCGTCTTGACGAACAAGATGATTGTTTTCTGCCCCAGCTCTGGTCGGTGATTATCCAGCCTTGGAACGATCTCGTATTTGCACGTATCATTGCCGGATTTAAACGGGCAGCATGGAGTACCTCTGCTATCGAAATACTGATCAGCAGTCTGCAAAATGGCCTGAAAGAGAGTAGCACAGAGAAGGAATCAAAGAAAAAAAGTTTAAAAGGAGGAAAAAATGTACATGTACCTTCCGATAGCCCTCACCAGCGTTAATTATTTGGTGGTGATTGGCTTGGGACTGTCAGTCGGACTTCTGTCCGGTCTCTTCGGCGTGGGCGGAGGATTTCTCATGACCCCACTGTTAATGATGGTAGGCATTCCACCAACCATCGCCGCTGCAACCGACGCTAACCAGATCGTCGCGGCCTCGGCTTCAGGCACCTTTGCGCACTGGCGTCTTGGCAACGTCGATGTTAAAATGGGCGTCTATCTTCTCGTTGGCGGTTTTCTGGGCGGTGCAGTCGGCGTCCAGGTTATCAAGCTCCTGCGCGCCACCGGTGGCGCTGACTTCCTGATCAAGATGACCTACGTCGTCATGCTCGGCCTGGTCGGCTCGTTCATGTTCGTTGAAAGTATATACGCCATGCGGAAAAAGAAGGTTGCAAGCGCTGCTCCTGTTACCCAGGTGAAAGTGGCAGCACCGGCAAAGAAAAGAAACGGGTTTTTCGCCTCACTGCCCCTGCAGGTCTATTTTGAAAAATCCGGGGTCACCCATTCCGCTCTGGTTCCTCTATTCCTCGGCACCTTTGTTGGTGTCCTGGCAGCGATCATGGGAGTTGGCGGCGGTTTCCTGATGGTACCGGTTATGGTTTACATGTTGCGCATGCCCATGCATGTCGTCGTGGGTACCAGCCTTTTCCAGATCCTTTTCACCTGCATCGAGGTCACCTTCCTGCAGGCCTACTCAAACCGCACCGTCGATTTTTTTCTCGCCCTGCTCCTTCTGTTCGGCTCCGTATTCGGCGCCCAGATCGGCACTGTGCTCGGTAAAAAACTCCATGGCGACCAACTGAAGATCCTGCTGGCAATCCTTGTTCTGGCCGTGACCGTAAAAATCGTTCTTGAGCTTGTACTGCAGCCCTCACTCCTTCTTGCCTATGCGGGAGGTCATTAACATGAAACTCTCTCTCTTAACAGTCGTAAAACGATGGACTTCTGTGGCAGTCGCCTTTTGCGGAATCCTTGCCTTTAATGCATCAACGGCCCAGGCCATCACCTGCGAGGTGACTCCTCGGGAAGTCCCGATCTCCATATCGTATCATGGCGCCAAGCTGACCATCACTGGTCAGACAGCCCCTGACGACGACCTGATCCTGAAGATCTCGTCAAAACCGCACGACACCGCCATGAAATACTATGGCAAGGCTGGAGGTCTCGTCTGGATGAAGCAAGGAGGTCTGGAATTCAAGGGTGTACCGGGCGTCTATCTGGTGAACACCACCAAAGATATGAATCTCATCCTTTCCGAAACGGAGCGTAACCAGTATCAACTCGGCTACGACGCCATGGCCAAGGCCACCAAGATTGAAGATGATAAGGGACAACCTGCCGAAAGAAAGTGGTTTGACGAGTTCACCCGCTTCAAAGAAAAGGAGATGATCTATAAGGTCGAACAAGGGACGATCACCCGCCAGCATGGTGAGAAAGGCAACACCTTTGAAATCGTCGTTAATTGGCCATTCCAGGCACCTCCCGGGATTTATAATATCGACCTTCTTGCCGTCAACAATGGCAAAGTCGTTGATAAAACGGCAACGACCTTTGAGGTAAAGCGGGTCGGTGTGATTGCCGCCCTATCGAAAATGGCTGTTGACCAGGCGGCCCTGTATGGGATAATGTCTGTTCTCATCGCCCTGGCAGCAGGGACTGCCGTGGGCGCGATCTTCAAAAAAGGCGGTGGCAGCCATTAATAACAGGCTCTTCGTCATTGGCGGCGCAACTCACCTTGCGCCGCCAGCCAAGCCTTGCCGTCAGCAAAAACGCACAAGGGAGCATCTTGAGGCCCTTGGGCGTTTCCTTTTCTCTTTTGGCCTATCCTTCTGCACCGTTAGTGACAACCCCGTCGCTGCGGGAGAAGAAACTGTTGCAAGGACATGAGATGGCTTTTCTTGACTCCCTGAAAAAACAGCTTCTGCCAGCCATGCTTTGGAGAAAAGGCCCCCTCAAGACCTGTCGGCCTATCTCCCTGATTTTTTCCCAGTTCCGCTCCGTGCTCAAGGCTAACAATCAGGCATTGGAACTCATTGCGGACATGGGGGAAAAGCTCAGCGGCGACTACCTTTTTGACCAGCATTATGTGGAAAGTTCGGTTGAAGAGATGATCGGCGCCATGCACCGCTCTATTGGTGCTATCAACATCCTGACCGAAGACCGCTGGCTCTCGCTCTCTGAGGTCTTTGCCGGCATGGAGGCCCGAGTGCGGGCTATCACCACCGGCCGGGACGACCGGGAAGGTCCGGTCCTGCTCTGGCTGGGAGGGATCCGCCCGCTGGATTGGCCGCTCATCGGCGGCAAGGCCGCACATCTCTCTGAGCTGATAGTAAACCCGAAAGTCCAGGTTCCCGATGGTTTTGTCATCACCACCCGCCTCTTCCATGATCTGATCGACTACAACGTCCTGCGCACCGACTTTGACCGTTTTGAACACTCCCTGACTGAGTCCGAGATAGCGGAAGATGTGCTGGAGGCCTTGCGCGACTCCCTCGAAAAGAGGATACTCACAGCCAGCCCCCCGCAGGGCCTCCTCGCCGCCCTGGAACAAGCCCTGCAGCGACTGGCGGCAGAGAATCCTGGCCCCCTCTTTCTTGCCGTGCGCAGCAGCGCCCAGGAAGAAGATATGGACTTTTCCTTTGCCGGCCAGTTTCATTCCGAATTGCAGGTAGCGCCGACAGCCGCTGCGGTTTTTCAGGCCTACCTGCAGGTGGTCGCCAGTCTGTTCGGGGCCAAACCGCTCCGTTACCGGCGGCAGGTTTTTCCCGAAGGCAGCCACCTTTCCATTGCCGCCTGCTGCCAGCGCATGGTGAACGCCAAGGCCAGCGGCATCATCTATACCGAAGATCCAATGGAGTCTGGCCGGCAAACGATGCTGGTAGTCGGCGCATTCGGCCAGGGACAGGCAGTAGTGGAAGGACAGGTGCCCACCGATCTCTTCAGGATCACCAGGGGTGATGTTTTCCAGATCAGCGACAGCGTTATCGCCTGCAAAAGTGAAGCCCTGCTGGCAACAGGCCCGGACAGCGCCCTCACGTCCACGCCCGTAGCAAAAGAGATGGCAGAGATGCCCTGCCTGAACGAAAAACAGCTCCTTGAACTGGCCGCAATCGCCAGCCACCTGGAGACCTTTTTTAAACGGCCCCAGGATATCGAGTGGACTCTGGACGAAACGGACACCCTCTTTATCCTCCAGGCCCGCCCCCTGCTGCTCACCGCCACCGATCAGGGCAAAAAGCCGCTCTCAGAAAAGCTTGCCGGCTATAAACTCATTACCACCAATGCCGGACGGGTCGCGCAACAGGGAATCGGCTCCGGTCCGGCCTTTCGGGTAGAGACCCTGGCCGACCTCAAGGATTTCCCGGAAGGGGCGGTACTGGTAAGCCACCGGGACTCCTCCCAGTTCGTCCAGGTCATGCAGAAGGCCGCAGCCATCGTTACCGAGATGGGTACCCCGGTGAGCCACATGTCCACCCTCTGCCGGGAGTTCAAGGTACCCTGTCTGGTGGGCGTGACCGGTATCTTCAGCGCTGTCACCCCCGGCGAGGAAATCACTGTTGATGCCGAGGACCGACGCATCTACCGGGGAAGGGTGGAAGAGCTTCTCACCTACCAGGCAGCCACCGCCATGAATATACAGATGGCCCCGGAATTCAGGATGCTGCGCCGGATCCTCCACGAGGTGTCCCGCCTGCATCTGGTGGACCCGTTGATGCAGGAGTTCCGGCCCGAGGGCTGCCAGACCTTCCACGACATGCTCCGTTTCATCCATGAAACCGCGGTCATGACCCTGGTGGACATCGGTCGGGACGACGCCTGTCTGCGCGGACAACAAAAACTGGCGAGAAGGCTCGATCTTCCCATTCAGGCGGGCATCCTCGTCATCGACATCGGCGGCGGCATCGCGGCCGATGCGCCAGCGAACGATATTCCCTTTTCCGCCATCCGCTCACAACCATTCCGGGCTGTCCTCCAGGGAATGCTCTTTCCGGAGGTCTGGCACCAGGGGGCAATGACCGTGGGCTTCAGAGACATGATGCACAGCATACTGACGACGCCCCAGGATGCCCTGTCCGGCCAATACATCGGCCACAACATCGCCATCATCAGTGAGAATTACGTGAATCTCTGTTTCCGTTTCGGCTATCATTTCAACATCATTGATGCCTTCTGTCACGAGGTGGAAAGGGACAATCATATCTATTTCCGTTTCCTGGGCGGCGCCACTGACCTTGCCAAGCGTTCCCGGCGGGCAGCCCTGATCGCCACGATTCTTGAGGCCTTTGACTTCAGCGTCCGTACCCGAGGCGATCTGGTCATTGCCCGCGCCAGTAATCTGGCGCAGTCCGAGATGGTGCGCACTCTCGACATTCTCGGCCGGCTGGTCGGCTTCACCCGGCAACTGGACGTCCAGATGGCGGACGATCAGGCCGTGGCCCGCTATGCCGAGGCCTTTCTCATGGGAGATTATCGCTTTGTCGTCAGAGAAGGATAATTCCAATTTGCATTCAAGCCGGCACTTTCGTCGGTCGCACTTTAGCCGTCCTTGGCTCGTGCGACACTGAAGCGTCCATGCTTGGCGGCTGCACTACGCGGCTCCTCACCGTACTACCCGTACTGCTTCGTTGCCGCTCGCTTGCCTTCTCGGTGTCAACTTGAATGCTTTTTGGAATAAGAATAATACCTACCCGAAGGAGGATCATATCATGAGTAACGAAATCTGCCGATTACTGGTAGTGGATGACGAGAGCATCGTCGGCAAACGTCTCAAACAGGTGTTCAGTAAGATAGGATTCGAGGTCGAGACCTATACCGAGGCAGCCCCGGCAATGGCGGCAATGACCGAAAAGCCCTTTGACATTGTGGTGACGGACCTGAAGATGAAGGGTATGGACGGCATGGAGGTGCTCAAACGGGTACGCGACATGAATCCACGAACCCAGGTGATCATCATCACCGGCTACGCCTCACCGGCTACGGAGGAGCTGGCTCAACAACAGGGAGTCTTTGAGTTCCTGGCCAAGCCCTTCCGCCTGGACGAGCTGAAACAGGTTATTTTCCACGCCCTGGAACAGCAAAAGGGCAGCAACTAAAAACATGATAACGCCATGAGTATCGATCCCCCTTTTTCTCCTTCTCTCCAGGCGGGCCACCAACAGCAGCCCGCCGAGCGACGCTGCCCTTGCCTGCCCATTCTGCCCCGCTCTATCAAGGGTAAGCTCGTCGTCTCCCTGCTCGTCATTTCCGTGCTGGGCATCATCGCCACGGCCTCCGCCATCTACGGCATGTGGCGCATCGAAGACAAGGTCCGGATCATCGAGTCCTTTTTCGAGCTGAATCAGAACGTTCTAGAGATGCGGCGTTACGAGAAAAACTATCTGCTGTACAACAACACGAAAGACCTGATGAGCACCCTGGACTACATTGATCAGGTACGGGCCTCCATCGTCACCGTCAAGAAGTTTGTTCCCGGCAGCAAGGGCAATCTGCAATCCTTTTACGACGAGGAACTGGGCAAGTACGAATCGATCTCTCAGCAGTTGATGGCAGAGGATCTCCTCCTGAACAGCAAGAAACTGCTAAAAGAGACATTGCGCACCCATGGCCAGGACATTACCAAACGCGTTTTCGACCTGGATGCCCAGGCCCGCATCCAGGTGGAGAGGGAGGTGATAGCGTACCAGAAAACCGGGGTGATGATTCTGGCCCTGACCATCTTGGTGGGCGGGCTCCTCATCTATTTTTTGCTGCGCTGGATCATCCGACCGCTGACAGCAATCCGCGAGGCCGCCGCCCAGATCATGCAGGGCAAGATGAACTCCATCCCGCTCAATGAGGCGGTCAGCTGCTCGGAGGAGGGCATCGAACTGGTCAACTCCCTGAACCTGATGCTCAAGGCCCTTGACACCAAACAGAGTCAACTGGTCCAGTCGGAAAAACTGGCGGCCATCGGCAAGGTCACCGCCGGCATCGCCCATGAGATCAACAACCCCTTGAACAATATCTCGCTTACCGCCGAGGCCTTGCTCGAAGACCTGCCCGATCTTTCCCAAGACGACAGCCTGGATATGATCCACGACATCCTGGCCCAGTCGGATCGAGCCAGGGAGGTGGTGCATCATCTGCTCGAATTTTCCCGCGCCCATAAAAATAACGTCACGGTCAGGGTTGATCTGGTCAAGCTGGTGAATGACTCCATCGCTCTGGTGCGCAATCAGTTCCGCCTGGGCGAAATCACCTGTAATTACCAGCATCCGGACCAGCCGTTGTCAATAACCGGCACTCCTTCCCAACTCCAGCAGGTGCTGGTCAACATCATGCTGAACGCGGTGCAGGCCACGCAGCCGGGCGGTAGTCTCGATATTAAGGTAACGGCGGAAGACAAGGACGCAGTCATCACTCTCCAGGACACCGGCGACGGGATTCCCAGCCAGATGTTACCCAATATCTTCGACCCCTTCTTTACCACCAAGAACGAGGGCACCGGCTTGGGCCTCTCTCTCAGCTACGCCATTATCAAGGACCACCAGGGCGATATTGAGGTAAAGAGCGAGGAAGGCCACGGCACCACCTTCCGCATCAAGCTGCCGCGGATAATGGAAACGGAGGTCTGAGTTGCCATGAAACCCTTTGACAAGAGCGGGGAGACTGCCTCCTTTTCCGCGACCTTTCTGCAATTCCGCCGCATCCTCTCTTTGAACAATGAGGTGCTGGAAAAAATTGCCCACATGGAAGGGGCGCTTTCCGGTGAATATGTCTTCGACCGGAAATTTCTCTCCGAGTCGGTGACCGCCTTAAGCGAACTGGTGCGGGAGGTGATTTACTGCCTGAACAGTCTGGCTGACAACCGTTACCTGGACCTCTATGAACGCTACGAAGAAATTGCCGACAAGTTGGCGGTGCTGGCCTCCGACTATGCCGGGCCCTACGACCGGAGCCTCACCCTGGCCTATGACCTGATCAACGGTGATTTCGAGGAACTGGTCGGCGCCAAGAACGCCACCTTGAGCGAAATCCGTAACCGCTTGAATCTGCGGGTGCCCGAAGGCTTTGCCATAACCGTGGCTGCCTACCACCAATTTATGGAGGAGAATGATCTCTTTACCCAGATCGATGTCATTTCCGCCGAAGGTGGGAGCAGTCGGGAACGGAGCAACCGCATCGACAAACTGCTGCAACAGGCCCGGTTTCCAGAAGGGCTGGTGGCGGCGGTACGAGACGAGCTGGCCCGTCTGCTTGCGCGCGGCAACGTCCAGAGGCCATTGGCCGTCCGCTCAAGCGGTGTGGGTGAAGACGCAGAGACCCGAAGTTTTGCCGGGCAGTTTCATTCAGTACTGGATGTGAGGCCGGAGCTTTCTTCGGTACTCGATGCCTACCGACAGGTGATCACCTCCCGTTTTTCCGTAGCGGCCCTGGAATATCTGGGTCTTGCAACCGGCAGTCGGGACATCCCCATGGCTGCCGGGGTCCAGCCCATGATCGCCGCCCGCATTGCCGGTGTGACTTACAGCCGCAACCCGGAGCAACCGGAAGAGGATCACCTGCTGGTGACCGCCGTTCGCGGCCCGGCCCGCGATCTGGTCGAAGGCAACAAAACAGCCGACCGCTATCTGGTCAGCCGCACCTGGCCCTTTACCCTGCTGGAGAGCGAACTGGTCGTGTCCGACGACTTTTCCAGCAGAAAAACAGCCCTCGACATTCTGCCCAGCGGCCTGAGTCGCGGCTCAGCCTTGCTTACCCCCCAGGAACTGGCCCTGCTCGCCGAACAGGCCCTGCTGCTGGAAAAGGCCTTCGGCGAGACCCAGGATATCGAATGGGCCCTGGCCGACGAACTCTTTATCCTCCAGAGCCGTCCTTTTTTTCTGCCGGTAAAACCAGCGCCGCTGCCGGGCGAACTGGCCGCCGAACTGGCCGCCGTCACCCCGCTCATGTGCGGCAAGGGCCAGGTCGCCCAGCTCGGCATTGCCACGGGTAAGGTCGTGCATGTAGATCAAGATACCGATCCCAAGCTCTTCCCGGTGGGCGCCATCGCCGTGGCCCGCTTCCCGAGCCCGCAACTCAGCCCCATTGTCTGGCGGGCCGCCGCGATTATCACCGATGTCGGAGGCCCCACCGGCCATCTCGCCACTATCGCCCGCGAATACCGGACACCAGCCCTGTTCGGCACCGGTGAGGCCACGCGCCTTCTCGCCGAGGGCGCGGAGATCACCATTGATGTCGAAAACAAACAGATCTACCAGGGGATCATCAAAGGGCTGATCCGCCTGCAGGCCATGGAAGAAGACCCTTACCGCTCTTCAAAAGAACTGCAGATCCTGCGGCGGATCCTGCGCTGGACGGCACCCATTACCCTGATCGATCCCACGGCCACGGATTTCACCGCCGAAAACTGCCGCACCTTCCACGACATCCTGCGTTTCGCCCATGAAAAGGCCATTGAAGCGCTTATCCTTTTTCATGCCGCCAAGGGCGGAAGGGAAGAGATGCGCAGCCGGCAGGTAAAGCTGCCGGTGCCGCTCAAGCTGCGAGTCATCGATATCGGCGCCGGCATTGCCGAGGCCGCCCCCAGTCAGGGTGAACTCATCATGGAAATGCTCACCAGCCGGCCGCTCCTGGCCATCCTCACCGGATTTATCAAAGACACTGAGAGCGGCAAGGAACCAGTGACCCTCAGTATCAGGGATATCCTCTCCGGCATCGGCAAACCGATGGCTCTGCTCAACGGCACCTCCTATCCGGGCGACAATCTGGCCATCATCGCCGAAGAGTACTGCAATCTCAACCTGTACCTCGGCTATCACTTCAATGTGGTGGACGCCTATATGTCGTCGGAACCAGACAATAACTACATCTATTTCCGTTTTATCGGTGGCCTGGCTGACAGGAGCAAGCGAGATAGACGGGCTCAACTGATCGGGACCATTCTCACCGGCCTCTACTTCAAAGTGGATCGCATGGGCGATCTGGTGATCGCCAAGGCCAGAAATCTTGACCTGTTACAGATGGAGCGGGTCCTTGGCCGTCTGGGCGAGCTGATCTCCTTTACCCGCCAGCTTGACGTGCAGATGCGCGACGAGTCGGCCATCGAACGGTTCTTCCTGCAGTTCCTCTCCTCTCTGAAAGAAGAGCAGGCAGAGGTGAAACGGTAACCATGCGGCGCTGGCTGACAAAACAGTTCGACCGGATGCGGGAAGGCCGCGAGCAACGCAAAGTGGACGCACAAAACCTGCTCAAGGCGCGTTACCACGTGTTCCGTTCCCTGCTGGCCGGCAATAACCGGGCGGTGGACGGCCTCACCGATATCTCCATTCTTCTCCGGCTGCAAGGGGATCCAGCCGGCCTGGCCCGGCTCATCAAAAAACTCATCACCGAGACCGTAGAGATGGTTGGCCGCCTGGACAACCTGACCCAGGGTAAATATCAAGGACTCTGGAACGTACAACAGCACCTGGACGACACCATCACCGACAAGCTGAAGGCGCTCACCGGCCCCGAGCAGGTACCCTTCATCCTGCCGCTTGACGGGATCATCGCCGGGCACAAGACCCTGATCGGCAACAAGGCCGCCGCCCTTGCCAGCCTAAGAAAAAAGGGAACCTTCCGGGTGCCGGACGGTTTTGTCATCACCCTGGCCGGCTGCCGTTTCTTTCTTGACCACGAAGGACTCTCCCTCAAGCTGGTGCACCTCCTCGCCAGACAGGGCACCACAGCCGATCAGCACATTTCTCCGGAAACAGCAAGTCAGGTGCAGGATCTCATCCGGGAGGCCGCGCTCCCCCCAACTCTTGCCACCGAGCTTGCCGCCGCCTGCCGCTCGTTTCTGCAAAACGGCAAGGCCCTGGCGGTGCGGAGCAGCAGCAACAGCGAAGATGGCCGCCACCATTCCTTTGCCGGCCAGTTCAGCTCGGTACTCAATGTCAAAGATGAAGCCCAGCTCTTTGCTGCCTTCAAGGAGGTAGTGGCCAGCAACTTCAACGCCCGCAGCCTAGCCTACCGCCTCAATGCCGGTCTCGATCCGTTCTGTTTTGATATGGCCGTCCTCTGCCTGGAGATGGTGGAGGCCCGCGCCGCCGGCATTCTGCTCAGCCGCTCGCCTCAGGAACCGGAGAGCGACATGCTGCTGATCAGCGCCGTGCCCGGCTTGGGTGAGGCCGCTGTTTCCGGCAGCGCCGCCGTCGACCTCTACCATGTCCACCCTGACGGCAGCCTCAACTGGCAGCTCTCTGCCATCGCCGACAAGGAAAGGCTCCTGGTCTGCAAGGACGAGGGTGGCCTCGTCTGGCAGGATCTGCCGCCGGAAGAGCGGCAAAAGGCAGTGCTCGGGGCCGAGGAACTGCAGATCCTTGCTTCCTGGGGCAAGGCCCTGGAGGCGGCCGAGGGCATGCCTCAGGACCTTGAATGGGCGGTGGACAAAGAGGGACAGCCGCTCATCCTCCAGATGCGGCCACTCACCAGCATGGGGACCCAGAAAGATGATGCCTGGCGACCCACATCGCCGCCAATCATCAAAGGAATTATCGCCTCAGGCGGCAGGGCCACCGGCCAGGCCCTGCTGGTGAAAAACAAACGGAATCTGGCGGCAATCCCGCCGGGGCCAAAGATTCTGGTCATGCCCCAGAGCTTTGTCGATGCCGCCAACCGCTTGGGGCTGGTCACGGCGGTACTCGTCGATCTGGGCAGTCCCGCCGACCACCTGGCCTGCGTGGCCCGCGAGCAGGAGACCCCGATGCTCTGCGGGCTGGGCACGGCAACGAGCGCCCTGACCTCAGGACAATGGCTCACCGTCGACGGCAGTCACGGCAAGGTGTACGCGGCAAGCACCGAAGAGATCACGATTGCCGAGCAGGCCTGGCAAAAGGGGCCCCCGGCGGCCAGTACCGCGCAGGCAAACCTGCCCTCTCACTATCTGGAGCTGCGGGAGCTGGTCACCACCCTGCACCTCACCGACGCCTACGGCCCGACCTTTTCCATCATGGAATGCCGCTCCCTCCACGACATCATCCGCTTTGTCCATGAAAAAGGGGTGCTGGCCATGTTCGAGGCGGGCGATACCCTGCTCGAAGAAAATCTGGGCGCCGTCCATGCCCTCGACTCGCCGGTCCCGTTTTTCATCAGCGTCATCGACATGGGCGGCGGCCTGGCCCTGGGAGACGGGACGCGCCGCCGGAGAATCCCGCCGGTGATGGTCATCTCCCGCCCCTTCCAGGCCCTGTGGCAGGGAATCACCACCCCCGGCCTGCACTGGGGCCCACCGCCGGGCGGATCGCCCATGGGCTCGGTTATGTCCTCCTTTCTCACCGACCAGAAGTCGGAGCGGCCCATCGGCATGCCCAATTACTGCCTGGTCAGCCGCGATTACTGCAACATGAACGCCCGCATGGATTTTCACTTTATCATGATCGATACGGTCTGCTCTCCTTCACCGCACAGCAACCATATCAAGTTCCGTTTCAAGGGCGGCGGCACCAATCTTACCCGGCGCAGGCGTCGGGCCCTGTGCATCGGCGAGATCTTCGAACGATATGGCTTTGCCGTCGATGTCCGTGAGGATCTGGTCAACGCCGCCCTGCAGGGGGCCACAGCCGAGGCCATTGAGGAAAAGCTGGTGATGGTCGGCCGGATCCTCGGTTTTACCCGTCTGCTTGACGCGGCCATGACTGATGACACAACAATCGAGAAGGTAGCCAACGCCTTTCTGACCGGCGATTATGGACTGACGGAGATAATGGCCCGGCAGAAAATTCAGGAGTGATAGAAACGGAGGCCCGGCAGCTCCACGGCGGTCAGCAGATTGCCGTAGGTGGCGCCGGTGTCGATGCCGATCTTGCCCGCGGTAACAAGTGGCGTGACAAAAGGGGTGTGGCCGAAGATGATCCGCTTGCCGTAATCCCGCTCATCGGAGAGGAAAGGTTCCCGCACCTCACAGAGATCAGAGATATCCTGGACGCTGAGGGGTCGTCCATAGCGGAGACCGGCATGGACGAAGATATACTCGTCGGTTTCCCAATAGGGCAGTAGAGAGGCAAGGAAATCACGATGTTCTCCGGGCATATAGGCAAGGTCCCCAAGCTCGGCAAGGCTGGCGCCACCGTAACTTGCCAGGGTTTTTTCCATACCCAGTCGCCGCAGATAAGGGAGCAAGGCCTGATCCTGGCTGCGGTGGTACTCAAGAAGCAGATATTCATGATTGCCCATAAGGGCCACAAGATGCACGCCCTCTGCCCGCAGGCGGCAGATCTGGTCAAGCACCCCTTTGACATCGGAGCCCCGATCGAGATAGTCACCCAGAAAGACCAGGGTATCACGGCCGGCATCAAACGGCAGACGCTCAAGAAGGGTCCTGAGTTTGTCGGCACACCCGTGGATGTCGCCGATGGCAAAGATTTTTCCAGTCACCATGAAACACTTCCTGCGTTTAATCCCCGGCTCAATCGACTATAGCCCCAACAGAATCTTATCAGCAATTCTATTCTTCCCTTGAGTAGCGCTCCACTGTGGACACCGGCTGACGACCCAAGACAAACCCCTGGCAAGAGAAACCGTAAAATATCTTAAGACAAATGAATATCGGAAGTACCGGCCAGGCGAAAGGCACGACAGACCTCATCGCGCAGTTTTTCCCCATCCCAGGGTTTGGTAAAATATTTCCAAATCGCGCCACGATTGATGGCCTCGGTAATGGTCTCAATCTCGGAATAACCGGACAAGACGATACGGATCGTATCGGGATAGAGATCTTTGACCCGGGACAAGAATTCAATACCCGTCATCACCGGCATGCGCTGATCGGAGATGATCACCTGCACCCGGTTGAGGGCGAGCAACTCCAAGGCTTCGCGAGCACTGTTTGCCGTCAATACCCGGTAACCCTCCCGATGAAACAACCGCTCCAAGGCGCCCAGGATCATAGGTTCATCGTCCACCAGCAACAGAGTGCGCGTCTGTTCTTCTCCTTCCTCTCCCTGAAAGACAAGTCGTTTCCCCTCCCGCAGCAAGGCAGCGAAATCCGAAGCCGGCAACGGTCTGCTGAACAGATAGCCCTGCATCTCATCACAATCATGACGCCGCAGAAAGGCCATCTGCGCCTCTGTCTCAACACCCTCAGCAATAATGTTTTTCCCCAGCTTATGGGCCATGGCGATAGTGGCGGTGACAATGGAGGCGTTAATGGGATTGTCGGTCACATCACGAATAAAGGACTGATCAATCTTGATCAGATCGATGGCAAAACGAGAAAGATAGGCGAGCGAAGAAAAACCAGTGCCGAAATCATCGAGCGACAGACGCACCCCAAGCCCCTTCAACCGGTCCATAATCCTGACAGCGCCAGGGGCATCATGCATCATGGCACTTTCGGTCAACTCCAACTCCAGATACCTGGCCTCAATCCCATTTTCGGACAAAGCCAAGGCAACAGTATCGGGCAGGCTGGCAAGATGAAAATGGCGGGCCGAGAGATTAACCCCGACCTTCAGCCGCGGCAGCCCAGCCGCACGCCAGTCATGCATCTGCCGGCAGGCAGTCCGCACCACCCAATCACTGATCGGCAGAATCAGGCCCGTCTCCTCGGCAAAGGGAATAAACTGGCCAGGCGGAATCAACCCCTTCTCGGGATGCAGCCAGCGCACCAATGCCTCGGCACCGACAATCTCTCCCGAAATCAGACTGACTTGCGGCTGATAATAAAGCACCAGTTCGCCACGCTCCACCACCCGCCGTAACTGGCTGGCCAGATCGAAACGGGAGACCATGCTCTCCTGCATCTCCGGCACATAATAATGGATAGTATCACCACCTGCTTTCTTGGCAGCAACCATGGCCAGATTAGCTGCCGCCAACAAAGTGTCACTATCAAAACCATCCCAGGGATAAACGGCAACCCCAATGCTGAGGGTAAGGGACACCTCCTGACCGGCAGCAACCATGAGAGGCTCGGCAATCGTTACCTGAATACGTTTCAGGGCCTCTGCCAGATGCACATCGAGCACCGTATCCCGCAGCAGCAAAACAAACTCATCACCAGTCAGACGGGCCAGCACGTCATCCCGCCGAACAATGCCCCGGAGACGATCAGCGATACCAACTAACACCTGATCAGCAACAGCATACCCAAGCGAATCGTTCAAAGACTTAAAATGATCCAGATCCAGATGAACAATGGTCAACTCATGACCGGATGCGGCCGCATCCTGAATGGATTCAATCAAAGAGGCCAGCAGATAGCCACGATTGGGCAGCCCGGTCAGCGGATCAAAGGTGGCCAGATACTCAACCTTGCAGACCTTGTTCCGAAATACGGAAAGGTCCTGTTTGACAGCAAAGAAATGAGTGACCTGACCTGCCTCCGCATGCAAAGGAGAGATAGAGAGACACTCCGTATAAAACTCGCCATTCTTCCGCCTGTTCAACAGTTCGCCTTCCCAGCTCTGTCCAGCGAGCAGGCTCTTCCACATCTCCTGATAAAAAGCCAATGAAGTCTGACCGGATTGAAAGATACGCGGGTTAGCACCAATCAGCTCAGATGCCGCATAGCCGGTAGACTGCTCCAGGGCCGGATTGACATATTCAATGCGGCCATCCCGATCGGTGATCATGATTGGCTGGCTGTTCTGCTCGGCGGCCAGATAAAAAAGGCGGGATGTCTCCGCTGGGATCAGGTTCTCTTTCATAACGAGTCCTTCATCTCTTTATGTCCCCAAATGACTTTAATCAGGCATCCTTCACCCATTCACCACTTTAATGCCCTCCACCAACGCCCCGTCCACCAAGGCACTGCAAAATTCGGATTTATTAGGAATCTGACTGCCAGGATGGGGATGACTCATAGCAGACACCTTCTGAACTGACACGCTTGCGGCATAATCAGTGGTAATCCCGGCCCTCCATGAAGGCCAAGGCGGACAGCACAAGAAAAAAAGGCGTCAAAGTGGTAGTAAGAAAAAAACATGCTGACACCCCAGATTTTCTAAACTTCTTTTGCCCAAAAGTACCCAATAACCCATCACTGTCCGCCGCGCACCGCACGCACATAATAAGTGTCTGACTTGGGGTCGTTGAAGACGTCACCGCTTTGAAGATCAACAAGCCACGCTCTGCCTGTACTGGCCACGTTGGTAGTAGACGACCAGAAACTGCCAAAATTCGTCAAAGGACAGCCAGCCGGTAAGGCCGGATAAGCGCGACCCAAATCAAGTAAGCTGTCCAACTCTTTCCGATTTGGTAACCGCCAGTCTCCTGCCTTCGATCCATCCAACAATCCGCAATAACCGCTTGCCAGCTGATTGGCCGCATCTATCGCGTCTGCCCAAGGCCGATAATTAAGACCCGTTGTATCTCCAGAGAAAAATTGCGTGCATTGTCCATTTTTGAGCCATATCAACCCCGTGAGGCCATCCGTTACCGTGCCATTACCATTATCCTTAAACCGACCCGACACGCTAACACCTTTTTGCAGATCCCCATCGTCACCAGTTCTATACGACGTTGTCTGACCGGTTTTAGCAACAGGAGCCCCTCTCTGCCCTCCCAGGGGAACCACCACCACCCTGTCTTCTGCCTGGGAAGGTATCGTCCCCAATGCTATACAGAAGGCCATCGTTGACGCAGCAAGCATCCACCTCATCCTGTTTTTCAACGCCGATTGGCTCAATTTACATTCTCCTCTTTTTGATTAAAAGTGATCTTTGTAAAAAGTGAGCATGTCTCTTTCCCATGCGGCACATCCCGATTTACACCAATGCCAGAAACAAAAAAACTTTCTTCAACCTGTCTTCGCTCAAACACTGTTTACCCGTTCACCACCTTGAGCCCCTCCAGCTTCCAGGCCTCAGTGCCAGATGGTCTGGCCCAGGTCCACTCTTCGGCGAACTTAACCGGATCAGTCATGCTGCCCTCCACCACGGCGCCACTGTGCTCATCCACGGTGTAATCAAGGAGATTGGCAGTAAAAAGGACGGTGACAAAATCCTCCCCATTCTCTTTCCCAGCAGACACGATCTCCACCTTGCGAATGGAGATGCTCTCCAGTTTATTGATGCGCCCAAGCTGCCGCATATCCGCAAACTGCCGTTCATACTCAGCGGCAAGCCCATCTCCCAGCAGATGACGGTAAGAGGCGATATCACGCCGCATCCAGCCTGCCTGCACCTTGAAAAAGACATCAGAGGCCACCTCGACAAAATAATTCGCGTCAAACCCGGGATCTGTCTGACGGATCATGCCCAGCCCCTCATCAAGGGTTCCCGGAAAAGCGCCGGTCGGGGGGGGCGGGGGAGGAACAGTTGCATCCAGTCCCCCTGGCTGATTACCGGAAAAAAGTGACGCCAAAGGATTGGTTGGCGGCTGATAGACCTGACCCTGCCCAGAGGTAGGGGGCTTGATAAAACGTTTGTAGACGAAATAGCCAATCCCCCCCAGTAGAAGCAGGGGGAGAATCCCCATGCCACTGCCACCGCCCATGCCGAACATGCTGCCAAACAGCATGCCGCCCAAGGCGCCACCCAGCAGACCGCCCGCCAGACCGCTGCCGAATCCGGATTTGGGGGCCTGGCTGCCGGGAGCTGCCTGATTCGTAGCTGGTGCCTTCTGAGCCGGCGTGCTGCGACTGAAAGAACGGCCGCCGGAGCGGGAACGGGCATCGGCAAAATCGGTACTTATTCCCGCCTCAGTAAACAGCAAGGCCAGCAACACCAAGAAAAAAGGGGTCAAACGTATAAAAAAAGAAGACATAAGGGTACACTCCATGGATAAAAAGATTTTTCTGAACTTCTTTACTTATTGTATGGTATGAAGAGACTTTTTACTTTAGCAAGCCGGATAAGGGTTGTCATCTCTTTTCGGCATCAGAAAACTTCAGGAACTTCAGGAAGCTGTAATCTAGACCACAAATATGCTCCTCATCTATCCCCCTCTGGCCAAACCCTGTGAAGCCCCGGCCGGCATTGCCCAGCTGGCCGGCATCCTTCACGGCCACGGCCTGCCCGACTGCACCCTGCTGGATGCCAATCTTGAGGGGCAGCTCTCTCTCCTTGGCCGGCAACCACAGGCGGATGACACCTGGACCAAACGCGCCTGCCGCGGGATCAACGACAATCTGAGCAGAATGCGCAACCCGGAGATCTATACCAACCCGGCGCGCTACCAACGGGCCGTGGCCGATATCAACCGCATCCTGGGACAGGTGGGATTAAGGCAGCAGCTCGACTTGAGTCTGGCCAATTATCAGGATGCCACCGTCTCCCCGCTCAAAAGTACTGACCTGCTGCGTTGTGCCCAAAATCCTGACCGCAATATTTTCTATCCCTGGTTTGTTGAACGGTTGACCCAAATCCTGGAAACCACCAACCCACCAATGGTGGGCCTTTCCCTCAATTACCTGAGCCAGGCACCGACCACTTTTGCCATGATCGGTTTTCTCAAACGGATCGCGCCGGGGCTGCCCATCGTCGCCGGTGGCGGCCTGATCACCTCCTGGCTGCGCAACCCGGCCTGGACCAATCCCTTTGCCGGGATCATCGACCACCTGGTGGCAGGTCCCGGTGCAAAACCGCTGCTGGAACTCTTAGGGCTCCAAGATAACGACCGACACCACCCTCCCGACTTCCATGGGCTCCCCCGGAAAGAATATCTGGCACCGGGTTTCATCCTGCCCTATGCCGCCTCATCGGGCTGCTACTGGAACCGCTGCTCCTTCTGCCCGGAAAAGGCCGAGGAGAACCCCTATCATTTCTTGATGGCTGAACAGGTCGTCGATGATCTGGCAACCCTCTGCCAGAAAACACAGCCAGCCCTCATCCATTTTCTCGATAATGCCATTGCCCCGGCCCTGATGCGCCGACTGATCGAAACACCGCCGGCCGCACCCTGGTATGGTTTTGCCCGCGTCAGCCCTCTGCTCACTGACCCGGAATTCTGCCGCCGTCTGCGGCTCTCCGGCTGCCTGATGCTCAAACTGGGTATCGAATCGGGTGACCAGGGGGTGCTTGATGCCATGGACAAGGGCATTAACCTGCAGATGGTGGCCCAGACCCTGACCGCCCTGGAGCAGGCAGGGATTGCCACCTATGTCTATTTGCTCTTCGGCACCCCGTCAGAGGGGCTGCCCCAGGCCCGAAAGACCCTCGACTTTGTGGTCACCCACGAGAACGCCATCACCTTTCTCAATCTGGCGGTCTTTAATATGCCGGTATGCAGCCCTGAGGCCCAGGACTTGCATACACAAGATTTCTATGAGGGAGACCTTTCCCTGTACAGCGATTTTGTCCACCCGCAGGGCTGGGGACGCAAGGAGATTCGCACCTTTCTCGACAAGGAGTTCAAGCGCCATCCGGCCGTCATCCCTATCCTCCAGCGGGACCCTCCCACCTTCACTTCAAACCATGCACCATTTTTTAGTAGGCTGAACACCAAATGAAGGCTGCAGGAAAGGCATAAATATGAGACAAGCCCGTACCAACAACCCTTACAACCTTCAGTCTTCCTCCTTAACACCTAAAAGAGTTCCGAAATATCAACAAATTAAAAAAGGACAAAAATGAACAAACGAAAAGTCATCGTCATTGGCGGCGGCGCAGCAGGTTTGATGGCAGCCGGACAGGCAGCCGCAACTGGTGCCGAAGTACTCCTCCTCGAAAAGATGAAACGTCCCGGCCGCAAGATCTGCATCACCGGCAAGGGCCGCTGCAATATCACCAACATCGCCGAGGCGAAAGAGTTTATCGACCATTTCGGTAAGAATGGTCGTTTCCTGCGCCAAGCCTTCTCCCGCTTTTTTGCCCCGGAGCTGATGGCCTTTTTCGAGCAGCAGGGACTGAGACTGGTGAGTGAGCGGGGCGGACGGGTCTTCCCGGCCAGCGGCAAGGCCCCGGATGTGGTCAAGGTCTTCCAGCAGTGGCTGCAGAAATGCGGCGTCAAGATCAAGACCGATGCCCGGGTTGAACTCCTGCTGACGGCGGGCGGCCGGGTCAGCGGCGTGCTCTGCGACACGGAAGCGTTGGGCTGCGATGCGGTAATCCTCGCCACCGGTGGTGCCTCCTACGCGGCCACCGGCTCAACAGGGGATGGCTATCGGCTGGCGGCAGCCGTCGGCCATACCATCGTCCCCATTCGGCCGGCGCTGGTGCCGCTCGAAACCGGAGGCAACCTGACCGCTGCCATGGACGGTCTTGACCTGCGCAATATTAATGTGCGGCTGATCACCAATGGCAAACGAGGCAGGCAGGCCTTCGGCGAGATGAGTTTTACCAAATTCGGGGTCACCGGGCCGGTGATCCTGACCCTCAGCGGCGAGGTGGTGGACGGGCTGCGGAGGGGAGATAAGATGGCACTCTCCATCGACCTGAAACCGGCGCTCGATGAGCAGAAACTCGACGCCCGCCTGCTCCGTGACCTGGAGAGCCGCAGCAAGGAAAAAATAGACAGCATCCTGCGCGGCCTGCTTCCCCGCGAGATGATCGCGGTCTGTCTCCAGCTCACCGAGATCCCGGCCGATCACCTGGGCGGCCAGATCACAGCCCAGGAACGCAAGCGGCTCAAAACCTGGCTCAAGGATTTCCGGCTGGAAGTCACCGGCCATCGCCCCTTCACCGAGGCCATCATCACCGCAGGCGGGGTGGATCTGCAAGAGGTGGAGCCCCGGACCATGGAATCACGCAAGGCACCGGGACTCTACCTGGCAGGAGAGGTCCTCGACATCCAGGGTGATACCGGCGGCTACAACCTGCAGGCCGCCTTTTCAACGGGCTGGCTGGCCGGCCGTGCCGCCGCCCTGGGGGCGGACGCCAAACCCTGACACAAAAGTACAACCCCCATCCAAGAAAAATTGTTCTTTGATTACGGTTGGTCTTGGCGACATCAAATCAGATAACCTGCCCATACCGTTCAGAGACCGGTTGCCTGATGCTTCCGTGACTATGGCAAAGACGGGGTGGTATTAAAGTCCAATACCGGCCGAAGGAGAATCCACGTTTCGTTTACTTATCGGATAGTCTCTTCGCGATTTTTTTGCACCCAAACCTTTGATTTTTCCCATTCTGACATCCCCGTGTCTTATATAAGTCGAAGTGTAACAGATCTACTTTTGACATTTCAAATAGGCATATGATATGGTTTATATATCCACCAAGACACATCTTGTAAAAAATGACAATATTTTAAGCATTTTAATGCATCACCACTCAGTCAATCTGTACCAAAAAATATAGCCTGCATGCCAAGAATTTCACTGGATACTCAGAGCTTCTGATATTTGTTTTTTTATAATCAGATAAAATTATTTTTTGAGGAGGAATGACAATGACCAATGTCAAGACCATCAATTCAGGTGATAACAGCTCCGAACCTGACGTGCTGATGGTATTCATGGTGATGAATTATGGCGGAGTGATGGCACAGAGGCCGGAACTGTTCTGCTGAATGATATTCACCCAGGGTTTGCCTCAAACGATCCTTCTGAATTTACAGCCATAAACGACACCCTCTATTTAAAACTGTTGACTGATTTCCAGTCCCAAAAGGAGTACTGAAAGTTAGATAACGTAATTAAATTACTTTGGATATTGGCTTGATATTTTTTGTGCTGGATCCCGATCCGATCATAATTCTGAAGTCCATTCTTCACAATAAGAGAGGAAGACGATGGACAATAATCATAGCAAACATCACCCCGAGCATCTCAGGCTGTTCCAACTATCCTGGGCGGCAATTATTCTTGCCGGCTGTCTTCTGATCACTTCCCTCCTCTTGCCTGTTTGTTCAGCCAGAGCCGCCGACTCTGCCTTCCTGCCGGCTGTTTATCACCTCCTGCTCAGCAACAAGGTCGGCTGGGAAAACAGATCCCTCTCACATCCTATTCCCCTCACCTATAATGATCATGACCAGGAACTTCGACAGTGCCGTAGCGTCCAGGTGGAAGACGGCTACTGGATCGCCTACACCCACTATGCCATTACAAATGTTGAACGGCGTCTCTTTATTGTAAAAACCAATCTGGAGGGCAGGACCATGATCCCGCCCTTCCAACTCACAACGGTTACCAGGTCGGACGACGCAGCCAGCTATTACCGGTTTGCCCTTGTCCCCCGTGAGGAAGGAGGCGTCCAGGTACTGGCGACGAAATGGGACGAGGTCAGCACAAACAATCCGGCCATCCTGTACGACTATGTCTTGGACCGGCAGGGTAAAATCACCAGTGCCGGTCCTGTCATGACCGAGGGCACCTCTTACAACTCCGATCAGTTCCATTCTCTGTGGGCCGCTCATACTGCGGATGGCCGGACGGTTTTTGCGGCAATCTCTTCAGGGGCGCTGTTGTACGGTGTCTATACCAATGGCAGCGACGCAAGAGTCTGGGAGGTCGCACCGGACACCTTCAATCCGGACTATTTCAACGCGTACTACGACACGGCCCTCAACCGTCTCTATCTCATGTACAGCCATTATTATTCTGCTACGAATTCAACCTACATGACCAGGTGGACCCTGGATGGCACACGCGAGATACAACAAGATTTGAGCGGGCAGATCGGCTCCGTATCCGACATGTATTCCTATCAGTTAATGCCAACCCCCAAGGGGCTTCTGGTATCACTCCCCAACTATGTTTCGACCTACCGGTTTTTCCTGATGAACCCGGATTGCACGATAAAACAACAGGTGGCTGTAAACGGCTTGGTCGTGAATACGCCATCTCGTGGTCATATGGTGACCCTGGACAACACCGACGTCGTCCGGGTGGCCTGGCGCGGAACCGGCACTCACCCCATCCTCAATTACGCCGCCTTCAACCTGGACGGAAAGCTCCTGATCAGCCCTATGAGGATCAACCAGGAAAGTTCGGATGTGGCCATGCATCCAAATGTTTTCGTCGATGCCAACAGGACAACCCTCTTTTACAGTGTTGATTATGCCCCGGATGGCGGCTACCGCCGTCTATTCTGCCGACACATGGCGTTTGACTTCCCCGCAGGGCAGCCGGACCTGGTGGTATCAGCGCCCCATATCATTCAATCTCCGGGGATCGCCTCACTCGGTGATGAGATCTGGCTTCTGGTTCGGGTCTTCAACCGCGGCGATGCCAACAGCGCCGCCGCCAGCGTCACCCTGACCTATAACGGCGCGACCTTTTCCGGAAGCATCGGACAGCTTGCCCCCGGTGAGTATCAGGAAGTCACCTTCTCCGGTTTGATCACGCCAGCGTATCTCACTGCCATGCCAATCCTGAAAGTGAGTGCCGCCAATGGCTATTGGGATGGCAATAACTCCATCGAATCTCTGGTGCGTTATCCAAACAGCACTCCTGTTTATCCGGTAAGCGCAGACCATTATACCTGGACCGTCGAGAACAGGGTGACCCATGACCCCCTGCCCTATGCCTTGGCCAGTATTCTGGTACCAAACATGCTCACGGTGGATGGCAAGCGGCATGACATCGTTCTCTTCAATGAGACCGACAGCAATGGCGAGTTCAGCTTCCGGTTGCCAGACGGCACCTATACCTTCCATCTATCCAAATACGGATATGCCTCGGACAACCCGCAGATAACCGTGCCGGGCGCACCCTCGACCCTCACCCTGGATCCTCCCGGTGATCTGACCGTGAGCATGACCGATACGGTGGACGGGACATTGCACCCCACCCCCAACCGGGTGGAACTGACCCTGGAAGAACAGACAGGCTCCCGCCTATACACAGGCCGCGGAGATGAAAACGGGCTGACCCTGAAAGAAATTATGCCCGCGACCTATAACTATACCATCACGGCTTTCGGGTATCCCCAGGCACAGGGCAGCATCACTATTCACGGCGGCGCCAACAGCTTGGGGCCGATTGCCCTCACCCCAACGGCCCGAGGGGTCATCACCGGCCATGTCAGCTCGGGAGCAAGCGCCCTGGCAAGTGTCAATGTCTCCATCCAGGGAACAGATCTGGCAGCCACAACCGACGGCAGCGGGAACTTTTCGATCAGCGATCTCCCTTACAGTGGCTATACCTTCTCTTTTGATAAAGACAATTATCAGTCCAAGCAGGCCACTTTCATTCTGAGCTCAGCTGCACTGAATATCGGTACGGTGGATCTCCCGGCAATACCTCCCAGCACTGAAGGTGATCCCGACCTGGGTAACTGGACGCATGCGGCCTGGAACAGGATTGATTCCTTTCCCGGATTTCTCGATGCACCCAGCTACAAGATCACCACAACCTACGGTACCTTTGACTTCCAAGGCAGTATGATCTACAGCGTCAGCGGGGAGGCCGCCGATTTCAGCAGCATCAGTCTCAATATCAGCGGACGGAAATGGTATTATTACAGTGTCAGCACCGAATTCAGTCTCCTGGATATTGCTTTTTCCAATCTCGGGACATCAGGGGAAATTGCCGACGCTGCCGGTCAGGTTGCCGGTTTTCTCGTTGACCCCGTTGGTGGTTTTCTGGATTCATTTCTATTAAACGTGGGCATGGGCGGGTCCGGCGGACAAACCATTGTCAGGGTCGACCGGGTCGCCCTGTATGACGGGACAAGCGTCTTATGGGATTCTCCGATGCTTTCCCGTCAGGAGTACTCGACTGACGGCCCAATGGATTATGCCCTTTCTGGCGCCCATACCGATCAGATCCAGAATATTACCCTCAAGGTTTACCTGACAGTAATGAATGAAAATTATTCGCCGGGTCCACTTGTCTATATGGATAAATTTCGCTTCGATTGGCGCTTTGGGGGCGGGTCGTTCAAGTTGCAGAACATCGTCCAGAACCCGGCCGACTATCCTACCTTGACGCCATAAGAGCTGAATACAAAGCGCCACGACAACTCTCTGTGGCAGATATTAACTGGGCAGGCGGTGATGGTTATCACGAGAGGCGTCGAAGTTCACAGAATATCGGGGAAGTAATCAACGGCTGGCTGCTTCCCCTAAGACTAAAAATGCGAACGCATCCAGGGGAAGAAGACTCCACCGGGAATACAAAGGGAAAAAGGCCTGGCCTACTTCCGCACCGAAACCGGCTGCATGTTGTCATCAATGGCCACAAAAGTAAAGAGCCCTTCAATCGCCTTTTCCCGGCTCTCGTCATACATCTGCTCCAGATACACGGTCACCCGCACCTGCAGGCTGGTATTGCCCACCTTCACCACCTGGCCCACCAACTCGACAAAGGTGCCGGAAGGGATCGGATGTTTGAAGTCAATGCGGTCCGAGCAGACCGTTACCATCTTCTGCCGACTGAAACGGGTGGCGGTAATAAACGCCGCCTCGTCCATCCATTGCAGGGCCGTGCCGCCGAACAGGGTGGCATAATGGTTGGTGGTGTTGGGGAACACCGCCTTGGTAATCCTGGTTTCTGCAGCCTCTATTTTTTCTTCGCTGGACATGTTAACCTCATGGGGAGCAAGGGGGAACTCAACAATGAACCCGCAGAATACCTTCTGCAAGCATTCCTATAATTTTTGTTCATCATCCGGATGCTCAGCGGACTTTTTCCACCCGGCACATGAAGGTGCGCTGACCGGGTGTGCCGGTGATAGGATTCCGGACAGCATCATCGGTGAGGGTATTGAGATTACAGGCATGATTGTAATCACCCCAGCCCCAGGCAATACGGATTGAACCGGGGTGAACCACCGACGACACCCTGGCCCGCATGGTGATCGTTCCTTTCGGGGTGGTGATCTGCAGCGGATCGCCATCCTCAATCTGCTGTGGCGCAGCGTCAACAGAATGGATATCAACCACGCAGCCCTCCTCATCCTTGAGCAGGGCGGGGATGGTGCGGTACTGGGAGTTGGTGAAACGGATGTCGCGTCGACCGCTGATCCCGATCAGGGGAAATTCTTGCTGCTGGGTACTAAAACTGATAACCTCCGCCGGATAGCCTTCTCCATAAGGAACCCCGGCAAAACCGCCCTCCTGCAGCCTGCGAGAGAAGAATTCAAATTTTCCGGAGGTGGTGGCAAAGCCGTGCTGCCGGTACTTTTCATGGCGCAGCTCCTCCACCCGCACGCCGTCCGGGCTTTGCCGCAACTGCTCGACAGTGACGCCGGCCGGTGCCAGTTGCTCATCAATGGCCACCTCGGCAGTGGTCCAGGGAAACTCCTGCTCCAGACCGATCCGGCGGCCCAACTCAAAGACGATCTTCCAATCGGGCCACGACTGGCCCACGGGCTCGATGACCTGATTCTGGAGGATGATCGGGTTGCTGCGAATGGCAGCACGGTTTAGTTGCGTCTTTTCAAAGCAACCAGCCGCCGGCAGGATCACATCGGCCAGCGCGGCAGTCCGGGTCATGAACAGATCAATGACCACCAGAAACTCCAGCTCATCCATGGCACGCCGGGCCCGGCTGGAATCGGCCATGGTCACCACCGGATTGCCGGCCTGAACCACCAGCATCTTCAGGCCATACGGCTTCTGGTCGAGGATGGCATCCACCACGCAGGACTGTACCTGATTACCCCAGCTCTCACTGAAGGTGTTGAAAAGGGGATAGGCGGCAGTGATAGATGGAACGCCTGCCGGCAGCCGATCGCGGGCCTGGAAAGGACGCAGCGGGATGGGTTGGGGCAGGACATCGCCGCCGGGCCGGTCGATATTGCCGGTCAGCCCGCGTAAACAGGCCACGGCGCGGGTGGACTGGAAAATATCGAGCTGCATGTCCAGGCCGTTGCCGTCGATCAGGCAGGCCGGTTTGGTGGTGGCGTAAAGCCTGGCGGCCTCCCCCACCTGGTGCGGATCGAGCCAGATATCAGGGGCAATCTCATCGATGGCATAGCGACTCGCCACCTCCCGCAACTGCTCAAAGCCGGTAGTGAAACCCTCGATAAATTCATGATCAATGAGATCCCGGGTGATGATCTCATTGATCATGGCCATGGCCAGCAGGCCGTCATGGCCGGGTTTGATCTGCAGCCAGATATCGGCTTTTCGGGCCAAGGGGGTCTGGATCGGATCTACCACAATGAGTTTGGCACCATTGCTGACGGCATGGTTGATGGCATCGGCCGCGCCGAGAGCAGTGTCGGCATCATGTTTGCCCCAGACCAGGATGCACCTGGCCCTGGCCGCCTCAGCAAAAGCCATGGCCCCGTAGGTATAGGTGTGGGCCATCTCCCGGGCCACAAAGCAGATGGAACCGTTGCCGATGGTGTTCGGCGAACCGTAGCAGTTCATCAGGCGGTTGGCGTAATCCCAGGGGGCACCCCAGTCAGCGGCCATGCCCCGCAGCCAGCCTACTGCCTCGGGATGCTTCTGTTTTTTGTAGAGTTGGAAGCGTGCTGCCACCAGATCGAGGGCCTCGTCCCAACTCGCCTGGCGAAAAGCGCCATCCTTGTTTCTAATCAGCGGGGTAGTGAGGCGTCGATCGGAGTAGACAATATCGGCTGCCGCCTGCAGCTTCAGGCAGGGGCTGCGTTTGTCTTTGTCAAGGAAGGATTTGCGCTGGGCCGATACCAGCTTCCCGGCAACGACTTCCACCTCCACCGGGCAGCAGGAGGAACACATCCGACAGACAGTATCTTTCTTCATGACAACCTCAATTTATCGTGCGGCCTTGAGAAAACAACTCCTGATCAGTTCGTAATGATTGCTGTGGGTACGGATCTTCCACCAGACATGGGCACGCTGTGTCACCTGCCAGCCAGGAGTGAGCCCACCATGGCGGAGAATGGTCTCGATATTGTCCAGCCCCTTGCCGGCGTAGGGCCCATTTGCCTTGCCGCCCAGCCACTGATCGATCTCAGCCGCCTCGGTGGACCAGGAAAAAGGATCGGAGAGCAGCAGTTGACTCCCGGAAGTGGCGGCGACCCGGTTGATTTCCTCCAGATGGGTGGAGGGTTTGGGCAATTTGTCCACCAGATTGAGGGAGGCAAGCGACGTTATGGTGTGGGCCGGAAAAGGCAGGCGCTGGGCATCGGCGACGATGAACTCCACCCGTTCCGGCTGCCAATGGGCGGGGCGGCGGATAATCACTTCGTGACCCAGCAACCCTTCATCCTTAAGGGTAAAGCGGAGCTCTCCCTCCTGCATGAACCGGCGGGCCGCTTGGATAAAGGCCAGCGATTTGTCGATACCAACGGCCAGATCACACTTGCAACTCATCTCAAAGGTGAAGCGCCCAACGGCCCCGCCCAGATCCAGGGCCATCCCGGTATGGGGCACCATCAGTCCGGCCCATTGCTGGTAGGCATCGGTGGCCTGTTCGTCACCCAGCAGATCGCCGTAATGACTCCACAGGTAGGAGGAGAGCACCTCCTCCTGCTCGTACCTGTTGGCCAGACGTTCATCCGGCGGAGCAGGGTCGAGAAAGGCAATGCCATCCTTGATGGGAAAACAACGGTCACAGTGGCGGCAGGTCAAGGTGCCATCGACGACATCCTCAGCCTCGACCGACCTGATATCCACCTGCAGGACATGTTCCTGAGGGAGACAGGAGGGGCAGATCAGCTTGCCGGCCAGATGCTGTTTCATAAAAATTCCCCGTTGATTCCCTGAAAAACAACCCAAATTACTCGCCTCAATTGATAGCTATCATTGCATACCCCTTGTTCTGATACCCAATCAGAGAATTGAACACATTGGCAACCAGCTTGACCTCCGGGATAAGCCCCGCCTGGTCTGCCTTGAGTATACGCATGGCCACGGCGCATGCTTCAAACTGCACACCTTTCTTTTTCAAGACCCGGAGAAGACTGAGCGCTTCTTCATCGAGCGCGGTGGCGTTCAAAATCTTAACCACAGGGCCGCGGAAAACCACCACCATCTCCGGTTTGACTCCCTGCGCGGCAATTCCCTCCAGGGTTTCGTTGAAGAGCTTCAGATTAAACACCAGCTTTTCAAGATCGGCGACCCGCACATCGAAAATGACCTTGGCGTTCGTCAGCCCGGCCAACGCCTCACGGTCATTCGGCTGCGGCTCAGCGTGCAGCGGAGTGGAGCAGGTCAGAATGAACAGCATCACCATCATCAGACAGCGTACGAGCATAATATTGCCTCCTTTGTTAAGTAAGGACAACCGCTCTTGAGGGGCAAAGCTCCCTCAAGATTCCTCTCCATTTGCCATACGTTGAACGTTCATTGCTACCGGCTGACCATTGTTTTCAGGCAATCGCCACCAGTTCAAGATCAAAGGTCAGTTCCTGCCCGGCCAGTGGCGGATTGGCATCCAGATAGATATGGGTATCATTGATCTCTCGCACGGTCACCAGCACAATCTCACCATTAACCCCGCCAACCTCCAGCTTCTGACCAACCTCAGGGGTGAAGTCCGGCGGCACCTGCTCAATGGGCACTTCCATGACCTTGTGCGGATCATGAGTGCCATAGGCCTTATCCGCCGGAATAACAACCGTCTTTTTTTCACCCAGACCCATCCCGGTCAGGGCCTCATCAAAGCCCGCAATCACATGACCACTGCCCAGCACAACCTCCAGGGGCGCGCGTCCCTCCGAGGAATCAAAGACCGTGCCATCAGCAAGCCTGCCCGTGTACTTCACCTTCACTTTGTTCCCTTTTTTTGCCTGTGCCATAATTCTACTCCCTTCATATCGTATTTATCATTATTTAAGACCCAAAGGCCAGTTTTCTTTTCCATGTAAACGGGCTACCATAGCACGAATCATCTAAAAAGGGTAGCCTTGGAAATCACTCCAGCAGCCCCGCACCCGCCTTGATGATCGAGGTACAGATCTGGGCCAGGGTCTTGCCGGTGCACACTATCCTGATATCCGCATACTTGCGGTATAATGGCTGACGTTCAGCAAACAACTGGGCAAAGCTCTGCCCCTCCTCCCGCGCCAGGCCCCTGGTCGCCACATCACCCACCCTGGCTTCAAGGACCGCCAGCGGCACATCGAGAAACACCAGCAGCCCGCTTTGCCGCAGATGGCGCATTCCCGCCTCGCCATAGATTGCGCTGCCGCCGGTAGCAATCACATGATGCTGACGGTCAAGACCAAGGAGGATCCTCTCCTCCAGTTCCCGGAACCAGGCCGCGCCGTGACGATCCACAAGCGCCTGCAACGACTGCTGCTGATCAGCCACAATGAGGTCGTCCACATCAACAAACCCATAGACCAGCATCCTGGCCAGCAGGGGGCCGACCGTGCTCTTCCCGGCCCCGGCCATCCCGATCAAAACAAGATTCGTTTTTTGTTCAGACATGATATGATAGGCAACAATGCAAAGGATAAGGGAAATAACAGACTCAAGAAGATATCACCATGTTACAGATAACAGACACCATAACTATTCCCGATGATGAAATCGAGCTCCATTTTATCCGGGCCAGCGGGGCCGGGGGCCAGAATGTCAACAAGGTCTCCAGCGCCGCCCATCTGCGTTTTGATATCCGCAACTCATCCCTGCCGGAGACCTGTAAGGAACGACTGCTGGCGCTCGGTGATCAGCGACTGACCCAGGACGGGATTCTCATCATCAAGGCCCAGCAATTCCGGACCCAGGAACAAAACAAGGAAGATGCCTTGGAGAGACTTTGCCGGATCATCAGGGAAGCCATGGTGGTAGCCAAGCACCGCCGCCCCACCCGGCCCGGAAAAAATGCCCGGAAAAAACGGACGGATATGAAGAAGCAACGGGGGACGATCAAGGCCCTGCGCAAGAAGGTGGCATGAGTTACACGTATTTTCAGTTTAGCCCTTGTCCTTGTGGGAGAAGGTGGCCGAAAGCCGGATGAGGGGGAGCAGCAGGAGCTTAGAATCAAGTTTTCCCCCCTCACCCTGGCCCTTCCAAAAGGAGAGGGGACTGATCCGATATTTTTGCTGAATCGTCTCATTAGGAATGATAGCGGGAAGGCCCTTTCAATTCAGACCCGAAACTGACAATAAACCTAAAAAAGGCAGTTGGGTATAATGATTTTGCAATAACTTCTTACATGGCCAAATTTTCCCCCTCACCCCGGCCCTCTCCCAAAAGGAGAGGGCCGGGGTGAGGGGGAACGGCATTTACATTATGAAGTAACTGCCGTTTTTAGGATAAAGCCCTATAAATATTTCTGCAAGTGAGCCTGTTAAAAGTATAATTCGTGGTTCGACAGGCTCACCACGAACGGGAAAAGACTAATAAATCCAACAATGATACCGTTCACCCTGAGCTTGTCGAAGGGTATTACCGGAGTTTTGCAACAGACTCAAGTTTACTTAGCAAAGAGAAAACGGGACAACGATGACGGATTTTTCAGCCTATTACCCGCTCTGGGGGCGACAACTGCTGGCCGAGTTCGCCAACATCAACTGGCAGTACGGGCTGGCGCTCAAGACTCCGGTCTTTGAGATCACCGAGTCAGAAAGACAGTATGGCTGCTGGCAGGCCGGAACCAGGGTCATCCGCATCAGCACCCGGCTGATCACCGGTCACTCCTGGGATATCACCTGTCAGATTCTCAAGCATGAGATGGCCCACCAGATCTGCTCGGAGCTCTTTCGCCAGAACGATGCTGGTCATGGCCCCCTCTTTCACCAGGCGTGCGACCTGCTGGGTCTTCCCGCCCCGTATCGGCTTGCTGCAGGCGACCTGCCGGAGAGCGTGGCACCGGATCCAGCCACCAATCAGCAGACCGAACAGGGACGGCAGTTCATCCGCCGGATCGGCAAGCTCCTGGCCTTGGCAGGCTCTGCCAATGAACACGAGGCGGCGTTGGCCATGGAGAAAGCCAGCCAATTGATGGCGCGGCACAATCTGCAACAGGTTCAGGAAGATCTCCACTCTGTATTCGCATCCTTGATCATCAACGGCAAGAGCAAACGACTGGAGAGATGGCAGCATAAGATCTGCGCCATCCTCCTCCGCTTTTTTTATGTCAAGGTTGTCACCGCCAGCCTCTATGATCCGCTGCAGGATTGCCTTCACAAGACCATTGAGATCTTCGGCAGGCAGGAGAATGTGGCCATTGCCGAATACTGCTACGCCTTTCTCGCCGGACAGCTTGCTTCGCTGTGGCAACAGAACAGGAGCAGAACCAGCGGCAAGGGCCTCCGGGCCCGCAACAGCTATTATCTGGGATTGCTGCAGGGATTTTACGACAAGCTGCTGGCCCAGGAGGCGCTGACGGAGCAACCGCGGCCGAAGAAGAAGGAAAAAGAAGGGTCAGCCGAGACAAACATGGCCGTTTTAATTCAGGCGGAAGAGACGGCCTTAGACAGTTTTGTCGGGATGCGCTTTCCCCGTTTGCGCAGACGATCCGGCAGCGGGGCCATGATCTACCGGGACACCTATGAACAGGGACGAACGGATGGCGGTCAGATTGTCCTGCATAAGGGGGTTGCCGACCAGGGCGGTGAACAGGGGTTGCTGCTTGCCCACAGCAAATGAGGACCCCTTGTATGCCCTTAGACAAATGTAATTTACCAGATGCCACACCAAGAAACAGCAGAACAAATTGCTGTTTCTTGGTTATGGCATCTAAAAATCAGCAGGGGCAAAGGACACCACCTCGCCCACGCTCTTCTTGCCCATCAGGAGCATGAGCAGACGATCCACCCCCAGGGCGATGCCAGCGGCCCGATCAAGTCCAGCAAGCTCTTCCAGAAAACGCTCGGGCATCAAGGAGCGCTGCCTGCGGCCCTCCTCCATCATGGACAATTCCTGCTCAAAACGCTGCCGCTGCTCTTGGCTGTCAGTGAGTTCGGAAAAGCCGTTAGCAAGCTCGATGCCGTTGATATAGAGTTCAAAACGTTCGGCCAGTTGAGGATTGCCCTCCTTGCATCTGGCCAGGGAGCCCAGCTCCACCGGGTAGTCGTAGAGAAAGAGAGGCCTCTCCTTCCCGAGATTGGGTTCAACATACTCCACCAGGATTGCGTCAAAGGTATCAGCGGCCATAGCCTGCTCAATGGGTACCGGACTGTAACGGGCAAAGGCCTCATGCACCGACAGCCTGTCCCAGGGAGGTTGCAGAGAGATCACCCGATCATCTACTCGCAACCCTTCACCATCAAAGGCACAGAGAGCCATCACTTCCAGATCGGCCAGCAAGGAGCCGAGCAGCGCCTCGCAATCCGCCATCAGATCCTCATAGTCGGCATCCTTCCGGTACCACTCCAGCATGGTGAACTCTTCCAGATGGAGACGGCCGCGCTCGCCCTTGCGGAAGCAGTTGCAGAGCTGAAAGATCCGGTCGCACCCTGCGGCCAGCATCCGCTTCATACACAACTCCGGGGATGCCTGCAGGAACCAGCCCTCGGAGGCCAGGGGCTCGATATTCAATTCCGGGATAAGCAGGGGTTGGCGAATAGGGGTATCGACTTCGAGGAACTGCTGACGAACAAAAAAGGAACGGAGGGAATGAAAAAAGGCCGCGCGAAAGCGCAGCCCCTGGAGATCAAGCATGAGATTTATCTTTGGTTTTGTTACCAATCATCAAGGGAATGGCTAAGCGAAAAGGCCCAAAGACAAGGCGCGGAAATCCTGAGGAACGAGGCGTACTGTTGGGTACGCCGCAGTGACGAAGGATGCATCGCAACGCAGTATTTGGGCCTTTGCGCGACGCCATTTTATTCTTTGACCCTTGTAACATAGGCCCCGGTCCGGGTGTCGATCTGGATCTTATCGCCTTCTTCAACAAAAGGGGGAACCTGAAGCACATAACCCGTTTCCACCGTCACCGGCTTGCTGTCGGAACCGGAGGTATCACCCTTGGCCCAGGGATCAGCCTTGGTCACCATCAGATTGACAAACATGGGCATACTGACATCGATGGGTTTGTCCTGAAAGAAGAGGACCTCCATATCCATGTTATCAATCATATAATTGACGTTATCGCCCAAATGCTCTTTATCAATGACCAGTTGCTCATAGTTCCCGGTATCCATGAAATGATACTCCTCACCCTGACAATAGAGATACTGCATCTTCCGCTCTTCCAGATCCGGCTTGTCAAACTTGTCATTGGAGCGATAGGTCTGCACCAACTGGTTGCCGGAGATCATGCTTCGCATCTTACAGCGATACAGGGCCTGCCCCTTTCCCGGCTTGGAGAAATCAAAATCAGTTATAATATAAGGCACTCCATCAATCTGCACCTTCAACCCCTTGCGTAAATCTGCCGCAGTGTACATTCTTTTCTCCCTGAATTCCGCCATCCGGCGTGACTTGCTGAATTAACCATT
>JAUSAB010000015.1 GCA_030653035.1 Desulfocapsaceae bacterium | reverse complement strand
TGTATTTGACAGCCTTGATGCCCTTGAAGACCATTTGGAAATAGCACTTCGGGAAATGGAAACTGATACGGAAAAAGTGCTTTCTATTGTCGGTTGGCCATGGATAATAGATTCACTTTTGAATTAGAATTGGAATTATTTAAATTTACAAAAAGAACGACACACTCACCTTCAATTCAGTACTGTATTTTTTCCTCATCATAAACCACTTGGCGACTTTCCCCTTCAGGCAATGTCTCATTTTAACCGATCCACTTTGCCTACTGTCGCTTTTAGCGATAAATACAGTTTGAATAAGTTTTTCTGAGGGGGGAAAGCACCATCATGAAAACACTCTCAACTGCTATTGACTCACAACTCTATTGGACTCAACCCACGATGTTTGCGCGTCATTTTGAGTTACATTCTGAGAAGAACTTATTAGGGGAGATCCGCTTTGAAACAACTTCGGCAGCTTCCGGCACGTTCATAACCGCAGGCGAGGTTATGAAACGCTGGACATTCAAGAAGACATGGTTTCGTCTAAAACCATACGTGACCATCCGGGAGGCGGGGACAAAGATCGATCTGGCAATCTATCGACCTCAATTCTGGGGCGGTGGATGGTTGGAATTTGTTTCAGGAAGCAGGTACCACTGGAAATCAACAAGCTTCTGGGGAACAAAATGGGGGTTTTCGAATGCGCAGGAAGAATTGCTGTTTGTGCTGAAGCCAAAGCTGTTGGATCTGCTGAAAGTTCAGTCCATAGTTGAGATCGGAACACAATGGCATGATCTGGAAGAACTGCCTTTGTTACTGCTGTTAGGGTGGTACTTAAAAGTTCGTGACAGCTATGCCGCCTGGTAATTCGGAGGAAAAAGGCCGACTTGTTTTTTCCCCTCTCTTTCCACTGATTTCCACCGCTATGTTGTCGATAAAGAAGAACCTCTTTACAAAAATCCAGTTTTATTCTCTGTGATACTGTCATGCTGTTGTATTTATAATCCTCCCTGTCCCTGTAATGCCTGAAACATCTACAGGTTGAACCGATGATCGAGCAACAGATTGGTTTTGCATCATGGCATCAACTGATTTACTGATCAGCTCACCAGCCAACCGTGGTTGTTCGTTTGCTGTTTTTAAAACAGAAAGAGCGCTGAAAGACTGTGAACCGGACATACCTGTGACTTCCATATCTGCCCCCAAGTTGAGATAATATTTATTGCCTAACAATAATCTTTATCCAAAACCTGTCAACCCTAAGGGATAGAGCTGTATACTGTTTGAGAAACATTGATTTTTGCAGAGAAAGATGCTCTCTGCCTTATTTTTCTCACTTTTTTACCGCCAAGGCCTTGGCAACCTGCAAGAGAGGCGTATTTCTGCCAATGCGCTTTTGCAGATACACAACCGCCCCAGACCAGTCCCCTTTATTCGTGAGCAAGGCAAGGCCTCACACAACGAAGCGGTGATTTCATACAAACCAGTTTGCAATGGGAAGGTACCAGCCTGCCCCATTGTTTCCCCGTCACTCCTCGGGATGATCCAGCACCCGCCACAAGACCCGGGCTAGCTCATCGCGCAGCACCGGTTTCAGCAGCATTCTGCAGATGCCCAGGGCCTTGGCTATTTCCTCGTTGATGATCTCACTAAATCCGGTGCAGAGGATGATTGGCAACTCTGACCGGCGGGTCAGTAGCCGCTGGGCCAGCTCGGCCCCGGTTAGGTACGGCATGGTTACATCGCTGAGCACCAGATCAAAAACTGTCGGCTGGGCCTCAAACTATTCCAAGGCCTGGCGGGAATCGCAGCAGGCGGTCACCCGATAGCCCGGTGATTTCAGGGTCAACCGCATCATCTCGACGATCGCCGGTTCGTCATCCACCACTGGGATATGTTCATGGCCCCGAGGCAGGGGGCAACCGTTACCACTGTCGCATCTGCCCCTTGCTCCTGAAGGTATTTGGGGAGGTAGACGTGGAAGGTTGTTCTCTTGCCCGGCTCGCTGTAGACCGTGATAGGCCGGCCAGGGTGCCGATAGCCTCCATCTTCTGGGCCTGACGCAGTTGACTCTCCAGCATCTTCCTCTCGATGATATCCCTAGCAATATAAATAATATTCACAATCTCGTCGTCCGGGCTACAAACCGGGACGGCAGAGACCGAGAAGGTTTTGCCCAGCCTTTCATGTACAATTTCTTCAGAATGGGTTGCCACATCTCGGGTGGCAGCACGGCCGGGCCAGGCCGGGACAATTGCCACTAAAAGAGCAATGGCCAGACAGCAGATTCTTTTCAGCTTTCGGCATGGTTAAGACGTGATAACCTCCAACTTTGCTCATCATGTGACGCCAGGACAATGCCTCATGAGCAACGTCTTTTATTGACCCTCTGATCCGCTCTTCCCCCATTTACCAATATTGGTCTTTAATCTTTGCATGAATGCTCAGAGTAAGTCAAATCACCGTGAGGGAATTGTTGGCCACCGCAAAACACTATTGGCAAGTCAGGATTATCAGATTAAGATAAAAAGTTCAGGAATTTCTCCGCTTGCCATCATCCCTTACAGACATCGACATGACGGCTAAGCGGTTATCTTTTTTCTTTTCCAGTAATCATTATGCGATGCAGATCTACCTGAATGGCAGCCCCAAGACCATCCCTGACTCAACGACCGTGGCCACACTCCTGCTGGAGCTGGGAGTCCCGGTATCATCCGTGGTTGTTGAACTGAATAAAACCATTATCCAGCCGGACAGCTATGCAACCGCTTCTCTCCAGGAAAATGACCAGGTGGAACTCATCCGATTTGTAGGAGGCGGCTGACATGCCGACTGACATGCTAACTATTGGTGGACATACCTTTCATTCCCGGCTCTTTCTCGGCACCGGCAAGTTTTCCTCCTCCACGATCATGAAAGAGGCCATCGCCGCCTCCGGCACCGAGATGGTGACCGTGGCCCTGCGCCGGGTCGATCTGGACAACCCGGAGGACGATATCATGAGCGCCCTTGATCGGGACAAATGCGTCTTTCTGCCCAACACCTCCGGGGCCAGAAACGCCGAAGAGGCCATCCGTCTGGCCCATCTGGCACGGGCCGCCTCCGGTTCCAACTGGCTCAAGCTGGAGGTGACCCCGGACCCCCGCACCCTGCTGCCGGATCCAATCGAGACCTTGAAGGCCACCGAGGAACTGGTACGGGCCGGATTCATCGTCCTGCCCTACATGAACGCCGACCCCATCCTCGCCCTGCGCCTGCAGGACGTCGGCGCGGCAGCGGTCATGCCCCTGGGCTCGCCCATCGGTACCAATCA
>JAUSAB010000107.1 GCA_030653035.1 Desulfocapsaceae bacterium | reverse complement strand
GTCAATGTATCAAATTCTCCGGGTATTGCAGATGAACTTGTTTGACCGTCGCCCCTTCGACGAACTATTTAAACCTCCATGCAATCAATATGGGGTTTCGCCACAGAAATTGCTCTGGGAAATTTTATAAGACAGCAGTGTCTACACATATAGTTTATCACAATAACTTTCCATCAAAAAGAGAATTCCACCAAACCGGAAAGATTTGAGGGAGGTTGAATAAAACAATTTCATTTATACGCATTTTTGATCAGACAATACGGACAAAGGACCTGCAAGACAATCACTCTAATTACGGGAAAAAAATTGTCGAGCACGTTCCAAGGCCTGTTCAACAGAACTACTGGTTTGGACTGCAATTGCCAGGTGATGGCCGAATGTAAAGTTCTGCCCATAATAATGAGAAAATTGCTTCAAACGTCCCAGACGCCGTTCCGGACGAAACCGTTCCAGAAGCTGGACAAAACGAAAATAGATATCCGCAAGACTCAAACTGGTCGGAGGGCATGACACCCCATAAATTTCTCTGGCAATCTCGGCAAATAACCAGGGACGACAAACCGCACCCCGGCCCAGCATCAAACCATCCGCCCCGGAGAGTTCCAGGCATTTCCTGGCATCGTCAACACTGAAGATGCCGCCATTGGCCAGCACCGGAATATTTACGGCCGATTTAACCTTGCCAATCCAGTCCCAGCGCGGCCGACGGCAAAATTTTTCCTTATGCAGGCGCCCATGGACGGAAAGCAGATCAACCCCTTCACCTTCCAGCATCCGGCAGAAATCAACCAGTTCTTCTTCATGCAAAGTGGCGCCCAAACGAATTTTAGCGCTCAAGGGCAGACTGGTGGCCGTTCTCAGCATGGAAACAGTATGGCGCACCTGCTCACGATCATTGGTCAACGCACAACCGGCCCCCTGTTTCCGCAAATTCGGAGCCGGACAACCCAGATTCAGATCAACCCCCTGGGCACCAAGCTGGTGGAGGCGTTCAACGGCAGGAACTACATCCTGACCGGGACTCACAAAGAGCTGATAAAAAAGCGGTCGTTCCTCTGGGAAACGCAGGAGAAAAGGCGAGACACTGGCATTCTCCTGTGGAAGCCGGCCCACTGAAAGCATTTCCGTAAAGAGCAGACCGACCCCCCCTAATTCCAGCGCCAGGGTACGCAGCGCCGAATGAGACAGACCGACCATGGGGGCCAATGCCAACGGTGGCGACAGGGTGAGATCCCCAATAGAGAACGATGCCTTCATGAATGGCTGCCGCTCTTTCACCAGACAAGCGAGGCGAGGCCGAGGCTCCGACTCTGGTTCAGACGACATTAGGGCGTCCATGCCCTGTGCGTTCATATCCTTACTTGCGCCACTGCTGAAGAATAGTTTTGAGATCTGCCGCCCCCATTGGCTCATTAAATCGCACATGTACGCGATAATCCTTGTCCACATAATCCTGCAAGGTAACCCCGACAATCTCTCCTCTGCGTTCTCTCGCCTCATTTGACCCCACAGGCAGAAATGAGATAAGACCTCTTCCTAGAAGCAGGCGCGCATTTTCCTTCTTCGAAATACGAATCAACAGAGAAAGACCACCAAGGGAGATATCCTCCATCTGACCCTTGAATTGCTGGGAAGAGGGGTGGCCATAACCATCCAGCAAGGTGTTGACAATGATCATCTGTGCTGGATGACGCACATCCTCACGCCGGGTCTCACCAGTAACCCGCAACAGCTCCGGCACCGTATCTGATCGGCGACAGAAATCAGCCAGACTGGATTCAAGGCCGGGATACTGCGGCAACAAACCCTGGAAGGCCTCCCGCTTCAGGATTTGGACCTTCACAGCCGTCATGGCCGTAAGCGACACCGTCCACAGAGAGATATCAAAAAAAGGAGCAACCCCGATAATCTCTCCAGGATTAACCCGTTTAAGAAAAATCTCCTTCTTGCCTTGCCTGCAGGTCAGAGCTATCTGTCCTGAGTTGACAAAATAAAGTGTAGGGTGAGAATCCCCCTGCTGAACAATTATCTCTTCGGCCTGATAATCATGAAAACGCTGACAATGATAGAGGGCGGCAAACGATTCGGTATCTAAAAAATCATACAACTCACTCCAGAGGCTGAGATAATGACTGCTGATGGCACTACTCTTTTCTACCTCTATTGCTTCACCGACTCGAATGGCCTCGATCAAGGCGTTGGGGTTCACCGCCATTATCCGATCTTGCAATATTGTCGCGGTCACAAAATCTTTCTCCTTGGCTGCATCCACCGCGTATTTGACAAGCAAAGCCGTAGCCTCTGCTATCTTTTTCTCCTGCAGCAATTGCTGAACCTGGGCCTCCAGACCACGCAGATTCAACCTGGCAAGTTGTTCAGCATTTGGATCAGAATCAAAAAAAACCTCGATCGGCTCGTCTTCGTCTTTAATCACCTGAGTCACATTCCGCTCTTTCTTCTCCTTCGCTTGCAGTTGCGGTTCAAGAATTTGCAAGGTGCGTTTGACAATAAGAGTTACCGCATCCTGTCCAGCCCCACTCTGTTTTTCCCGCTCAGCAATAAGCTGCCGTAAAAGAATAAGGGTTCGCTGCTGTGGCACCAGACGAAGGACAATGCAGAGCTGGCCCAGAATGTCATCACGCACAGAAGCGGCAAGGGAGTCGCGATCTGCCAGGATATCAAGAAACACATCCGCACACTCCGCACACCCAAACTGTCCCAATTGCGCAATCAGATGGGCCTTGAGCTCATCGGACACCAGAGACAAGGCTGACAAGAGATAGTTCTTTTTATCCACACCAGCGAGATTGTTAATACAATCAAGGACCTGTTGCTGGACACGGATATCAGTATGCTTGAGTGAAGCCAGGACTAAAGGGACAAGAGAGGAGTCACCCATGGCCGCAATGAGCAAAACAATATTGCGCACCCCGTACCAGGGGATATCTTTAGTCAGATACTCTTTGAGCACCGGCACAGCCACCTTCCCTGTTTCGGGAATTAACTTGATAAGACGCAGACGTTCCTCTTTTTGTTGGGATATCAACAGTTTTTCCAGCAGAAAGATCACGGATCGACGCCCAAGACGGATCAGAATCTTCTCCGCCAGGGCCTGCCGCCCTCCGTGGCTGTGCAGACAAACCAGGGTCAGTTCCTCAAGGATATGCGGGGTCGCCAGTAAATCCTGGGTCCTGGCAACCAGCCCCCGAATCACATTCCCTTTTTCGAGGGCGCCGGATTGAATCTGAAACAGGATTTCAAGCAGGGAATCAAACTGCTGCCAATGGCCCTCATCCAGCATTCTCAGCCCGCTCTGCTGTAACTGCCGACAAACGGTATCACAAACCGGCAGATAGATGGTTTCGATTTGCAACCAACGGGCCATCGCCAGGACTACCTTTTCCAGCAAGGCATCATTCTCCTCGGCCGACAACAAGCTAAAACAAAAAGAAAGGGCCATAACAGCCCGTTCACGAATCTTGACATCCTCACCGCAGGCCTGGTTGCCCAGTTTTTCAAGAAGGGTCGCGGCACGGCCATCAGAGTTATCACGGGAAGCATCAACAATAGCCTGCGACACATTGCGGACAAATTCATCCTGCAACAATACACTGACATTCCCCATGGCAAACTCTTCGACCTGACGCGCCAACCGAACCCTGGCCCTCTGTCTCTCCCCTTCTGCTATCAGTTCTTTGGCTTTCAGTAAGGCCTGTTCTTTTTGTGTCTGATCAATATCCATAACAAAAAAATATAAATAAAATGAAAACACCTGAATTCTGATGCTCAAGCTGCCTCTATGCACAACCCCCCACCATAAAACGGCACAAGCAACTACAGAATCATCTTCCGACAACCCCAAATACCCACTTACCAAATTGACATTTCAAGCTTGATATCCCATAATGGTGAGCTATGGAAAAATGGCAAGAGATATTGAGAGACTCCGTCACCAGCCCGACTCTCCTAAAGAATTATTTCAATGTTGATGTTACCTCATTAGACAAGGTAATAGCAACATTTCCCATGCGGATTAACCCCTATTATCTGCAATTAATTCTGAAAACAGGTGCCCCCCTGTGGAAACAGGCCGTCCCAGATGTTGCCGAATTGCTTGATCCGGTCTGCATGGAAGACCCCCTTGGTGAAGAACGCTTAAGTCCAGTCCCTAATCTGGTCCACAAATATCCCGACCGGGTCCTTTTTCTGGTCTCCACTCAATGCGCGATGTATTGTCGTTTCTGCACCAGAAAGCGCAAGGTGGGAACCGACAGGATGGTTATCAGCCCGGAGACCATTGAGGCTGGACTTGATTACATCCGCCAGCATCCCCAAGTCCGTGAGGTGCTCCTCTCAGGCGGCGACCCGCTGCTTTTGCCTAACAGCCAGATCGAATATCTCTTGAGCGAATTGCGCGCTATTTCCTCAGTCAAGGTGATCCGCATCGGCACCAGAGTCCCCTGCACCCTGCCCATGCGCGTGACCCCAAAGCTTGTCGCCATCCTCAAAAAATATCATCCGCTCTATATCAACACCCACTTCAACCATCCAGCAGAGATCACTCCGGAGTCCAGCGCCGCCTGTACCCTGCTGGCCGATGCCGGGATTCCTCTGGGCTGCCAGACCGTTCTCCTCAAAGGAGTCAACGACACCCCGGAAGTCATGCGGGAGCTGCTGTTAAAGCTGCTGGAAATACGGGTAAAACCCTACTACCTTTTCCAGACCGACCTCACCCGGGGTACTAATCACTTCCGTACATCCACCGCCACAGGGATCAGGATTATGCGCAGCCTGATCGGCCATATCTCCGGTATGGCCGTGCCGACCTTTGCACTCGATGGCCCAGGCGGCAAAGGGAAGATCCCGCTCACCCCTGATTATATCCTGACCAGAGGGGACAAACTGGTCTTTGAAAATTATTGCGGTGAGATCTGTACCTACCCGGAATCAGGGGATGGAATCTAAAAAGTTTTGTATTAATGTGTAAATATCATACTGAAAGTTCCTGTGACAGGATTGGACCACGCCCTTAAACACAACACTTCTGGATAGCAGCATGGATTCTCGTATCCTCCTTTTCCATGGTCCTTTCTTTTTGAGTTAATGCGCCATTCCGCCATTTTTTGCCAAGGATGCACCTTATGATCTTCCTCGATTTGATGTTCAATCTCACATTCCTGGTGTCTCTCAGCATTATCTCCGGTTTTATTGAGAAACGCTGGCCGCAGCGCACCCGTCCGGGGGTGTTGTTGCAAGGTTTCCTTTTTGGTTTCGCCGCGGTCATAGGAATGCTCCGCCCCCTGATACTCGAACCCGGCCTGATTATTGACGGCCGGTCAGTCATGATCAGCCTATGCGCCCTGTTCTTCGGCCCCTGGGCCGCCATTGTAGCCAGCGCCATGACGATCTTGTGTCGAGTTGGTCTTGGAGGCTCAGGAACGCTGACAGGCGTGCTGGTAATCCTGTCATCCACAGGAATCGGTCTGTTGGCCCGTATCCGTTTCCTGCCGGAGAAGCAGCACCCGTCCATAAAGCACCTCTACCTCTTTGGCCTCATCGTCCATATGGCAATGCTCATCCTCTTACTCATAGTACCTGGCGGGGCCGGACTAACCGGGGTTATGCACATTGGCATGCCGGTCATTTTGCTGTACCCCCTGGCAACGATCCTTGTCGGCAAGATTCTGACGGATCAGCTATTGGCCCTTCATACCATGGCCGAGATACAAGAGACCAAGCAGAATCTGGTCACGACATTAGAGTCCATTGGGGATGCGGTCATCTCAACAAATCTGCAAGGCGAGATCACGTTTATAAATCCTGTGGCTGAAATGCTTACCGGCTGGTCGCAGGCCGAGGCCTGTGGGCGGCCTCTAGACGAGATCTTTCTCATCATCAGTGAAGAGACGAGGGAAACCGTAATAAATCCAGCGATCAAAGCCTTGCACGAGGGAACAGTTGTCGGCCTGGCCAACCACACCCTGCTCATCGCCAAAAACGGATTTGAACGGCCCATCGCCGACTCGGCAGCGCCCATCCGGGACACCCTGGGGAACATCACCGGTGTCGTGCTGGTTTTTCGCGACCAGACTGAAGAGCGCCGGGCGCAAAGACTTTTGCGGGTCCGGGTAACACTCCTGGAATATGCCGCTACTCACACCGTCGAAGAGCTCCTGACCAAGACCCTTGACGAAGCAGAATCCCTAGTAAACAGCCCCATCGGATTTTACCACTTTGTCGAAAACGACCAGCAAACCCTCACCCTGCAGGCCTGGTCCACCCGGACACGCAAGGAATTTTGCCGTGCCGAAGGTGCCGGCCTGCACTACTCGCTTGAGCAGGCCGGGGTCTGGGCTGATTGCGCGCGCCAGAAAAAAACCATCCTCCATAACGACTACGCGGCCCTGCCGCACAAGCAGGGTTTACCCTCTGGCCACCCGGAGATGATCCGCGAATTGGTTGTTCCGGTTCTGCAACATGACAAAGTCGTCGCCATCCTCGGCGTCGGCAATAAGCCCGTAGACTATACGGAACAAGATGGAGAAATCGTCAGGTATCTGGCAGATCTCAACTGGCTTATTGTCAAACGCAAACAGGCAGAAACAATGCTGCATGAAAGTGAGGCGAAATACCGCGAACTTTTTGAGAACGCACCCATCGGCATCTTTTCTACCACTTCACAAGGACAGGGCCTGACGATCAATACAACCATGACCCGTATGCTTGGCTACGATTCACCGCAAGAGGCAGTGGAGCACTATACTGATCTTCAGAAACAACTCTATGTCATCCCCGGTGAACGTGATCGTTTTCTGCAGATATTGCAGGAAAAAGGCCATGTTGAAAACTTTGAATACCAGGCCTACACAGCTCATGGCAAGGTCGTCTGGTTGTCCATGAATGCCAGAATCTCCCGACAAAATAGTGATGGTTCGTTTATTATCGAAGGATTCACGACAGACATCACCAGCCAACGCAACCTCGCGGAGCAATTCCGTCAGGCCCAGAAGATGGAATCGGTCGGACGACTGGCGGGCGGGGTCGCCCATGATTATAACAACATGCTCAGCGTAATCCTCGGCCATACAGAACTGGCCTTGGCCAAGATGAATCCGGCCGATCCGATATATGAAGACCTTCAGGAGGTCTTTAAGGCCGGCACCAGATCCGCAGCCCTTACCGCGCAATTACTCGCCTTTGCCCGCAAGCAGACCATTGCGCCCAAGGTGATTGATCTCAATGAAACCATTGAGGCAATGCTCAAAATGCTGCGATGTCTCATTGGCGAGGACACCACTCTGGTCTGGATTCCTAAAGCTGGCCTGTGGCCGATCAAGTTTGATCCTTCCCAGCTTGATCAGATATTGGCCAATCTGTGCGTCAATGCCCGGGACGCCATTACCGGTATCGGCAAGGTCATCATCGAAACCGACATGGTGACCCTTGACCCAACCTACTGCGACACCCACCCAGGTTTTTCCCCTGGTGATTTTGTGCTCCTGACGGTCAACGACGATGGCTGCGGCATGGACCAGGAAACCCGGAGCAAGCTTTTTGAACCTTTTTTCACCACCAAGGGAATAGGCCAGGGTACCGGACTCGGGCTGGCCACGCTCTACGGCATCGTCAAACAAAACAATGGGTTCATTAATGTTTACAGCGAACCCGGCAAAGGCACACAGTTCAAGATTTACATCCCCCGCCACAAGGGTGAGCCGGCCATCTCCCTGGAAAAGGGGCCAATGGAGAATATCCCCGCAGGCCAAGGCGAAAGCATCCTCATCGTTGAGGACGAAATGGTCATCCTGAATATGACCAAGATGATGCTTGAGGGATTAGGGTATTCCGTACTGACTGCATGCACAATGAACGAAGCCCGTCAGCAGGTCGAGACCCATGCCGGCAAGATCAGCCTGCTGATCACCGATGTCATCATGCCCGAAATAAACGGACGAGAACTGGCGGCACAACTGACGGCGCTTTCCCCAAATCTCAAGGTCCTTTTCATGTCCGGTTACACGGCTGACGTAATTACCCAGCGTGGGATGCTGAACAAGGGGGTTTGCTTTATATCGAAGCCTTTCTCCATGAACGACCTCGCCTGCAAGGTACGTGAAGCCCTGACTTAGCAGGCTTGCGCCATGCAAAAAATCCTTGTTATGATATCTATTGCATGATAATTTGAATAAGTTACTTAAAAAGCTCTAAAACCGACACTTTCATCCGCACGTTGACAAATACTCCCTATATGATCAAACTGACAAAAATCAATGGGCATGAATGTTTCCTCAACCACTTGCTCATTGAAATCATCGAGGAATCGCCAGATACCTGTATCACCATGAGCAATGGTAACCGCTATCTGGTTCTTGAATCCTGCGTTGAGATCAGAAATAAGATTTTGGAATTCCAAGCCAATATCTTACGACGGGCCAGTGAATGTCCGGAGATACAAAACGGATGAATAAGCTTATTGACGTTGGCTTTACCTGTTTATAAACTGAAAATAAGCTGGAATAGAAAAAGGAAGAACCATGGATTTAGCAACAATTCTCGGAATCGTTATCGCAATTGGCGCTATTACCGGCGGGAATGCACTTGAAGGTGGGCATCTCAGTTCCCTCATTCAACCCACAGCCTTCATTATCGTGGCAGGAGGCACTATTGGTGCCGTCTTTGTCTGTTTTCCCTTGGGGGATCTGATCAAGGCCTTAAAAGATGTCAAAATCGTCCTCTTTCCACCAAAGGAGGATATGGTTCAGGTCATCAAAGATATTGCCAACTATTCCAATATGGCCCGCCGAAATGGAATCCTGGCGCTCCAGCCGCTCATCAACGAATCAACAGATGACCCTTTTAAAAACAAGGCCTTGCAACTCATTGTCGACGGCCTGGATCCCCAGCAGTTTCAAGACCTGATGGAAATTGAGCTTTCAACCTTTGAGACAGGCGAGAAGATCAGCGCCGAGGTCTTTGAGGCGGCTGGTGGTTTTGCGCCGACCATCGGGATTATCGGCGCAGTTCTAGGTCTTATCCACGTTATGTCAAACCTTTCCGATCCCTCCAAGTTGGGCACAGGTATCGCTGTTGCCTTTGTTGCCACCATTTATGGTCTGGTTATCGCCAATATCTTTTGTCTTCCCTGCAGTACCAAATTAAAAAAACGGCTTAAGACTCAGGTCCTTATTAAAACTCTGATTATCGAAGGGCTCCTTGATATTCAGGCCGGAATGAACCCCAGGTTAATCACCATGAAGCTCGCGGGTTACCTTCCTCCTAACCAGAAAAAGGATATTGCCGAATAAACTATGGGCCGCAAAAAAAAAGAAGAACACGAGAAAGAACCGAACCATGAACGTTGGCTGGTCTCCTATGCCGACTTCATCACCCTGCTCTTTGCAGTCTTTGTAACACTCTACGCCATGTCCTTTACGGACAAGCAGAAAGTCGATAAAGTTATCGCCTCCATCAATGCCTCATTTGGTATTGGGAAATCAGCTACCCTTAATGTCATCGATAACAGCTCATTCTCACCCGTTCCAGGACTCATAGATATCAGCAAAAGAGAAATAGTTCCTCCTCGCACCTTCCAGGGCGATGAAGAGAAAAAAGCGAAAAAGCTGAAGATGGAGCAAGAAGCTGCGAAGAAAGAGAACGGGGCAAAAACCCGCGCTGACGAGCAAGAGTTCAAGAAGATTGAGGAGAAAATCCGTAAATATCTCCAGGAAAAAGGGGCGGAGAATCAGGTGAAAACCACTATTGACTCCCGCGGACTGGTTATCAGTCTTAAAGATACCGAATTCTTTGAGTCTGGCCAGGCAACTGTGCGGCACGCGTCCACCCCTCTGCTCAACGATATTGTCAGCGCCATCAATAAATATACAAATTCCATCCGGATTGAGGGACACACGGATAGCATCCCAATTCAAACCGCCGCCTTTCCCTCAAACTGGGAGCTTTCAACGGCACGGGCCACTAACATTGTGCAATATCTGATCAGCAGCCATGCCTTTTCCCCTGACAAACTCTCGGCCATCGGCTATGGAGAGTACCGTCCCATTGCCGATAATAAGACGGCGGAGGGACGGCAAAAAAATCGAAGGGTTGACATTGTGCTCCTCTCCCAGGCAGGGGAACAGGGAGAACCAACCGTAGGGCCACGAGCAGAATAAGAAGGTCTTGCTCGGGAGAACTTCTGGAAAGTTTCAAAACCTTACTTACCCGCCAGACTATCAAATATAAAAATATTAAAAACACTCCCATGAGACCAGAAGACATTCTCAAAACCGTGCTCAGTTCCTCTGAGCTCCCTACCTTACCCACTGTGGCCTCGGCGCTCATTTCCTTGACATCCCAGGAAGGCACCACCTTATCTGATATAGCCGATCTGGTTTCAAAGGACATCGCCTTGTCCACCAAGATCCTCAAGGTGTCCAATTCCGCTTTTTACAGCTTTCCCCAGCAGATCAGTTCGATCAATCAAGCGGTTTCAATCCTCGGCATCAATGCTGTCCGCTCCCTCGTCCTCTCCTTTTCGTTCCTTTCCATCAAGGGCGGAGGGAAAAGTGATCGTTTCGATTTTCAGAAATTCTGGGAACGCTCCCTGGCCTCGGCGGTTGCCGCCAAAATGATCATGGACAAGGTTAAAGGGGCAGATACCGAAGAAATTTTTGTTTCAGGACTCCTGCAAAATCTTGGTGAATTGATCTTTGCCAAGACTTTTTCCGATGAATATGAAAAGGTTCTCAGTCTGGTTGCAGAAGAACAAGGGACTGTTATTGAGATTGAGAAAAAAATACTGGGTGTTGATCACTGTTTTATTGGTTATGAAGTAGCCAAAAGCTGGGGTTTTCCTGAGGTTTTACTGATTCCGATCCTGTTTCATCATGATCCGCTGCAATACACTGGTCAGAATCTCAAGATCAAGACAACAACCAGCGCAGTCTATCTCTCTGACATCCTTATCAATATTATAACATCTCGCACCCCTGAAGAGTATCACAAGAAGTTCCATAAAGAGGCCAAAAAGTTGCTCGGCCTCAGTAGCGCCGACATCAATAATATTCTATCCAACCTGCATCATCAGGTGGATCAGGCAGCGGCATATTTTGGCCTGCATATCGAAGGCACCAAATCCATCCAGGAGATCCTGCAAGAGGCCAATATCAAACTCGGTCTGCTCAATCTCAATTATGACCAGATCAATCAACAATTAGTACAGGCCAAGATCAAACTGGAAAATCTTACCCAGGAGCTCCAGGAAAAAAACAAGATTTTGGACAATCTGGCAAATATCGATGGGTTGACCGAGGTCTATAACCACCGCTTTTTCCAGAACAGTCTGGAACAGGAAGTCAATCGCTCGACCCGTCATCAGACCGCCATCGCCCTGCTTCTCATTGATATCGATTTGTTTAAAAATTTTAATGATACCTACGGTCATCAGGCGGGAGATTTTGTCTTAAAGAAATTCTGCTCGACCTTACAGAAAAATCTCCGGAAATATGACACCCTGGCCCGTTATGGTGGTGAAGAGTTTGTAATTATTCTTCCCCAGACATCAGAAGATGAAGCCTTGCTGGTGGCCGAAAAACTGCGAGCGGCTATTGAAAACGCAAGGTTTGTTGATCTGAACAACGAATACCATGTCACCGCCAGCTTTGGCCTTACCAG
>JAUSAB010000083.1 GCA_030653035.1 Desulfocapsaceae bacterium | reverse complement strand
CGGGTCAATCCTTTCCGGCCATGACAACCCATAATAACAAGATCACTTGCCCGTGCTGTTGCCAGATCAACAATGGCCAGATGAGGCTCACCATCTTTTATGAATATTTCCGCTTGCACCCCAAGATCGCCGGCCCACTTCTTCACCTTGTCGAGCACCTTGTCTGCCTCCTTGTACAGTCCTTGAATAACGGTCTGGCCCAGGGCATAAAACTCATCATTGGTATAGACCACGGAAACGGCAGCAAGTTTTGACCCTCGCTCCTGGGCGATCTCCAGAGATCTGGCCAGGGCATTATCGCACGATGGCGAACCATCCGTTGCCAGCAGGATATTTCCCCAACTAAGAGCGCTTTTTTCTGGAATTACCAGGACATCTTTCTTGGTATGGCCGATAACCCTGGCGGTCACACTGCCCATGAGTTCCCGCTCCAGATTGCCACTGCCCCTGCGACCAATGATAATGAGATCACAATTTTCCTCATCGGCCACTTGAACGATCTTTTCATACGGCTCGCCCTGCTCCAAATCGGTCAAGATATGAACTCCTTCGCTCTCAGCAATCTTCCGGGCCTCAGCCAACAACCGCTCGCCCGGCCCGGTAATTGCCTCTTTGATATTGGCAACACCGATTAGATCCAAATCGCCTTCATAACTTGGCACTACAGCCATCACTTTGATCCAGCTCTTGTCCTCCCTGGCAAGCTGACCCGCCAGGGTAAGGGCATTTTGGGCAGAGAGTGAACCGTCATAGGCCACCAGGATCTTTCGGTATTTAGCCATGTTGGACTCCAGCAAGGGCCTTTCTGCTTCTCCGATCAGCGCTCATCCCCTTGACCATGGCCACAATGATGATCAGTCCAGCAGAACAAAGGGCAAGGAGCAGGGACCAGTAACTGACTCTTTCGAGCAGGGTGATGGTACCCGCATCAAGCGGGGCGGTGAATCCAACATCGGCCAGGTAACCGGGAACCATGACGCCACGACTGACTGCAACAATGAGCATGGTAGTAGCCATAACCACCTTGATGATGTAATCCTTAACATACGTTGTACCCAGGGCTCCGAGCTGTACACCGATAAGAGAGGTAGCAAGGAGCAGCAAAGAAAGACGGATATCAATCAAACCGCTTAATCCCCATTGTACGGACCCCCAGGCACCCATAACAAAGGCAATGATCAACTCAGTAGCACTGGCTACCACAGCAGAGACGCCAACCACATAAATCATACCAGGGACGCCGACAAAGCCACCTACAGCGATAGTGGCAGCCAGCATACCGGTGAGGACACCAACCGGAATGGTAATCCAGGCAGAGATGGTCACATTGGCAGTCTTGAAATGAATCATGGGCGGAATATTAATCTTCTGCATGGCAATGGCCAGTTTACTCACCGTCTCTTCACCACCACCCTTAATCATCTTCCAGGCATCATAAAACACGTAGCCGCCAACAAAAACCAGGACAACCATGAAAACCGCGCTGATATACAGGTTCGAGCCAGCACCACCAAATTTATGCAAGATGTATTTCTGGATCTCGATACCGATCTGCACCCCGATAATGGCAGTGGTAGACATGACCAGACCGAGCTTGATATCGGCCTGACCGTATTTCCAACGCTTGTAAGCGCCAACCATGGCCTTGGGGAACTTGTGACACATATTACTGGCCACGGCCACCGCGCCTGGAACGCCAAGAGACATCATGGCCGGGGTCATAACAAAGGCACCGCCGGAACCGATGAAGCCGGAGAGCAGTCCACCAATGGCACCAATGGCAAGCAAGGCCAAAAGTTTGCTCACAGTCATATCCATGAACATGACCGAGAAATCTTTCATCACATTTTCGCCAGCATGTTTATCAAGGTTAATCAACACCTTGGTGTTCATCTTCATGTCTTCAATCTTCATCTTTTCACCAAGGACCAGGGTCCTGACTTCCTTGGTACCATCTTTCACAAAGACTACCGTGCGCTCTGCACCATTGACCTGAGTAACAATGCCCTTGAGCATATCCTTGGATGGCCCGGCCCCAGCGGCAAAGGCCGACTGAGTCAGAACTGGCAACACAGCGAGGACAAACAAACATATAAGCAATAACTTCTTCATTTTGGGTACATCTCCTTTGTGCAAACTTATAAGTATCTGATAAATAAGTGAAATTATTTTTTGGCCTCAAGACCCAGAGTGGTCAGCAGATTACTGGCAAAGGCCCCATGAATAAAAGAAAAGAAAAAAGCAGCTCCAACGGGAAAGACCCAGCGCCAGTCGCCCATGGTAAAGGTATCCGTTACCAGTTGTTCATTTTTAAACAGCAGAATATAGGCAGAAATTGAGATGCACCCAAAGAAAAGAGTCTTCAGATAAGGCTTGCTCCTTACCGGTGCCGGTGCAGTCGCCAAACCTTTCTTTCCGCCTTTCAGGGTATCTCTAACCGTATCATGCTCTCCTGCTTCGGCAAATGCTACTGCCATCATGTTTTTGTCAAATTGTGTTGCTTCCATTTCACTTCTCCCCTCTTTTGTTAAATGTACCGTTAACTGCACAAGGCGTATTCACGCCACCGGTTGTTCGGCATAAACCACCACCGGGCAGTGCAATGTATGAAATTTTGCCAACATGGTTTCCCTGGCCTTCTGGCAAGTTGCATTGCCAGCCTCTATCGCATCGAAGACAACACAGAGAAGATTCCGCCTGTTAACTGTATATTTAAGAACCTCCTCCGCCAGACACTCTTCTCCGATGACCAACTGATAGACAATGCCCTTCTCCTGTAATGAACTTTGAACCTCCCCAACCAATCTGTTCTTTTGTCCCATTATTGAAGCACCGCTCTCTTCAGCCCCATGAATCACATGGAAAATCTCCAGATTACCGCCAATGTGATGGCAAAGACGCATGGCATACTGCAGAGCCTTAGGGTTAATCTCTTCTCGATCAGTTCCAAGAAGCACACGTTTGTAAGTGTTCTTGCTCGGTTTAAGAAACTGACGGGCGATCTCGAACTCACCGGCCTCGGCAAAGGTTGCCGCGGTCATGGATTTTTCAAGTTTCTCTAAAATGGTTGCCAAAAGACTCATGGGTTGCTTCGTAATAAAAAAATTTTGTTCATTCAGTAAGCTACCAGGACTAACCCCTTAAGCGACGCTGTCTTGTACCACCTCACAAAGCAACAACCATGCCACTCGGCCATAATGCCTTTTTAGACATTGTTTCAAATAGTTACACAAGCATCTCCTCCCAGGGCCTTCGTTGTGATTCTGCAACACAGGAAGCACATAAAAATATATAATTTATTAATTTCAGCATGTTATGATATTGTTACAATAAAAAACATACTGTTACTAAATGCAACCTCTGGACTTTATTTCAGGCTGGAAGTATGGTGTACGTAATCAGAATGCAGACAAAATCACCCTTGCCTCCGACTGATCCAAAATCTCTTCAATAAAAAAGACCGATCATGTTTCAACTTGGCATCCGCAAGAAAATTACCTCTGGATTTTATCTCTTGCTCATCATCATGGTGGGCTCGGCTATCCTGACTTTTACCATCGTTAAACGGGTTGAAAGACAGGTGACCTTCGGGGAAGTTGTTGAAGATTTTTTCAATACGACCCTGGAAGTGCGCCGATTCGAAAAAAATTACTTCCTCTACCGTCAGGAAAAGGATTTTCAGGAGAATCAAAGTTATCGACTGAAGATACAGGAAATTTTCAACATCAATTCAGACGCCTTGGAGGAGGTAATCTTCTCCACCGATATTCAACATTTGGCCTACGTCATTGCCTCCTATAACGACAACATGGAACGGTTCCATGAATATGCGCAGAAGCTCGGCCAGAAAGATGAAAACGGCACAACCATTCGCCCCCAACGCCTGGAACATCTGGAAGAACAGATCAGAGCCACCGGTAAGGAGCTCACCGAATTTGGCGAAAAAACCAGGGATAACGTCAAACAGAAGATCAAGCTGCTCCTGAAAACCACCAAGCACATCCTCCTGGTCTCGATGCTTTGTCTCTTTGTTGCCGCCTTGGCCATTGCTGCTTTTTTAGGAAGAAGGGTTGTCAATTCTCTGAAGATGCTGGAGGGATATACCAAAATCATTTCCCAGGGTGATTTTGTCGAGATCTCAGTAGGAGAAGGAGAACAGGAGATCCGCTCACTACTCACCGCCTTTAACCGCATGACCAAGGAATTACAAATCCGGCAGCATCAACTGGTACAATCGGAAAAACTGGCAGCCCTCGGCACCCTGCTCTCCGGAGTGGCCCATGAACTGAACAATCCCTTGTCCAATATCTCCACCTCGGCCCAGATCCTGAGTGAGGAAATTGAAGAAGACGGTGTGGAGTTCAAGAAAAATCTCATTACCCAGATTGAAACCCAAGCAGACAAGGCCCGGGATATTGTCAAAACCCTGCTGGAGTTTTCCCGGATCAAGGAGTTCAGAAAAGAAAAACTCCTCTTCAAAAAGCTGATGGATGAAACCATCCTGCTTGTACGGGGGCACGCGCCTGATAACGTCATCATCGCCGTAGAAATCCCGGAAGACCTCACCATCTTTGCTGACAAGCAGCGGATGCAACAGGTTCTGCTCAATCTGATCAAAAATGGGATCGACGCCATTCAGGACAATGGCCATATCTGGATCTCTGCCTCCAATACCGCATATTTTTCCAGCTATAACGGAGTGGAGATATTAATTGAAGATGACGGGCCAGGGATCGAGGCAGAACAGCTCAAGAAGATCTTTGACCCATTTTTTACCACCAAGGACGTGGGAAAAGGCTCCGGGCTGGGCCTGTTTATCGTCCATGACATTATTGAGTGGCATGGAGGAAGTATCACCGTGGACAGCAGGCCAGGTCTTGGCACCACCTTCATTATCTGGTTACCGGAAATACAACAGGAAAGTTAATATGAGTAATGAAACCGAAAAGATACTGATCGTTGACGATGAAGAGATAGCCCTGCACAATCTCAAGCATGTCTTAAAAAAAGAGGGGTACGATGTGACGGCCTCTCAAAGTGGCCAGCGCGCCCTCCAGCTCCTGGAAGAGCATAATTTTGATCTTGTCCTGACCGATCTGAAAATGGAAAAAGTTGGCGGAATGCAGATTTTAAAACGTGCCCGGGAGCTGAATCCCGATATCGAGGTGATCATGATCACCGGCTACGCCACCGTGGACTCAGCCATTGAGGCAATGAAAGCAGGGGCCTATCACTACATCGCCAAGCCCTACAAACTAGACGAGGCGCGAAAGATTATCCGGGAGGCGCTGGAAAAGATCGGACTGAAACGGGAAAACAGCAGATTGCGTGAATCTCTGAAGGTCTTTCAGGGAGAGGCCCGCCTGGTTACCAACAATCCGGGCATGAAGAAGTTGCTGGCCATGGCCAGTCAGGTGGCTGCCTCTGACAGCAATATCGTCATCTGCGGGGAATCGGGGACCGGCAAGGAGCTGCTGGCCCGCTTTGTCCACGCCTGCAGCAATCGCCGCAACGGCCCCATGTTATCCGTAAATTGCGGGGCCTTTCAAGAGGAACTGCTGGCCAATGAGCTCTTTGGGCACGAGAAAGGGGCCTTCACTGGTGCCATGGAAACAAAAAAGGGACTGGTAGAGATGGCCGATGGCGGCACCCTCTTTCTGGACGAGATTACCGAGATATCTCTGGCCATGCAGGTGAAACTGCTCCGGGTAATCCAGGAAAAAGAGGTGATGCATCTTGGCGGGGTCTCCCCAATCCAGGTCAATGTCCGTTTTCTGGCAGCCACGAACAGGAATCTGGCAGAAGAGGTCAAACAGGGCCATTTCCGCCAGGATCTGTATTACCGGATCAATGTTGTTGCTCTTAATATCCCCCCCCTGGCCGAGCGCAAGGACGACCTCCCTTTGCTGATCCAGTATTTCATCAAGAAATACGGGGCATTAATGAACAAAGATGTCAGCAATATTGACCCAGAGGTGGTTGACATCCTCCTTCGCTATGATTTTCCGGGAAATGTTCGGGAGCTGGAAAATATCATTGAGCGCGGAGTGGCCCTGGCCAGCGGTGATACTATTGAGGTCGGGCATCTGCCCGAAGACCTGCGGGGCACCTGTTTCCAGACCTTCCGCCGGAAAAGCGGCACCATCCCCAGTCTTGCCGACCAGGAACGGGCCTATATTGAATGGGTCTTAAAAGAGCAGGGGGACAATAAAAGCCTGGCCGCCCAGGCGCTGGGGATTGATCGGGTATCGCTGTGGCGCAAGATCAAGAAATACGAGATGGAAGGATAAAAGAATAGAGGGGATCTTCGCAAACGGCAACAACATATTTGCAAAGATCCCCTGAACAGAGAACGTGAGCTGAGGTCCTTTAATTATCAATGACCGCCTACCCTAAGGATACCGCTGGCCGCTAGGACCAGAATAGCGATCTCAACAATAGCCATGATCCCCATGGCCATGTCGCCACGGGCAAACAGGCCGGGGATAATCACGCCGTAGCAAAGGATGGTAATCCCAGCCAAGATTGCCACCGGCAGGAAGTTGAGAAAATCGGAATATCCCAGGAGAGAGGCCCAGGCCCAGCCGGTCAACACATGTTGCGGGGCTTGATGAACCTCGGCCTTGGCGCCATGATCCACGGCGGCCTTATCCTGAACATCCTGCTGCGTCTTTACATCCTGTTGGGTATGAACCCGAACCTTGAGGGAATGCCCTTCCGGAATATACTTGTTCTCAACGGTAGTCAGATATATCCCTGATTTCGTGGCCCACAGGGTGGAAATATCCTGCAAAGGGATAAGGGGTTTCATGATCCCGAAGACATACAGGGCAAAGGTGATGATCATCAGGAGCAACCCGGCATACATCCCCTTTTCGAGGATCCTGGCATACTGGAGCTGTTCAATGGATGCTTCTTTAGTTGGCGTATTTGTTGCCATATCTATTTCTCCTTGGGCACGCAGTGCCTCTCATAATTTAAAATCACAAAAAACTACCAATATCAGTGAGCCTTGGCTTCAGCCGGCGCAGCCTGCTCCACCTGCTGTGACACCGCCGGTTTAGCACTGTTCACCTTCTGATATTCGGAATACCCCTTTTGGATAGCCTTGCCGCCAGAAAACAGGAGAACAAAGATAACCATCCAGCGGATAAAACTTGGTTTGGCCACTTTGAGCAGACGGACGCCGACAAAGGAACCGAGCATGATACCGATCAGCGAGGGCACCACCATCATCGGAATAATACAGCCCTGATTGAAATAGATCCAGGCCGCTGAGGTATCGGTGATGGAGAGGAGAAACTTGGAGGTGGCCACCGAAATCTTGAGCGGTGCCCCCATGAGCAGGTTAAGCACCGGCACGTTGGCCCAACCGGCGCCCAGCCCGAACATCCCGGCCATAAAACCGATAATAACAAAGAGCATCAGACCAGGGATAGTGCGATGGATCTTCCAATTGATATCCTGCTTGGTGGCATAATCATGATAAATGCCGCAGATCCGCAGGGCGGATGACAAGGCATCAGCGGCCGGGACATCGGGCACCGCAGATTTCTTGGCCGCGAGCATAATGGCGACAATACCCAGGATGGTACCCCCCAGAGAAAGCTGAACGATATGGGGCGGCATAGCTAAGCCCACCAAGGCACCGACAATGGCCATGGTCGAGGCGATCAGGGCTACCGGCAGGGCCATACGCAAACTGGCCAGATTGGCCTTGAGCAGACCAGGGCCAGCGGCCAAGGCTCCACAAAGAGCCACCAACAGGCCGGTACCACGGACAAAATCAATATGAAAGGGGAAGAACCCACTCATAATTGGCACATATAAAACACCACCACCCACACCACCCAGTACCGCAATAATCCCCATAACAAAGGTAACGCCCAGCAGGATCAGCGGCCATTTCCACCAATCACCCGGAACAGCGGCTGAGGCCGGAACCATGGCGGCCACTTCCTGAGCCATGGTCCAGACCGGGCTCAGCATGATTGTACACACGAGAGAGGCCAATAACACCCCCACCTTTTCCTTGATGTTCCTTTGCATCTTTGTTTCCTCCTTGTTGACTTCCTAAAAAAATAAAACAATATATGAAAAATTAAACCGCACGCTATGAGTTCTTCATCACCTGGTCACTTCCCTCTTTTTTCCCTTCTTTCCTGCTATGACCCTGGGATACCGGGAAACCGTTATTGATTACTAAACGTAAAAACCCCTGTCAACAAAAAACTGTTTCCCGTTGAAACACGACTATTGCATAGTGCATCACGATAAAAAAATATTGCATAAACAAAAAGATAGGATGCATTGTGCAACATTTTCAACCACATTCTTCCTGCGTGAACTGCAGCCCCGGCATGCCCAGATGACATCCCGTAAGAACCATCATCAGATAATATGTCGTAACTTTCTCTGATATATGTCATAATCAAAACAGAATTTTTTGTACTCCAGAAAACACAAAAGGAAAAAACAAATGTTCAAAGTAAATGAGTATTTTAACGGCAAGGTAAAATCCATCACCTTTACCAGTCCAGAGGGGCCAGCCACCGTTGGTGTCATGGCAGTCGGTGAATATGAGTTCGGAACGGCTTCAGTAGAGAATATGTCTGTTATCTCCGGCGCTATGGATATCAAATTGCCAAGCAGCGAAACCTGGAAAACTATTAAGGCCGGAGAGAGCTTTGAAGTCGCAGCCAACGTCAAATTCGGCGTACGGATGCAGACTGAAACCGCTTATCTCTGCCTCTATAAATAAACAGCACAAACACGTCGTATCGCTATATCCCCCCTTTTTGCCCACAAGGATCCACCATGTCTTTTGACGATCACGATCAGCCCCAGGCCGCGTTTTCAGATTTCGCCTTCATTCCGGCTATTCTCAAGGCTCTAGGTGAGGCCGGATATGAATCCCCCACCCCAATCCAGTCCAGCATCATTCCCCATGTGATGGCTGGGGAGGATGTAGTGGGTCAGGCCCAGACCGGAACCGGCAAGACTGCCGCCTTCGCTTTGCCGCTCCTGTCACGGCTCGATCTGAAAAAAAGAAAGCCACAGGTCCTGGTGCTGGCCCCGACCAGGGAACTGGCCATCCAGGTGGCCGAGGCCTTTCATGCCTATGCCGCCCATATGCCAGGCTTTCAAGTGGTACCCATCTATGGCGGCCAGGATTACAAAATCCAGCTCCGGCAACTGGAACGCGGCGTTCACGTCGTGGTCGGCACCCCGGGCCGGGTCATGGATCATATCCGTCGCGAGACCCTGAACCTGAAAGAACTTGACTGCCTGGTCCTTGATGAAGCCGACGAGATGCTACGCATGGGTTTTATCGATGATGTCGAGTGGATCCTGGAACAGACCCCTGAGACCCGGCAGATTGCTTTGTTCTCGGCCACCATGCCCATCAGCATCCGCCGCATCGCCCAGAAGTACCTCAAAAATCCCCAAGAGATCACCATCAAAGGCAAAACCAGCACCGCCCAGAATATCCGGCAACGCTTTCTCGTCACCAGCGGCTTTCATAAACTCGACTCGCTAACCAGAGTGCTTGAGGCCGAATCCTTTGAAGGGATGCTGATCTTTGTCCGCACCAAAAACCAGACCTTGGAACTGGCCGAGAAGCTGGCGGCCCGTGGCTATTCCGTGGCCCCGCTCAACGGCGACATCCAGCAGAACCAGCGGCAGCGGACCGTGGAGCAACTGAAAAGTGGCCAACTGGATATCCTGGTGGCAACTGATGTAGCGGCCCGCGGCCTGGATGTGGAGCGGATCAGCCATGTGCTCAATTTTGACATCCCTTATGACACCGAATCGTACATCCATCGCATTGGCCGCACCGGCCGGGCCGGACGCAGCGGCGAGGCCATCCTCTTTGTCACCACCCGCGAACGGCAGATGGTGGGCACCATCGAGCGGGCCACCCGCCAGAAGATCGAAATGATGAAGCTGCCCTCCACCGAGGCCATCAATGACAAGCGGATCATGGAGTTTAAGCAGCGGATCACCGAAACGCTTACCGCCGACAATCTTGATTTTTATCAGCGGTTAATTGAGGAATATCAGGGAGAGCATGACGTCCCGGCTGACCTTGTGGCGGCAGCCCTGGCCAGCCTGGCCCAAGGTGACAAACCTCTGCTGCTGAAAGATATTCCCACTCCCAGCCCTGTTCCTTTTGACCGCACCGCCCGACCAGGCCGGAAGTTTGAAAAATCAGACCGGCCATTTTCCAGGGAAAAAAGAGAAGAACCCCGAGAGTTCCGAGAAGCCCGAGAATTCAAGGAATACCGTGAGCCCAAGAAAATCAGGGAAACCAAGGAGCCATGGGAATCGAAAGAATCGAAAGGTCCAAAGTATTCCTCCGAACCGGATCAGGGCATGGAACGCTTTCGCATCGAGGTCGGTCTCAACCAAGGGGTGAAACCAGGGAACATTGTCGGGGCCATTGCCAATGAGGCCGATCTCAGCAGCAAGCACATCGGCCGGATCTCGATCTTTGACGATCACAGCACCGTCGATCTGCCGGTCGGGTTATCGGAAGAGACTTTGACCCTCCTGCAAAGAGTGCGGGTAGCTGAAAAACAGCTCCGAATCAGCCGGCTGAACGAATCAAAGGCCCAACAACAACCCCATAATCAACCGCAGGCAATGGATAGCACAGTATCACGGACTCCAAGAACAACACAGGAACGACCACACCCCCCGCAACTGGTAAGAAAAACCGAGCAAAAGACCCAGCGAAGAGAGACGGCCATTGGTCGTGCCCGAAGACGGGGCCAGATGAGCGCCGTGTCAGTCGCCGCAAGAAAGAAAAGAACAAAAGAGTAAAAAGACAGCCGGCAGAACAACCATCTTGGAAGTCATTATCATCGCGGCAATGGCCGCCAACCGGGTTATTGGCAGAGGAAACACCATCCCCTGGCACATCCCGGAAGAGCTGCAATGGTTCAAGGCCACCACCATGGGACATGCCCTGATCATGGGCCGCAAGACCTATGAATCCATTGGCCGCCCCCTGCCCGGCCGCGCCACCTTTGTCATCAGCCACAATCCGGGCCGATCTTTTCCGGAATGCACCGCTGTTCAGAGCTTAAATCAGGCCTTGGCCCTGTGTGCAGAGCATGAAAAGGTCTTCATTGCCGGCGGCGCCCAGATTTACACTCAGGCCCTGCCCCTGACCGACACTATTATCCTCAGCATCCTCGATCAGGAGATTACAGGCGACACCTTTTTCCCCCCTGTCCCGGAACAGGATTTTATCGAGACCAGCCGAACGACCATATCCGGACTACTCTCCTACACCCGCATCACCTATCAGCGCAAACGGCCAGCAACCACTACGGCTTGATATAGGCAAACCCATGATGCTGCAAATCGATCAGCCCGACAATCCCCGCCGGAATGATCTGACATTCCGGTATCAAACTCTTTCGGCTGACCTCAAAACGTTTCAAGGCATTATCACAGACTTGAAAACGGACGCCCTGCGCCACCAACCCCTGAATCCTCTCCAGGAAGGAAACCACCGCCTCTCTGGTCATTAACCCCACTGCCGGGCCATTAAGCAGGACAATCAGGTCATACTCCTGCTCAGGAATAGCATTCAATAAATTGATGACATTATTGACGGCCAGATTAAAGACCTGCTCATCCTTCTGGTCCACATGAAAAACCGCTTTATAGTGCATGAGATATCCTCCTTTTCACCGAATTTCTCTTTATCCTTCAAACCACAAGCTCATCACGATTTTCCCAGAAGTTCAGAGACCTCTTCCAGCAAGCCGTGAGCCATCCTCTCCCCGGACAGTTCCGGAATTTCTTTCACCATTTGGCCGCCTGCCGCCTGCGACATCCTCTCTCGCCAGCGTTGCTGTGACTCAAACTTTGCCTGCCAGAAAGGATGGGTGCCACAAAGCTCAGCCGGCAACATCTTATTCAAGATAAAGCCATTCACCCCAATGCCAAAGGTGGTTAGCGAAGCAGCGATTGTGAGCGCCTGTTCCACCGGCAAACGTTCCGGATTGGCCACCACCCAGGCCGTGGTTTGTGTTTGCAGCATTTCTATAATCTGCGCTGTCAGGTGTCGCCACTTGTTGATCAAAGAAAGCGGGTCAACATGGGTGAAAACACCTTTTATCTTCAAATACACCTTCTGGGCCTGGGTCAAATGGCTGTAAAACAGCTGCTGAATGAAAAGCAGGTTGAGGGTGGTGACGGTCGGCGCCGTATCCCAGACAATAGTCTGGTAAACAGTGCTTTGGGCCTTGGTCAAGAGATAGTCGAGCATGAACTCATCCTCTATCCCTGGAGCCCCTTCAATATAGTCGATGATTTCTCGTCCAACCGGCAAAAAAGAAGACAAAACCGTATAAATCTCATCACCAAATTTTGCCCGCCATAACGCAAGAACCTGTTTCCTGGTCAACTCAACGGCATCAAGATTACTCGCGACCTCAGTCACCTGCTGGTCTAAGGCCTGCGAAAAAATCTGCGAAAGCGAGCCGGAAGGATCAGTCGATATCAACAGCGTTTTACCGGATTGTGCATGCTGCAAGGCGGTGGCAACCGACATCGTCGTTTTCCCGACCCCGCCTTTGCCGGTAAACATCTCGATTCTGGTCATGCGTGCAACCCCATCAGTAAAAATCGCTTCATCGTTACCGGGCTGTCGATCCTACTTTCCCGTACACCACGTATAGGCATTCTGGAACATCCTCAACCAGGGTGAGGCCTGGATCTCCTTCATGGATCCGGGAAGATAGTGGAGCTGCCAGGGCAGGAAGGCCCGCTCGGGATGGGGCATCAGGGCTAAGTGACGGCCATCCGGCGAACAAAGGGCAGCCAGACCATCGGGGGAGCCGTTCGGATTGAACGGGTAGGCCTCGGTGGCCTGGCCGTTGTCGTCCACATAAACCATTGGGGTCATGGAGCCCGCCTTCACCTGCCGGCGAATCGTGGGATCAGGGAAGAGTAGCTGCCCCTCGCCATGATCGAGATGGATGCCGAAGACCAGACCCTCCATGCCCTGGAACATGATGGACGTTGACGGCAGCACCTTTACCGTTACCCAGCGCGATTCAAAGCGGCCCGATCTATTGTGGGCAAAACGGGGCTGACTTTGAGGTGCGATCCCCTGCCAGGGTACCCAACCCAACAGGCCGAAAAGCTGGCAACCGTTGCATACACCTAAGGTGAAGGTGTCGGGTCGGTTGTAAAAGGCATTGAACATTGTCTTCAACTGTTCATTGAAGAGAATGGTGGCGGCCCAGCCTTTGGCCGACTCGGGGACATCACCATAAGAAAATCCGCCCACCGCTGCCAGTCCCCGGAAACCGTCCAGAGTGATCCGGCCGGCCAGCAGATCGTTCATACAGATATCCCAAGGCTCAAACCCGGCGGCATAAAAGGCAGCAGTCATCTCCCGGTCGGAGTTGGAACCCTCATCGCGGAGGATGGCCACCCTCGGCTTTTCCTTTTTCGCAAGGATCGGGGTCAGGGTGAGTTCCGGCGTAAAGCTGAGGTGATAGACCGGCCCCGGACGATCAGCGATATTCTCCTTCTCCTCTTCAGCGCAGGCAGGATTCATCTGCAGCCGTTCAAGCTGATAACTGGTCTCCTCCCACCACTGACGAAGGATCTGCATCTTTTCATCGAGTACCAGTTCACCATTGCAGCGGACACGAATCTGTTTGGCAGCACCACTCCGGCCGATGACAGCATGGGGGATATCACTGGCAGTCAACAGGGCGGCAAGCACATCGAGATCCGTCTGCCGGCACTCGACAACCATACCCAGTTCCTCCGAGAACAAGGTGGCCAGTGGTGAATCGCTGCCGGCAAGGTCAATCTCCAGACCACAGTTCCCGCTGAAGGCCATCTCCAGCAGGGTGGTGATCAGGCCGCCGTCACTGCGATCATGGCCGGCCAGGATAAGGCCGCGGCGGATCAGCTCCTGCACCGCGCCAAAGGCCCGCTTGAACAGACGGGGATCATCCATGTCCGGGCTCTCGTTGCCGATCTGTCCCTGTACCTGGGCCAGGGCCGTGCCGCCCAGCCGGTGATGGCCGCCGGAGAGATCAATCAGCACCAGCACGCTGCCCGGCTCCTTGATATCCGGGGTGATCACCGCCATGATATCGGGCACCGCCGCATAAACCGAGATGACCAGCTGTCGGGGCGACTTCACCGTCTCACCGGCCACCATGGTGGCCATGGACAGGCTGTCCTTACCGCCATCCACGGCGATGCCGATGGCGACCATGGTATCGCGCATCGCCTGGGCCGCATCATAGATGGCTGCGCCCTCACCGGGCAGCTTGGGGGCCCACATCCAGTTGGCCGAGCACTTGACCTCATCCAGATCCTTGATTCCGGCCCAGACTAGATTAGTCAGGGCCTCACCCACGGCCATGCGGGCGCCGGCTGCCGGATCAACCAGCATCTTGATCGGCTGCTCACCAATGGCCGTTGCCACCCCGGTGAGTCCAAAATGGCTCTGGGCCACGACTGCCACATCACTGACCGTCAGTTGAAGCGGACCGCAACACTGCTGACGGACAATAAGCCCGGAGACCGCCCGGTCCACCTTGTTGGTCAGAAAGCGCTTGGAACCCACCGACAGCAGACGCAGCACGTCATGCAACGCCGCAGACACACTCAGGTCCGGCGGCAACGTCAGGGGTTGCAGGCCGGGGTCGCACCGCTGGTCGGTAAAGGTCTTCTGTGGGATATTACCGAGCAGGACATCGAGCTCGATATCCACCGGCGTGGAGTCATCGACCGCGTCATGGAGGACAAAGCGCAGATCACCGGTAACCTCGCCCAGCACCTCACAACCAACCTTTTCCCGAGCACAGATGGCCTGAAACTGGGCGATATTCTCCGGGCGGATCAGGAAGCCGTTACGTTCCTGGTATTCGGCCACATAGATCTCCAACACCGACATGGTGGGATCACCGACCCGAATGTTACGAATCTCCACACGGCCGCCTGATTTTTCAACCAGCTCCTTCAACACGTTGGCCGGACCGCCAGCGCCCTGATCGTGGATCACATCGATCAGGGTCTTGTCGCCCATCTCATTGCAGGCGCGGATGACCCGGTTCATCTTCTGTTCCATCTCGGCATCGCCGCGCTGCACGGCGTTGAAATCAAGCTCGGAGGCATTCTCGCCCTGGAGCATGCTGGAAGCAGCGCCGCCGCCAAAGCCAACCCGATAGGCCGGCCCGCCCACCTGGACGATAAGCATCCCCTTCTCTTCCTTGTTCTTGCGGGTGTGACGGTCATCAATCTGGCCCACCCCGGCCGTAAACATGATCGGCTTCAGATAGCCCCAACGCTCACCGCTCCCGCCATCCCTGACTCCCACGGCATTAGGCTGTCCATGGCCATCACCATTCGCCAGACGCAGATCAAAGGAACGGGTAAATCCCTGAATCAAAGGCTCGCCAAACTTGTTGCCGTAATCCGAGGCGCCGTTGCTGGCATCAATCTCGATCTGCAGGGCAGAGGCCAGGTTATCAGGACATGGATAGCGATTCTCCCAGCTCATGGCATAACCGGGGATATGGAGATTGCCCACGCAGTACCCAGCGGTTCCGGCGATGACAAATCCGCCGCGACCCGTGCCCTGCACATCGCGGATCCGGCCACCGGTCCCGGTCTCAGCACCGGGAAAGGGGGCGACGCCGGTGGGGAAATTATGGGTCTCAGCAGTCAACAAAGGATGATAACGGACATCACGCTCTGTAAAGGCGGATGGCTCTCCCGGCAGGCTCGGATGCAGAGTCTTGACATCATAGCCCTCAACAACGCTGGAGTTATCCTTGAAGGCAATCACCGACCCCTTGGGGCTGGCGGTCAGGGTGTCGATAACCAGCTCAAAGAGGGTCTCATCCTGCTCAACACCGTTAATGATCTGTTTACCCTTGAAAAAACCATGGCGGGAATGCTCGGAGTTGGCATTGTTGAGATCCATGATCTCGACAATGGTCGGGTTCCGGTCATGTTTGGTAACAAAATAGTCATAATAGAAATTTCGGTCCCACTCGTCCATGGATATACCGGGGATATTCAGCAGGGCATCAGGGCCGCCGGCCTTGAGATCCACCTCATAGACCGCCTCCGGCACGATTCCGGTCTCAAAGGTGTGCAGGGTTTCGGGATAAGGACACTCGGTCATCCGGTCATGATGAGCGGCAATAAAGGCCTGCACCTCATGGCCATCCGGTACCAGATAACGACGAGAACGCTCTACCCTGGACACGCAATCAATGCCGGTCGCCCGGCAGATGGAGACCATATTTGACGACCAGGCTGTGGCGAAATTAAGCCGCGGCCCCACCTCGACTACCCGCTCGCCCAGGAGCAGAGGCGTAAGCGACACCGTATCGAGCAAGAAACCATCGGCAAGCACCAACCGCAGACAATCCATCTCCGTTGCGGTCAACGGCCGACTCGATTCCACATTAAAGCAATAGGCACGACTCTCATCAATCCTGCGATATAACTGCGTCACTTTTGATCCCATTCTTTGTCCCTTTTCCTTGCCCGGATATCCCTCAACCCAAGACTCAATGATCCTTCGACAAAAACGGCAAGCCACGGACACACACCAAGTCTTGCACCATATTTTTCGAACACAACAGTTCAACCTTATCATGAAACCTGTTGTCCTGAAACCCCCAGTATTCTCCTGTTGCAACTTTTATATTTTTTACACGATTCATAAAGCCGCTGTAAATAAATAATCTGGCCACCAAAATGGCAAGGACGGCATAAGGAGCCGCAACGAACTGGCTATAAAGAGACAAGATATTTCGTAACGGCCCCTAACTGAACAAACGGCCATTCCGCCTTTTTCCTTGCAGAGAAAGGCGAGAAAGAGTAAATCTATAACATTCCGCCTTTCGTTAGCATGCCTTTGGCATGAGAATCAATTCTGTCTTGCCGCTACCAGACAGGAACAACCTTTTTTCCAGAAAATTACCATGCTGCAAATCCTCCGCAACAAAGCGCAATCCATCGTTATCCAAGCCCTGGTCCTGATTATCGCTCTGGTTTTTATCTTTTGGGGCGTGGGCACCAATATGATGAACAGTCGAAATGCCGCCATCACTATCAACAATGAAGAAATCTCCTTCCAGGAATTCCAGCAGAGCTACGAGCAGGCAATAACCGGCTACCGGCGTCAATTTGGTGATGCCGTCTCCGATGAAATCCTCAAAGGTCTCGGGGTAAAACAGCAAGTGGTCAACCAGTTGACCCAGACTGCACTCCTGCGCCAAGGCGCCAATGCCATGGGGATCATCGTCACCCCTGTTGAAATTCAAACCACCATCCAAAAAATGCCCCAATTCCTGCAAGAGGGTGCTTTTAACATGAATACCTATCAGGCTATTCTGGCCGCCAACCGCCTGACCCCCCATAAATTCGAGGCCTCCATCGGCCATGACCTGATTGGCGAAAAAGTAATCACCTCGATCAATAAATTTGCTACCGCAGCAAGCGAGACCGAGATAAACGAGATGTATCAACGGGATCAGGAAACAGTGAGCGTGAAATTTGTTAAGATTTCGCCCGATCTTTTCAATAACAAGATAGTGGTTGAGCCTCAAGATCTTGCGGCCTGGTTTGAAACAGAGAAAAACACCTACAAGACCGAGCAGAAAATCAAACTGAACTATCTCAGTTTTCCCTACAAGGCCCAGACAGACAAGATAACGATCAGCGACGAACAGGTTTTAGCCCAATACGATAAAGAGAAGGCTGCTTACCAGATTCCAGAAAAACGGCATGCCAGGCACATCTTATTCAAGACAGAAGAAAACGCCTCTTCAGAAAAACGGGCGGAGCAACGGAAAAAGGCAGAAGAAATTCTGGTTCAAGCCCGCGCCGGCAAAGATTTTTCGGCGCTGGCCTCGACGTACTCCGAAGATACATCCAAGACCAAGGGCGGAGATCTGGGGACATTTGCCAGGGGCAAAATGATTAAAGAATTTGACGACGCAGCCTTCTCCATGCAGCCAAACGATATCAGCGACATCATCCAGACACGATTTGGTTATCACATCATCAAACTCGACAAGATCATGCCCGCTACGACCCAACCGATTGAAGAAGTCCGCGCCTCCATTATTGCAAAACTCCAGTCCGAACAGGCAAAACCCGCAACCTTCCAGATGGCAAACGAGGCCTATGAAGGCATTATTGCCGCCGGCAGCTTGCCGGCATATGCCGGGAAACATGCCGACAAGACCGTTATTACAACTGATTTTTTCAGTCGCACTGCCCCGCCCGCTACGCTGGAACATGACCCCAAGTTCATGGATACCGTTTTTGCCCTGAAACAAGGTGAACTCAGCTCACTCATTGAAACTCCATCCGGCTATTTCATCCTTTTTGCTGAGGCAATCCAGGAACCCGCGCCGCCAAAACTTGAAGAAGTCAAGGAACGGGTAACCAAAGATTACAAACTGACCAAGTCCCGTAACATGGCCAAAGAGACCGCCACAGCAATCTTGACCAAGGTTCAAGGAGGAGCTGATTTTGAGCAAACGGCCAGTGAAGCAAAATTACAGACCAAAAAGTCAGAACCTTTGGGTAAAAAAAGTACAACCCCTGACCCCGCATTTCCACCATCTCTTATTGATCAGGCCTTGCGACTGAGCGCTAAAACCCCCTTCCCCAAGGAGACATTGGCCGTGGGAGACGACTTATACCTCTTGCAGTTTCTGGAACGAAAATCACCAGAAATCTCAACCTTAAATGCTGACACCAAAAAAGAATATACCGCTACCCTACTCAAACAGAAACAAGATCAGTTGCTTTCTTCCTGGTTGAAACAGCAGGAAAAAAAGAGCAAGATATCTGTCAATAAAAATATCTTGAACTAAAAAGTACCTTGAAGAAAGCCATAAAGTGGAACCATGGCGAACCTTCCAACCCCGACATGATTCCACTTTCAATTCCTGTCCTGAATCCACTTCTCTGTCGTGGCAACTGACACGTGGGTTAATTGCATGTTCTCCATTTTCAGATCAATCCATATTTTCATTTCCGAACCAACGATCTTTCCACTCAGGACAAAGCCGCATTGACTATGACCGACCGACACCCTCTTCTGCTGCACTATGACACACTCAACCAATTCGAGCAGACCTTTCTTCAATTTCTGTCCATTGTTTGTGAACCACCTCATATCACCTTGCTGGTTAACTGTCTTACTAAACTGGATATGCGAAGTCCGCGAGGAATCTGTCCCACGGCGGCTAACCTCACCCATTATTTCAATAAATTCCAGAAACTTGGCCTCGCGACCAAAGAACGGCAATGCACACCGGAACTTGCCGAAATATTCAGCAGAATCTCGGTTGCTGAAGGGACTTTTGCCTCTTTTGCACGTGTAATCCGCCAAGAGGCCCCGGTTTCCTATTATTACGGAAAATGGACAACCCGTTGCTGGCGGGCCATGCGCGAACTTCGCATCGGGATCTACACCCAGCAGTTTGATCTGATCGACGATGCCCTCGATTTTCTTAACAACCAGGAGCAGGAACTCTTCTCCGCCATATCCCCAACGATCCAGGTCATCACCAATCCTTTTGATCCAGTTTGGTTTCAAACACTTGCCCCTTCCTTCCAGTTTTTTTTAACAGATCAAGTCCTTCGTTTTTCCCAGGCCAAGTTAGCATCCTTCCCGGAAATTTTAAAATTTCTGCAAGATAAGGAAAATTTCCAGGGTCTGAACAACGACGAGAGGCTCCCTTTTCAACGCCTACTTTTTAACCAACTCCTTCTTCAGGGAGAACTGGACGCAGCTGAACAACTGCTTACCGCGCAACCAGATAGCTTCAGCGGAACTGGAGCCGCAGGATCTCTTGCTTTTCTACGCGGCCAGTACAGCCAAGCCCGACAATCTTTTGCCGACGACATCCAGGCCCTCCAGAAACTCAGCGACAATGACAAGGTTGCCTTTATTGGCCCGCCAGGACTTTTTCATCTTTTGGCCTGCCTTCAGGAAGACACGACCGACCAAAAACAGACTGTTGCCCACCGTATCGGTCTTACCCTGTCACTCTTTCCCGGCATGGCAGAAGAAAAGGCCTACCATTTTCTGGCCGCCCTGCTCAGCGCCCAAAGCAATAGCAAGCTCACAGATGACGCATTCGACCTCGTCCATGATGAAAAAGCCCCTGCCCTGACCATCCTTTTTGCCGGACTCTGCGACTATTGGCTGAACAGCACAATCAAGCCGGATACCGAAAAAAAAATTCAGGCCATGTATCAACAAGCCAAGGCCAATCACTATCACTTTTTCGCCCTGAATCTGGCAGATATTCTGGCCAAGACCACCACAGACACCAGTGAATACCTGGCAACCATGGAGACCACTCAGGAGCAGACAGGCCAAGCCTCCCTGGTCTCCATCCTTGAGCCTGAAGATCCCTGGAAACGAAGTCTGCAGGCACTGATTCAGGCCACAACCATCCAACCGCACTCTTCCAGCGACCAGACCATTAGAATGGCCTGGTTCGTCGACTACAAAAATGATGTGCTCACCATCAGTCCCAAAGAACAAAAGATCTCTTCTGAAGGACAATGGAGTAAAGGCCGCCCCATATCGCTTTCCCGTCTCTACTCGGGTGACATGCTCCCTTATCTGTGCATCCAGGATCGCAAGATCTGCGCGTCCATCAAAAAAGTCCAACATCCTGAGACCCACGGGGTCAGCTATCACTTTGACATGGACCAAGCTCTGGTCGCCATGATTAACCATCCTCTGCTTTTCCTGACCCAGTCGCCAACTTCTGCCGTCGAATTTATTATCGGCGAGCCTGAACTCCTGGTGGAAGAGAGAGGCGGGCAACTTCACATCCGTTTTGCGCAGGCAATAACCAAAAATTCGATTACCGTCTTCCAGGAGACACCGACACGTTTCAAGATCATTGCCATCAATGACAATCATCGCCGCATTGCCCAGATTACCGGCCCCGATGGCCTCAGTGTCCCCCTTTCGGCAAGCGAACAGGTACTCACCGCTATTGGCAATATCTCTTCCTACATGACGGTTCATTCGGCAATAGCCGCCGATGCCACCACCAATAAAAATACCCATATCGAATTTGTCGAGGCTGACCCTTCCATTTATATTCACCTGCTCCCCTTTGGCACAGGCTTTCGTCTGGAGATGTTTGTCAAACCCTTTGCCGAAGGCGGTCATTATCTGAAACCGGGGCAGGGTGTTGAAAATATCATGGCTGAGGTTCGAGGCAGACGCCTGCAGACGCGTCGTAATCTGGCACTCGAAGAAGAAAATGCCAGAGGGATTGAAGAATCCTGCCCCATTCTGGATCTGGCCATCGACATCGAACAGGAAAATGATCGGGAATGGCACCTGCAGGATCCAGATGACTGCCTGCAGGCCTTAATGGAATTACAGGCCATTCATGATCAGGTCATCATTGAATGGCCTGAAGGTGAAAAACTGACGGTCAGCCATCAGGCCTCTCTGAAAAATCTCAATCTAAAGATACGCACCAATCGTCAGAACTGGTTTGCCCTGTCCGGACACCTGGAGCTTGACCAGGATACCGTCATTGACCTGCGTGAGCTGCTCGCCAAGGTCAAAGGAACTTCAGGCCGTTTTGTGCAGATCGGGGAAGGACAGTTCCTGGCGCTTACCCAGGAATTTAAAAAACGACTGGAAGAACTGAACATATATTCTGAAGGGATTGATCCCGACCAGGGTGACGAGATCCTCTTGCACCCCCTGGCTGCCCTGCCGCTGGAGCAACTGATCGAACAGGCAAAGACCAACGTCGATGCCGGCTGGGAGACGCAACGGGCCAGACTCGAGGATATCCAATCCTACAACCCCCTGCTTCCCTCCACTCTCCAGGCAGAGCTACGGGATTATCAGCTCGAAGGCTTCAATTGGCTGGCCCGCCTTGTTCACTGGGGCGTTGGTGGCTGTCTGGCCGATGACATGGGACTGGGAAAGACCATCCAGTCCCTGGCCATCATACTGGAACTGGCCTCGGAAGGGCCGTCTCTGGTGATTGCCCCCACTTCTGTCTCGACCAACTGGGAATCAGAGGTGAATCGCTTTGCCCCTACTCTCAACATCAAAACGCTGACTGGAAAAAATCGTGGAAAAACCATTGAGGAATTAGGAAAATTTGATCTCCTTATCACCACCTATACCCTGCTCCAACAAGAAAACGAGCTCTTGTCTCAGGTCAAATGGCAGACCGTTATTCTTGATGAAGCCCAAGCCATAAAAAATGCGGCGACTAAACGATCCAAGGCCGCCATGGCTATCCAGGCCAGATTCAAACTCATCACCACCGGCACCCCTATTGAAAACCACTTGGGAGAGCTCTGGAACCTCTTTCACTTTATCAATCCAGGCCTGCTGGGTTCACTGAATCGTTTCAATGAGCGCTTTGCCATTCCCATCGAACGTTACCACGACCGCGAGGCCCGACTGAAACTAAAAAAACTCATTCGTCCCTTTATCCTGAGACGTCTCAAATCGGAAGTGCTGGAAGAACTGCCACCACGTACCGAGATTACCCTCCATGTGGCCATGAGCAAAGAGGAAACCCATTTCTATGAGGCCTTGCGACAAAATGCGTTGCAAAAGCTTGAAAACAATCAGGAAAAAAAAGGAAGGCATCTGCAGATCCTGACCGAGATCATGAAATTACGTCAGGCCTGTTGCAATCCCCGTCTGATTGCCCCGGACACCAATATCCCCAGCGCCAAACTTGAAGTATTCTCGGCGGTCATTGAGGAACTGTTGGGCGGTCGCCATAAGGCCCTGGTTTTCAGTCAATTTATCGGTCACCTTCAGATTCTGCGTGAACATCTCGATAGCAAGGGCATTGCCTACAAATATCTGGACGGGACAACCAGCAGCGTCAAACGAAAACAGCAGGTTGATGAATTTCAATCTGGGGAAAGTGACCTCTTTCTCATCAGCCTCAAGGCTGGGGGGCTGGGACTGAACCTGACTGCAGCTGATTACGTCATCCACATGGATCCCTGGTGGAATCCAGCCATTGAGGATCAGGCGTCTGACCGAGCCCATCGTATTGGTCAGACACGCCCAGTCACCATCTACAGGCTTATCTGCAAACAAACGATTGAAGAAAAAATTGTCCAGCTTCATCAAGAAAAACGGGATCTTGCCGGAAGCCTGCTTGAGGGAACCGATATCAGCGCTAAAATGAGTGCTGATGATCTACTGGATTTGATCAAACAGATCTGATCCGACATCAACATTTAAGGTGAAGACAGAGGGCAGAGAGAGAAAATGCGGTTGCTTTTTACCCCCATTCGATTAAAATAATTTTTTGTCGATAGACATGCGCCCGTAGCTCAGCTGGATAGAGCAACGGACTTCTAATCCGTAGGCCGCGCGTTCGAATCGCGCCGGGCGCACCAATAAAATCAAGGGGTTAACCAGAA
>JAUSAB010000081.1 GCA_030653035.1 Desulfocapsaceae bacterium | reverse complement strand
CTCAGCAAAAAAGATCAATGATGCCCCAAACGCGTCTATCCAGATCGGCCTGGTATGCCGCCAGGCATAGAGATTGGTAAAGGTCAGCTCCGAGATTTCAGGAGGAAACTGCCTGAGATGTTCGGTCACGAACAGCCGGTCATCAAGAGAAAGCGGACGTAGGTTCATAGGGATTCAATGAATGTGTCGGGAATATCAGAATAAAGACGCCGGGATATTCCTGCAATTGAGGTGAGGGAAATGACAGACAAACAAGACTCTTTATGCACGATAACCCATTATAAACAAGGATACATGAAGCAAGGTTACGATGCAACAGAGGATGAAATTTTTCCTTTACCTCAGATACTGTCCCCTCATTATTACATTACTCCCCCCTTGATCATTGCCTGTAAAAGTCCGCTTTCCGGCCGATAGTTGAGGAAGAACGAAACCCGGACAAACAACTGCAATAATTTGACAGGAGGGTAAGCGCGGGATAGGATTAATTCAACGATTAGGAGGTGAAATGTATATAAAATGTGCTAATCTTCCAATATGCCATGCATGTGATAAAAATCATGCAGAATACTGCTGCATCACTACATCAACAGGGAGATCACATGAAAGATTGGCGCCCCGGAAAATCCACCGCATTCCTTGAGGCGAGGCTGTATTCTCTGACCCTCCGGCTTGCTGTTTTTTTACTCTCATTTTGCCTCCTTGCTTGTGACTCCCAGAAGAAAGAGAGCTACACTCCTGTTTATGCAAGTACATCGGCCGGCAAACGGGCCATCCTTATCTTCGGCGTTCTTCCGTTCCACAACCCCCAGCATCTTTATGAGACCTTTAGCCCCTTGGTCGAGTATCTGAGCCGGAACCTTCCTGACATCAGTATTACTTTAGAGGCCTCGCGTTCTTATGAGGAGTTTGAGAAAAAACTGAACAGCCGTCACTTCGATTTCGCCCTGCCCAATCCTTACCAGACTATTAATTCTCTGCAGCACGGTTACCACGTCTTTGCCAAGATGGGTGAAGATGACAAGTTTCGCGGTATCATCATCGTCAGAAAGGACAGCGGTATTAACAGGGTTGCCGATCTGAAAGACAAAATCATCAGTTTCCCCGCCCCCACCGCCCTGGCCGCCACCATGATGCCCCTTTACTACCTTCACACTCACGGTCTCGATGTAAATCACGATATCAAACGCCTCTTCTCTGGTTCTCAGGAATCGTCCATCATGAATGTCTATATGGGGAAAAGTGCTGCCGGCGGCACCTGGTTGCCTCCCTGGCAGGCCTTTGTGGAACGCAATCCCCTGCTCGCCGCCGAGCTTGAGGTGAAGTGGGAGACGCCACCTTTGTTCAACAATGGCCTGGTGGTCCGGGATGATGTCCCGCCGGAGATAGTAGACAAGGTGCAATCACTCCTCCTGGACCTGCCCACCCACGAAGAGGGGCGCCAGCTCCTGGCAGTCCTCCCTCTGGCGCGTTTTGAGAGAGCGACAGATGCAACGTATCAACCGGTTCGTGACTTCATGAAAAAGTATTCCGAGGCGGTTCACTGAGATGAAAAACCCGATTGCATCACTGCACAATATCATAACAGGGCTCTGGCCCGCAAAAATACGAACCCAACTAATCTGCGGGGTCGCCCTTGTTCATTTGTTGCTGATGAGCTACTTTGTATTTGATCTGGTCGGGCGGCAACGGGATTTTCTGGGACAGCAAAGCCTGGAACAGACCACAATCCTGGCCGAAACCCTGGCCCTTAACAGCAGTTCCTGGGTTCTGGCCAATGATGTGGTGGGGCTGGAGGAAATCGTTCTTGCCGTCGGCAAGTATCCCGGCCTGCGCTATGCCATGGTCATTAATACCGACGGCCAAGTGCTGGCCCACACTGACAAATCCCATCTCGGACAGCAACTGGCCGACGAGAAAAGCCGCGCCCTCCTCAGTGCCAAGCCCCAAAGCCGGACCCTCCATGTTGACCAGAATGTCCTTGACGTTGCCGCTCCCATCCTGACCAACAGCGGCAAAATTATCGGCTGGGCACGAATAGCCCAAGACCAGAAAAAGATTGCAGATAATCTGGTGATTATTTCCCGCAACGGCATCCTCTACACCCTGATGGCTATTGTTGCGGGTTCACTTCTTGCCATACTCCTCGGCAACCGTTTAACATCGGGTCTCAACAGACTGCTTATTGTTGCCAATCAAGTCAGGGACGGCCGCCGGGACCTACGGATGGAAATATCCAGTCAGGACGAAGTAGCTCTTCTCGGGAAGGGATTCAACAAGATGCTCGATGCGATCGTTGCCAACGAAAATCTCATTCTTCTTAACCAGCTGCGCCTGGAAAGTCTTGCCAATATCTTCCAGTTCCAGACCACACATCAACAGGAGCTACTGGACTATGCCTTGGAACAGGCGATCCTCCTCACCGACAGCATGGTTGGCTATATCTGTTACTACGAAGAGGAAAAGCAAGAGTTTACTCTCAACAGTTGGTCAAGGGAAGCGATGCAGGAGTGTGAAATTGTCGGGCCGCCAACCCGCTTTCAGCTCGACAAAACCGGTCTATGGGGGGAAGCGGTGCGCCAACGGAAACCAACCATTGTCAATGATTTTCAACGCGAAAATCCATTGAAAAAGGGATGCCCCCAAGGACATGTCGCACTCCATAATTATCTGACTATTCCAGTTTTTAGAGAGGAACAAATCGTTGCCGTGGTCGCCGTGGCCAATAAAACGGTGGACTACGATCAGGAGGATATCACCCGGCTTACTCTGCTGATGGATGCGGCATGGAAGCTTGTCGAACGCAGGCATGCCGAGGAGGCCCTCCGTGAAAATCGCACCATGCTCCAGCAGATCTTGGATACCCTGCCCCAAGCCATTTTCTGGAAGGATACCGAAAGCGTCTACCTGGGCTGCAACCGGGTTTTCGCCCAAGCCGCCGGCCTGGACGATCCGGCGCAGATCAAGGGCAAGAACGATTTCGAGCTGCCCTGGCGCAAGGAGGAAACCGAGGCCTATCGGGCCGATGACCGGGAGGTCATCGGCGGCAAACTGACTAAAAAACATATCATTGAACCGCAGCAGCAGGCGGATGGGAGCAGGATCTGGATAGACACCAGCAAGGTGCCGCTGTTGGACCATAAGGGAACGGCATATGGCGTTCTCGGGATTTTTGACAACATCACTGAACACAGAGAGATGGAACAGGCCTTGGAGCAGGTTTCCAGAGAATGGTCTGCCGCCATGGACGCCTCTGATGATGTTATCTATCTTCTGAATCTCGAACGCCATATCGTCCGGGCAAACAAGACCTTTTATCTGTCCACCGGCACCACCCCGGAAACCGCCATTGGCCGGCATATTGTCGAGATCATCCATCCCCAGGGAGAAGACGTGCCCTGCCCCGTATGCTGTGCGCAGGAGGAGAAACGTGACCTGCAGATTGTCATGGAGGCGGAGCGTCTTGACAATCCTGTTGCCCGGCCGCTGGAAATTACCGTGAAAATAGTCCGCGATCAGGAAAAGCGACCCATAAGCATTTTCATGACCCTCCATGATCTCAGCGCCTCCCGCAAAGAAATGGAGGAAAAGACAACCCTGGAAAGACAGCTGCAGCAGGCCCAGAAGATGGAGTCGGTGGGACGCCTGGCGGGTGGCGTAGCGCACGATTTCAACAACATGCTGGGCGTGATCATTGGCCACGCCGAAATTGCCATGAACCAGGTGGACCCGGCCCAGCCACTTCATGCCTCCCTTATGGAAATTCACAAGGCGGCTCAGCGCTCTGCCGACCTTACCCGCCAACTGCTGGCCTTTGCCCGTAAGCAAACAGTTGCCCCCAAGGTTCTGGATCTGAACGAGACTGTGGCAGGGATGCTCAATATGCTCAGACGGCTCATCGGTGAAAATATCCTTCTCAACTGGCAGCCGGGAAAAAATCTATGGTTTGTCAAGGTGGACCCTTCTCAGATCGATCAAATCCTCGCCAACCTGTGTGTCAATGCCCGGGATGCGATTGCGGGGGTCGGTAAGCTCTCCATCGAAACGGGAAATCGTACCCTCGACGATGCCTACTGCGCTACTCATCCAGGTTGTATGCCCGGAGAGTATGTATTGCTCACTGTGAGTGACAGTGGCTGCGGCATGGATAAGGCGACGCTGGCCCAGATCTTTGAACCGTTTTTTACAACCAAAGATGTCGGCGTGGGGACCGGCCTTGGCCTGGCTACGGTGTACGGCGCTATCAAGCAAAACAACGGCTTTATTTATGCCTACAGCGAACCGGGTCAGGGAACGACGTTTACCATCTATCTGCCCCGGCATAGGGGGCAAGCCGAGCAGGTGTGGACAGAAAGCGTAGTGGAACTATCCACGGGTCAGGAGACTATTCTCCTGGTGGAGGACGAGCAGGCTATTCTGCAAATGACTACAAGGATGCTCGAAGGGTTGGGCTACACCGTGCTGGCAGCAAGTACCCCGGCTGAAGCCATCCGTCTGGCCCAGGAGCATACCGGGAATATCCGCCTGCTCATGACCGACGTCGTCATGCCAGAGATGAACGGCTGGGACCTCGCCGAAAAGCTGCTGTCCCTTGATCCACACCTCAAAAGCCTCTTCATGTCGGGATACACGGCCGACATCATCGGCCATCATGGCATATTGGACGAAACGGCGCACTTTCTCCAGAAGCCTTTCTCAACAAAAGAGCTGGCCGTCAAGGTGCGCGAAACGCTGGACAGTGAATAGAAAATGAACAGCGATGGCAGTGTATCATGCTTGAATGATTACTGAAACAACCATGATGTCTCTTGCTGGTCAGTTTCTCCCTTATTACCTTTACCCTTGGGTTTTCTATGAATTCCGCCGGACACACCTCGCCATTATCTGAATTTGTCAAACAGCAGCTTGCGGACGGCAAACAGGCAAACGGCCTCATTTATGAAAAAAGCCCCTACCTCCTGCAGCACGCCTTTAATCCCGTACACTGGTTGCCCTGGAGCGATGAGGCCTTCGGTCGGGCCGAGCGGGAAAACAAGCCTATTTTCCTTTCTATCGGCTACTCAACCTGTCACTGGTGCCATGTCATGGCCCATGAGTCTTTTGAGGATGAGAAGGTGGCCGCCTTCTTAAACGAGAATTATATCGCCATCAAGGTGGATCGGGAGGAGCGGCCGGATATTGACCAGCTCTACATGGCGGCCACCCAGGAAATTTCCGGCAATGGCGGCTGGCCTATGTCCGTTTTTCTCCTGTCTGATCGCCGCCCCTTTTATGCCGGCACCTATTTCCCACAGGAATCGGGCTATGGTCGGCCCGGCTTTCTTGATCTTCTCCAGCAGATCCATGTCATCTGGCAGGAGGATCGATCCAAACTAACTGGTAATGCCGAGGTAGTCACTAACAGGCTGCGCACCATAGCCTCGGCCACAGAAACAGAAAAACCTCTCTCCGATGAACTCCTCCATCGCTGTTTTCAACAGGCGGCCCAAAACTTTGACCGTGAATTTGGTGGTTTTGGCAGCGCTCCGAAGTTTCCACGGCCCGCTATTTTTGATCTGCTCCTGCGCTATGACGCCTGGCACAGAAATGACCAGGCCAGGGAAATGGTGCTCGTGAGTTTGAAAAAAATGGCTCAGGGCGGCATGTACGATCAGCTTGGCGGCGGTTTTCACCGCTACAGCGTTGACGGCCAGTGGCGAGTGCCCCATTTTGAAAAGATGCTCTATGACCAGGGCCAGCTTGCCGGACTCTATTTCGACGCCTATCAGGTGAGCCGTGACCCCTTTTACCTCCAAATCGGCACGGAGATTCTCGACTACGTCCTGCGCGACATGACCGATTCCCAAGGCGGTTTCTACTCGGCTGAAGATGCAGACAGCGTTGATGAGTATGATCGCAACCGGCATGGCGAGGGTTTGTTTTATCTCTGGCAACAGGCTGAAATCATTAATTTCCTCGGTGTCGAGTACGGCGAAATCTTCAATTTTTTCTATGGGGTGCAAGCTGACGGCAATGCCCTGGCCGATCCCATGGCGGAGTTTCACGGTAAAAATATTCTTTATATCGCTCGCAGCCTGGCTGCCACCGCCCAGAAGTTCGGCAAGAAGGAGCAGGAAATCCATAAGATCTTGGCCAACGCTAAACAGACCCTTTTTGTCGGGCGGGAAAAAAGGCCGCGGCCCCATCTTGACGACAAGATCATCACCGCCTGGAATGGCCTGATGATCTCCGCCATGGCCAAGGGATTCCGGGTCACCGGAGACAATAGATATCTGCATGGAGCCACCAGATCAGCTGTTTTTCTGGAAAAGAATCTTTTCAATAAGGACACCAAAGCCCTGTTTCGCCGCTACCGGGAGGGAGAGGCCCATTTTCAGGGCCAGCTCGAGGATTATGCCTTTTTTGTCCAGGGACTGCTCGACCTCTACGAAGCGGGCTTTGACAGCCACTGGCTGGAACTGGCGGTGGAACTTACCACACGGCAGATTGAGTTGTTCAGCGACGAACCCCAGGGCGCCTTTTTTGACAGCCCGGCAACGGCCAAAGATATCCTGGTTCGGATGAGAAACGATTATGATGGGGCGGAACCAGCCGGTAATTCCGTGGCGGCCATGAATCTGCTGCGCCTGGCCCAAATAACCGAGAATAAGGAGTGGTACAAGAAGGCTGAGACCATCCTTTCCTTCTTTGCAGGTGGTCTGCAGGCGCAACCCTTTGGCCGGCCCACCATGGCTGCGGCCTATGATCTGTATCGACAACAACCAAGACAGATCATCATTACCGGGAGTCCTGAGGCCGCCGACACCAGACAGCTCATCAATCTTATCAATACCTTCTATCTTCCCACGACCATAATTCTGCTTGCCGATAATGGCCCGGGGCAACTCTATCTTGAGCAATATATGCCTTTCATAAAAAATATGTCAGCCGTTGAAGGTAAGGCCACCGCCTATGTCTGCGAAAATTTTACCTGCAAAAAGCCGGTCAACTCTGTGCAAGAGCTTGCTTCGCTCATTGCTCCTGCCAAGAGATAAGCCTCCTCGCTTTTCTTTTGCGTTCCCCACCGGCTTTGTTTATAAATTGTAGTTGTTCAGACTTAATCTGACATAATTTGGTGAAGAGCCAAGAGCTAATCTGACACCTTGCTCAGTGCATATAATTCAGGAAGAATCGCAAGGTGCAGCTTTACTGAGTTTGTTTAAATTGCCAATGACTCCCTTCAGACATATTTCCCAGAATTTCTGTTAAAAATATCTCAACTGTGATTGAATGAATTAACGATCTGCCTTTATGATAGTGAGAGAAAATAGTGGAAACTTCAAATCAGTTTTTAACTATGAACAAGAATATAGTCCCCTGTTTCGTTCACCATGGGTGATAAACGCAATGTCTGTTTGAATAGGGAGAGGGAAAAATGACTCAACTCGGTGCATGGAAGAAATTCTCGGCGGTGACATCTCTCATATTGATGACAGGCCTGACAACAGTACTGACGCCTGGCCTGGTTCTGGCGAATGCCGAAGCATGGAAAATCCGAACTATAGACCATGACGAGGTTCACAGCACCTCAATAGTCATGGACAGCCATAACCGTCCGCACATCAGTTATCATGACTATACCAGTGGCGCACTCAAATACGCTCGCTTTAACGGGTCTACCTGGAATATCCAGGCCGTAGACCCGGTGGGGAATTATGGCGGAGGCACCTCCATAGCACTTGATAGCAACGACTCCCCTCATATCAGCTACTACGACGAACCCAACGTCCGCCTCAAGTATGCCTACTGGACTGGCTCTGCGTAGCACATCGAGGCGGTGTCACCGCAGTGGAGCAACGGGCGCGACTCCTCACTGGCTCTCGACAGCAATGGCTATCCCCATATAAGCTGGTCCGGGGGCGGAGTATATCACTTGATGTATACCAAATGGACGGGATCAGTTTGGGAAACAACGGATATAGAATCCGACGCAAGACATAAATCACTTGTTTTGGATAGCAACGGCCACCCGCATATAAGCTACTATGTTGCCTTGCCGTATAATTATCTCAAATATGCCGCATATAACGGTATCAGTTGGAATACAGAGGTGGTCGATACGTCAAACGTTCCCGATGGCTCTGTTGGGAGTGCCAACTCCATGGCATTGGACAGCAACAACCGGCCGCATATAGCCTATTCCGACGACAGCAACAAAACCATCAAGTATGCCAAATGGACAGGTACGGAGTGGGTGAAGGAGACTGTGGACTCCTCCACCGTCTCCTTTAATTCTGTGGCGTTAGCACTAGACAGCAGCAACACCCCACATATCAGTTATACCACTGATTCAAGTGGTTCCCTACACTATGCCCGCCTGACGGGCTCTGCTTGGGTAAAGGAAACTGTAGATCCAAACGATTTTCGGGACACTTCAATCGTCTTGGATAGTAAAGGATGCCCTTATATTAGTTACGCAACAAGTGGAAGCGAAGGAGGGCTCAACTACGCATATGGATGTTCAAAGTTTCCATGGCCGATGTTCTTGCCTGCCATGAAAAAAAAATCCTCAACCGTAGACGAATAACCAAAGACTAGCTGCCTAGGAACAATCGGGAGGACAACCGGCGGGATAGTCCCCGATTATCCTCACTTGGCCTTTACAAGGATCGGGGTAAGATCTTGCAATCCAACATCCTATGGGCTGCCAATTTGCTCGCTCGTTATTTTATTACGTATATTCAGGAATAAGGTAAATTTGCGGTTTTGCTTAAATGATTAAGATTGCCACTTGATATGTGCAGAATACAATCATGGCTATCCGGTTTCTGGATATTACCCAAATAATAATTGGTTCTACATGAGGATCGTTTTGTGAACAGCACAGCACTATTTATTTTGTTTTCGTTTTGTCTTTTATCTTGGAGTGGAGTTGTCTGAAAGTTAACATCTTTTGGTGACAGAATGCCAACTTACTGAAATCAGGAAAAAATGCCGTTTCACAAAATTATTTACAGACCTCAAAAAATAAATATAAAAACGACACCACCTGTCATTGTCTTAGCAGATAATGGCATCATATCAAAACGGTTTGTATTCGGTCTATATTGAATATACTGCCACGTTACTAATATCTATCGCATGGTAGCCACAACACATTGGGAGTTTACAGCTAAAATATGACGACCGGCAACCATGACACACTTGTTTATAGACTTTCACAGATTCTGGTTAAGCTCAACCAAGGAGAGAAACTTGATCCTTTGTCTTTAGCCGATGAATTCGGTGTCAACCTACGAACGATCCAGCGCGACCTCAATGTGAGATTTGCTTATCTCCCCTTACAAAAATCTGATGGGAAGTATCACCTCGATCCGACTTATCTTGGAAAACTAAACACTCGCGACATTGAGCGTTTCGCAATTTTGGCTGGTGTGCGAGGATTATTTCCATCTCTGTCCGATGACTTTCTGGGAGATATTTTTGATAGTCGGATTCAATCGGCTCTCCTGGTTAAAGGACACAACTATGAAGACCTTGCAAACAAGGAAAATATTTTTCGGCAATTGGAAAGGGCTATTATTGCTAACTGTCACATATCATTTGATTATAAAAAGAAAGAAGGGGATAAATCGTATAGCTCAGTCGCCCCCTTCAAGTTAGTCAATCACAAAGGGATCTGGTATCTCGTTGCACGCGACAGCGATAAGCTCAAGACATTTTTGTTCGCCAAGATAGAAAATTTGAACCAGTTAAATACACGTTTTGCCAAAGATCCTGAGGTCGACCGGAGACTTAAAGAAGAAGAAGGTATTTGGTTCGGTGAAGAGCAAAAGGAGATCGTTTTTACAATTTCTCACAAAATCGCCTGTTACTTCAAACGCCGCAACTTGATTGCCAATCAGGTTATTGAAAAGGAATTAGAAAACGGTGGCCTTATCGTTTCGGCTAAGGTCGGTCATGTGAATCAAGTGTTACCAATCGTGCGGTACTGGATTCCATACATCAGGATTATAAGCCCAGAAGGACTACAAACGGATATGGAGAAAAATTTACGTAATTACCTGAATGGACTTGACATAATTAACTAACCTTAAAAGGTCGTGTGTATCCGTTTTACACCAATTTATATCTCAAAAAGGAGGGGCTAGGGAAATGGAAATGATTGAGTGTGCCCAATGTGGCACAAAGAACCAGCAAAACAATGAAAACTGTTCAGTGTGTGGTGCAGCATTAATTCCCACAAGTTTCTGGGACATCAATGGTGATGGTAAAGTTGATTTTAGTGATGCAAAAGCAGCGCTTAATAATATTACTGATGCAATTGGAGGAGCCTTCAGTATTGCCAAAAGTGTTTTTCAGACTCAAGCAGAAAAAGACTTGGCGTCAGTTCAAAAATTGGAGGATGATTTTAGAAATCTGCCACCAAACAACAGAACAGATTCACAGAGAAAATTAGATGAGTTTAGAGGTGACTTGAGAAGCACAATTGAAGCGAAAATAGCCGAGAGATTGGAAGGAAAACCCGCAGGCCAAGAATATCTAGTATATTCTGATGCGCAAATCCTAACGACTTCCATACACAATATTTTTAAGTATTTGTTGTCATTTACACCGCGTCAGGTGTCTGCTGCTTGTACACTAAGTAAGGCTATTCTTGCACCATCAAAAAAGGAGCAACAAAATCTGGTCAAAGCAGCCATCGGCTTTTCAGGAGGTACTGTCGGGATTGGTATGGTGATTAGTGCCGTTGGAGTAGCATTAGGTTGGGGTGCGGGTGTTATTGCTGGCATTACTGCAGTATTTGTAGGTAGTTCGTTTGCTGGCCCAATCATGTGGGGTGTCGGTGGTCTCAGTCTTGCTGCTATTGCGGGATATTTTGCGAAAACTAGTAGCAAGGAGGTAGATTCTGAACGTTTTATCAATGTACTAAAGATGTCAACTGACAAGGCAATCGAAGCAATTTGGGATGAGTATGGTGAAAAACTGTCTGAACCCAGAGATGAGGTTCAAGCCTCCTCGGCAGTTTAATAATTTTTTAGCAAGCGTAACGTAATAACGAATTTTTATAATCAAATAGGAGTATTACTTCTTGGAAGCAGCGTCTATTATCGTGCCATCGCAAATGGTTTATATGCAAATCCCAGCAAATGAATTGAGGCTATTCACAGATGGGATCTTTCCTGCATTGGCCGTAAATCCTATAGCTGATTCAGCAAAAGGGTTTGGTCATCGATATGTCGCGGGGCACGATCTTTTTTGGGATGTTCCTAAAACGTTAACATCTCACGGTCCTTGTGAAGGACTACGTCATGCTGGGCACATCATGCTTACAGATTTTCCGACGAAAGCAGGCATACCTTTTCCACTTCTGTCCCATTCTGGTCTTGGTCAATTCTTAGAGCAAGCAGGTATCCATAGAGGATGGCTTCAGATTAGTCTTTTTGATTCAGGTGTTGGAATTTTAGCAATCGCAGAAGGTTCAACTGACCTTGCTCAGGCAATTCATGGAACCTTGGATATGAATTGGGGTACCTTTTTTGATACCTTTGTTGAAGGTGGTATTGAAGTTGGGCTTGCAATCGCCACCAAAAACCCGCTTCTTCTTATCGGCGGGGTTGAAAATATATTAGCAGGTGTAGTTGCTACATGGAACGAAATAACAGTCTACATCAATCCTTTGGATTTTTTTGGATCAACTGGAGTCTCTGCTTTAGTAGGTTTCGGTCTGGCGTATGGATTGGCTGATGAAAATTTAAGCGACGCCGGTGTTGATGCAATACGTAGTGGGGCGATAGGAGCGTTATTTAGCATATCACCAGCCTTTGGTTTTGGTGCGTTGGCTGGATTTTCCGCATACCGACTTGGTTGTGGCTTGGCCGAAATACACAATGATTCACAGAAAGGGTGTTTTTCGATTGATAGGCAGTCTTATAATTTACTAGTAGATGAGATTTGTAAAGGTAATCCTAATGTAAAGTGGTTATTGGAGCGTGCGCTTCCTTGTCTGGCTATACAAGAGCAGGTGAAAAATTTACCTGCTCGAAGTAGAATTTTATCTGAGAGTTGCAAAATTCTTCCAGCCGATTTTGTGATGCTGCAAGACAAGTCTCCGACATTAAATGAAGACACCAAACGGCTAAAGGTAGATGTAGAAGTATTACCCGATGACTTGATGGTTCTGAGTAAATGGTATCAAGCAGTCTTGGCGGATTAACAGGTGTCGGATTAGGTCTAAATTACTTTACCTATCAGTGAAATAATCAGCCAGCCTGAGATTATCCAGATTTTAATGTTCCTCATAGGGGCTTTTCGTTGACTGGCTGGCCTGCAGCCGTTATTGGATGAATAACAAATGTTTTGGCCGGTTGGTTACATGGTGTTGTCGTTGATGCCCCGTTTTTGCCAGAGCAGTCGAAAGTGATTTCTTATCACCTTTTGCTCGCAGCCATCCCATGTCGATGTCAGAAAGGAGATGTAATGAACATGCTTAACTATCTTATTTTAGGAGTGGTCGCGGTTATTTTTGCCGGATGTGCGACCGTATCAATACCAACGGAGCAGGTGGAGGCACCGGCAACCCAGGCAGAGCAAGTAAAGGCACAAGCAGCCGTACAGCTTCCCGTCGTCAAGGGATACAAACGTAAAGTCGCCATTGCCAGATTCTCAAACGAATCAAACTACGGGCGGTCCTTGATGACCGACCAAGATTATGACCGAATCGGCAAACAGGCATCAGACATGCTGGCGGCCAAACTCATCATGACAAATAAATTTATTGTCTTTGAGCGAACTGACCTTTCCAAGGTTCAACGTGAACAGACCATCAGCGGAACTGCCGATCTCGTTGGCGTTGATGCCTTGATCATCGGTTCAGTGACCGAATTTGGTCGTTCGACCGGGGGGAAGCAGGGCTTTATGTCCAACACAAAGGTGCAGACAGCCCGCGCTAAAGTTGAAGCCAGGTTGGTTGATGTGAAAACCGGGCAGGCGTTCTTTTCAGTGGCCGGGGTTGGAGAGGCCAGCACCGAGACAGGTACTATAGCTGGATATGGGAGTCGAGCTGAATATGACGCGACCTTGAATGATCGGGCTATCTCTGCCGCTATTTCCGATATGCTCGACAAACTTGTTTCAACTTTTGCTGAACGGTCATGGAAGACCGACATCCTTGAAATTCAGGATGGATTAGTCTTTATCAGCGGTGGGCAGCGGCAAGGCATTATGGTCGGCGACATATTGCAGGTTATGGAACAGGGTGCATCGGTAAAGAGCAAACAAAGCGGTTTTGAGATCAATCTTCCGGCCAAGAAGACAGCAGAGATTCGCGTCGCCTCTTTTTTCGGGGACACTGAAAACAATGAAGGGTCTGTCTGTGAGATTTCTTCTGGTAATGTCAATGCGGCGAGTCTTGGGAAAATTTACGTGGAAGAGGTGAAGAAATGAAGCTGTTGCCAATATCTATTATCTTATTTTTGTTATGTGGTTGTTCGATGCCCGTAACTACCGTTAGCTCTGTCGATTCTCGACCGAGCATAATCGTTCATGGAACCTCCCCGGAGGCCGAATTACTTGTTGATGGTCTTAATGTTGGCAAGGCGGCAACCTACAACGGGAAGCCACAAGCCTTGATCGTTCAGCCTGGTACCCATAAAATTTCAATTGTAGAAAATAGCAGGATCATTTACGAACAGAAGGTTTTTGTCGAAAGCGAAGTAAAGACCATCACTGTTCATTAAAAGGGGGGCTCCATGAAAAATGTCTTTTATTGTCTGATTGCCGTCATGTGTCTGCTCGTAACCGGTTGTGCTCAGACCCACTATGCGTGGAACGGTTATGACCAAAAACTGTATAACCACTATCGTAGTCCTGATGGAGGAGATAAATTCAGCGCCGAGCTTAAAGAAATCATTGCTGATAACGAAACAAGCGGTAGAGTTCCTCCGGGGATCTTTGCTGAATATGGCTATACCTTGTATGAAAAAGGGCAGTTCTCAGAAGCCATCGAGTATTTTAAAAAAGAGCAGGCCAAGTGGCCGGAGTCAAATGTACTCATGACGAAAATGATCAGCAATTCTCAGCAACGGCTAAAGCAGAATGAAAACAAAAAAATCGAGGCAACTTCAGCTCTTGAGAAATTGAAGGTGACATTATGATGACCAAGCTCCTTTATTCTATTCTCTTATTAGCTTTATTGTCTGGATGTACAGCGACGCAGCCAAAAAACTACGATAAGTTTAACGCTGCTAGTCCTCATTCAATTTTAATCGTGCCTGTGGTCAATAATAGCGTAGAGGTCACAGCTCCTGACTATTTCTTGTCGACAATCACAATCCCTTTGGCGGAACAAGGGTATTACGTTTTTCCGGTCAATTTGGTCAAACGGATGCTGGAAGATGATGGGCTATCTGATGCCAACCTGGTTCACAATGCATCAGTTGAGAAGTTAAGCAATCTCTTTGGGGCAGATGCGGTTCTCTATGTCATTATCAATCAATGGGATGCAAAGTATATGATCCTTTCTACGCAGGTCACTGTGGATTTGGCCTACATAATTAAGGACGGAAAAACCGGCGAAACCCTTTGGGAACATCAGCAAAATATGGTCTATGTGCCACAGAATAATAGTAGCGGCCATCCGCTTGTTGATCTAGTTGTTATGGCGGTAAATGCAGCGGTAACCAAGGCTGCCCCCAACTATATTCCCCTGGCAAAACAAGCCAACGCCAAAACTTTTACTTACCCTGGGGCTGGTATTCCACCAGGACCCTACACATTGAGCAGAGCGCAAAAATAAATGTCTGACGGGGTCCCAGACGAATTATCTAATACAGAAAATTGTATTTTTGGGTCGTAGGTGTACACACTGCCGTATTGGTCTGTCGCAATAACGCGAATAAAATAAGGCGCTTACAAATTTATTTGCAGGTGCCTTATTTAGAGGTTGATGAAACCTTCCGATGAAGCTAAGCGACAGAGTATTCTTTACGCTTGTTGCCCCTTCCTTCACTCTAATATATTCCGGACAGCTGCTGCAGTCCACGACCAGTTAAGTCCTCGGAGGTTTCCCCCCACTGCTTCTGTCCTTCATGCGGTTGAGGTATCTTGAGGTTACCAGACCGAACCTAAACCAATTTGGCAGGTGGCTCAACTTGACATGTCTACTGTAAATGTCAGATTAAGTGTAGGGCTTTCGCCTTAACTGTAAGATTCAATCTAAGCTTCTACATATAAAATAAATTTAGTTCCTTTTTTTTATAAACAACCATCATCCCAGCGTCCCCAAGGCATCCCTCATGCTTACAGCCTATAACCTTATCCAGCTCATCTTCCTGATCATCAGTCTGCCCTTGCTGCTGGCCGTGATTCTGCTGACTCCCAGGTATCGTCTGCGGACCTGGCAACGTCTGGGGTTCGGCCTCAGAACACTGGTTGAGCGCAAGAAAAAGGGCGCACGCAAAACCATCTGGCTCCATGGACTCTCCGTTGGGGAAGTAACCTCGGCCCTGCCTCTTGTCTCCGGCATCCGTAATCGGTTTCCCGAGGCATTTCTGGTCTTTTCCGCCTCAACCCGTTCCGGTTCAAAGGTCGCTGAGCAGCTCATGACCGACCGTATTGATCTCCTGGTCTCCTTTCCTCTCGATATCCTGCCCGTGACCGCCTATTTTATCAGGCTCATCAGGCCTGATCTTTTTATTCTGGTCGAAACCGATTTCTGGCCCAATATCCTGACCTGCCTGCAGCGCCACAAGATTCCGGCCATGCTGGTCAATGGCCGGATTTCTCACAATTCCATGGCCTCCTATCGCCGCTTCTCCTTTTTCTTTCAGCCGCTCTTTTGCACCTTTCGTCATCTGTGCATGCAGACCGAGACCGACCGGGTTAACATGATAGATTTGGGAGTACCGGACGACCGGATCCACACCCTGGGAAACCTCAAATTCGACACCCCTCTCATTACGGGCACCATACAACCGCAAACGTCACAGGAAACACCGATTGCCATGCCGGATGACAGCCTCTTGCTTGTCGCCGGCTCGACCCACAAAGGCGAAGAGGAAATCATCCTTGCAGTCTATGTCCGGCTCAGACCGTTATACCCCAATCTTTTTCTGATTATCGCCCCCAGAGATATCAGCAGGGGTAAAGAAATTCAAGAACTGGCTGCGGCCAAGGGCATAACCGGCGTTTGCCGCTCCGAGGGGAGCAAAAGCAACCAGAGGCTTCTCATCCTTGACACCATTGGCGAACTGGCCAACTGCTACCGTTTTGCCGACATTGCATTTATCGGCGGCAGTCTGCAGCCCCTGGGAGGACACAATCCCATTGAGCCCGCAGTCATGGGGGCCCCGGTGCTCTTTGGCCCGCACATGGAGGACTTCGCCGAAATCAGTCAGGACCTCCTGACCGCCGGCGGGGCCCAAAGAGTCGGTGGCGAAGAGTCCCTCTTTCAGGCCGCCGGCACCTGGCTTGCCGACGCCCGGTTGCGGAAAAAGGCAGGACTGGCCGCACTTGGATGCGTGGAAAAACAGCAAGGGGTTATTGAGCGCCACCTGCAACTCATTCAAACATTGCTGTGAACAGGCTCGCCACCTTTCTTTCCACCCATCTCCTGCTGGTTGTCACCTTTTTTTTCGCCCTGGGCATCAGTTGCGCCTTGGCATTCCATTTCACGTCAGGCCAGATCCTTCTTCTGCCACTGGTTACCGGCAGCTGCGTCCTGTTTACTCATCTGCGCAGACAGCCCCAGGCAACACTTGTTCTGCTCCTGCCCTTTGTTGCCAGTCTCGGCTTCGTCCATGGCCTCCTTGCCAGCCGTGTACCGCCCACACCCGATCATATCATCCACCTGGTCCAGAATGAACAGGAGACCGTCCTGCTCTGCACCCTCGACCGACTGCCGGGATTTAATGGTGAGAACAGCACCCTTGTTGTCGCAGCCCATTCCCTGCGGCTGAAAGAAAGTGCGGAGTTCGTCGCTGCCCGCGGTCTGGTGCAGCTCAAACTCAAGGCCCCCTGGCCAAAAGAGTTGATGCCAGGCGATCAGCTTGCCATCCGCGCTAAACTTGACCATCCGCACACCTTTCACAATCCAGGCAGTTTTGACTATCCCACCTTTCTGGCCCGGCAAAACATCCGGATAACCGGCAGGATCAGCTCACCCCTGCATATCTACCGTCTGGAACAAAGGCCCACCTTCCTGCATCAGGCCCGCTACCTGCCGGAGCAGCTTCGAACCCGAATCAGCTCCTTTATTGAGCAGACGGTGACACCTGAGATCAGCAGTGTCTATAAGGCGCTGCTGATCGGCGACGCTTCAGGGATCAGCCAGGAGATCCTGGAGGCGTTCAAGGGTTCTGGCTGCATGCATATCCTCTCCATCTCCGGGGCCCATTTGTCGATCCTGGCCTCCTTTCTGTTCTTCACCTTGTACTGGCTGCTGCGCAGGTCTGAATATCTCATCCTCCGGTATCCTGTAAAGAAGGTTGCGGCCTTGCTCTGCCTGCTGCCCCTGGCCATTTACACCCTGCTGGCCGGGGCCAACACCCCGGTTGTCCGGTCGCTCATCATGGTGACCGTATTTATGGCCGCCCTCTGCGCTGACAAAAGAAAATCCCTGTTTATCTCCATGGCCTTTGCCGCCCTGCTTATTCTCATTTGGGATCCGAACAGTCTTTTTACCGCCTCTTTTCAACTCTCCTTTATGGCGGTCGCCTCGATTGCGGCTGTCGCCCCGCTTATTTCCCGACTGACGGCAACAGAAAAAAAAGAGGAGCCTCTTGGCAAAAGACTGAAAAGCCGCCTTCTTCATTTCACCTTGGCGGCCCTCATCGTATCCATGGCCGCCACCATTGGCACCGCCCCACTGCTTCTTGCTTATTTTAACCGGATCTCCGTGGTGGCCCCCGCGGCCAACCTGCTGGTGGAACCCCTGATCTGTTTGTGGAGCCTGACTCTTGGTTTTATTGCCTGCCCGCTCATCTTTGTCATGCCCGTAGCTGCCACCCTGCTCCTGCATCTTGGCGCCACTGGCCTGATTTTCGCACTGAAAATGGCAGTTTTTTTTGACAATCTCCCCTTCTCCACCCTCTGGCTGCCAACGCCGTCGCCAGCCCTCATTGTTCTTTATTATGCCGCCATTCTTGTTGGCATCTCCGGGCTTCTCGTCAGCAAGACTGCCAGGATTATCGGTGCCGCCTGCTGTGCCCTGATTCTCTTGCTCTTTTTCTTCCCGCCGGCTGAGCTGCTGAAAGACCGGATCACGACCAGTGAGATCACCTTTCTCGATGTGGGCCAGGGCAGCTCCACCTTCCTCCAGTTTCCAGCAGGCAAGCGGTTGCTCATCGATGGCGGAGGCGGCATGGCATCTCCCGGCTTTAATGTCGGTGAAGACATCATCGCCCCCTTTCTCTGGCAGAGAGGAATAAAGCAACTCGATGCCATTATTGTCACCCATGGCGATACAGATCATTACAACGGCATCCCTTTTCTGCTGCAACGCTTCCGGCCAAAGGTGCTCTGGGTCAACAACCGCAGCGGACATGATCATGCCTGGCGGCAGATGCTGGCGCTGGCCGACAGGCTCCATGTCGAGATCAAGATTCCCCGACCGGGAGAACAACTGATCAGCGGTGGAGGGGCAGAGATCGTCCACCTGGAAAATCCTGGGGAACCTGGCGGGGTTAGATCAAACGACCAAAGCCTTGTTCTCCGTTTTGCCCACAACAACCTGTCCTGCCTCTTTGCCGGGGATATCAGTGCCAATATGGAATCACAACTGGTCAAAAATAAGCTTCCACTCCAATCGACCCTCCTGCTCTCACCGCACCATGGCTCATCGACATCCAACTCTGAAGCTTTCCTCAAGGCCGTAAGTCCACAGACCATCGTGGTCTCGGCTGGACGCTTCCGCCCCGACAATTTCCCTTCGCCAGAGGTGCGAAAGCGTTGTGATGAGCTGGGGATCAAGATGTTAATCACCACCGATCAGGGGGCCATGACCTTTACCAATCAGGACGTCATTTTTCCCGGCAAGGGCAAATTATATTGACCAAGCCATAGTTTTCCATTTAGATAGT
>JAUSAB010000071.1 GCA_030653035.1 Desulfocapsaceae bacterium | reverse complement strand
CATGACCGCCTGAGTTTGAGCTGTAAGGCCGGGGCACCCAATAAGGGTGTCCTTCAGAAATGCTTGAGCCGTATGAAGGGAAACTTTCAAGTACGGTTCTTAGGGGGGAAAGGGGCTGAGAGGCCCCTGACCTACCCGGTGGCTTTAAAGTATGAACATTTATACCATAATCTCACTAATCGTATTGCCGGCCGTAACTATTGCATGGTTAGTGTTAGATAAGAAACAACACAAGTTAAGAATCCTGTTGGGGTTTTCCGCAATAGTAAGTTCAGCACCATTTTTTATTAATGTTGGTATGTTTTTGGGAAGTTTTAACGATGGGATGTGTTATTCCCGTACAATACATGACTTAAACGAACTATCAATTTTCATTTCCAATCAAAAAAATTCTGAACATCTCGATAGATATCAAAAATTTTTAAAATCTTTACCGTTGCATGGCTACGAAACATCCTGTGATGAAGTCAATGAAACAGTAGTAAAATTCAAAACAGAAATACTTGCTGTACAGACCAAACCCTAAACCAATCAATAAACCTGACCGGAATAAAGCGCGTTCTTAAAGAGGGTAGCGCATTGGCCGACAGGTTATTTCATCGTTAGCTACCCAGAATACGTACCAACGGTAACTATGCCCATGAATGAACTTACTGACAACGACATCAAGGCATTTCTTGAAACAGCACCCTTGTATTCGTGGCGCGAATTCAAGAAACCCTATGCCAATCGTAGCAGCCTCTGGATTAGCGAAATCGACGCCTATTGCGACATCTGCGAACAGCCACGTCCATTCCAAGACCTTCGCCCTCGCGGTGGTGGCGCGGGTATGGCTGTTCATGCTCTGAAGTCTGGCACTTCATACTTCACCTTTTCGTGCGTATCTTGCCGAAAAGCTCACCGAGAGTACCTAGTGGAACAAGTGCTCGACGACGAAAGCATACGAATCCAGAAGTACGGCGAGCTTCCGCGTTCGAAGCTTGTCCGAAACCGAGTTCTCCAGAAGTTTTTGAAAGATGATCTAGATAACTACGAAAAAGCCATCGTGTGCCTATCGCACGAATATGGTGTAGCCGCCTTTGCTTACTTTAGGCGCGTTGTAGAAAACAACATCAATGCCCTCTTAGACCTTGTCCAAGAAGATGCTCAATCGTCAGGGTCAGACAAGTCAATTCTGGATGCTCTTGCCGATCTGAGAAAGGACATGCCGATGAGCGAGAAGATCAAAATTGCAAACCTCGCATTACCGAGCCATCTAAAGCTGGATGGCCTTAACCCGTTGGGTCGCCTTTATCAAGTACTTAGTGAGGGCATGCATAGCTTGCCCGATGCGGAGTGCCTCCAGAAGGCAACGGCTACAAGTGAGTGTCTTGCATTTTTGGTCAGCGAGTTGGCATCTAGGGCAGAGCACCGGGCCCGTTTTAAGAGTCTGGTGGGCAAGCTGTGAGGCTAACCTAGAAGTACCGGCGTATATTACAGTTGCTTTAAAGGATCACATGAAACAATTCCTACATTCACCAAACACCAAGACGGAACTGGGTAGTATTTATCAGGATGCCTTTGCCAATGCGAGAGAGCTGTTCGTGGTTTCCGCTTATCTGACGGAATGGGATCACACGCTTGAGCTTAATGCCAGATGCAAGACATTCAGGTTGATCATCGGCAAGGACTTTGGCATTACACGCAAATTCGCGTGCTTAAAAGTGCTAAGGTGGCTGTCGTCAGGACGGAAACAACAGTTTATGGTGGCCGACAATATTCAAGGTTTTCATCCTAAAGCAATGTTCTGGCTGAATTCGGACGGTCAGGCGTTTTCTTTGATTGGATCATCCAACCTGACAAAAGCGGCGTTTGAAACCAACTATGAGGCAAACGCCTTTTCTGAAATCTCAGCCGATGAGTACGTTAAAGCCAAAGCGTGGATAAAGGATATAGAGCGCCAGTCGGTTATTGTCTCCGAAGACTGGATAGAAAGTTATCGTGAAAGCAATGTCACAAGTAATGACAGGCCAGCGAAGACGAAGGCAAATTCTTCCAACCCGACTATATTGCTGACTCTAGAAGAACCACCGGATACTACAGAACTCTTGAAGGCGCGGCGTTATCAAATGCGTTGCTACAGTCAAAAGAAAGCGTCAATTGTCGAACTATTTCGTAAATGTGCAGCTGGAAAAATATCGTCGGAACAATTCTTCGAATCGTTACCGTCCGTTTGGGACATGAGCCTCGAAAATCGCCTTCAGGGCAAAGGCTGGGAGCGCCGCGGAAAGGCTGCCGATTTCAAGGCCCTTACTGCGAGCTTCCTACGTGTGCTTGACGCACCGGATGCTGAACGAGACGACATCGTCGTATCCGAACTAGGCCATCTCGCGGATTCTAAGAATCCCGCCAGAAAAGCGTTCTTTTCCGAGATGCTCTGTTTAGCCTTCCCAAAGGACTATCCAGTCTTAAATCAGCCGGTAAGTGACTACATCAAGGACATGAGGTTTAGGGCGCCGCGAGGAGCTACCGAGGGAGGCAGATACATTGATCTGGCCAAGAAGCTCAGATCGTTTCTCGTGCAAAATCCAGCGCACCCGGCAAAGACAATTGCCGAACTCGACACCATCATTTGGCGAGTATATGGAAACGGTACAGAAAATGCCGCCTAGCATCATGGCACTCAACCGGAGTGCCATGATGCGGTTTTATTTCTTCAGTTTTCTGTGCCGCGCCCCGGTTAGCTCTACGTTAAACTCTCGAAGCTCGAATCCAGATAAATGTCCATCTGCAAATCTCATTTTTTCAAAATTAACATGCCTATATCGCTCAGATATTTTTGGTGATTCATAAATTGCTTCGTATGTCGCAAATAGCTCGCCTTTTTTGGGTGGGCACCGCCGTGCTGTCGGTTGTGCTGATGGCCGTGAATCTCTCGTATGGCGCGGAGAGAGAAAAGCTCACCATCCACATTGATGCATCAAGCCCTGCCGCGTCTTTCATGCCTGATGAGGCGTTCGGGGCCGGTCTGGATGGTCTTGAGGAAGATGAACTGCAAAGTACCTATTCCCCTGAAAGCATCAAGGTCATGGCAAGTGCACCCTACCGGAGGTTGGCCTACCGCCTGAGGCCTGAGCTCGGCGTTGAGGCGTGGCACTGGAATGAGGCCGGTTCGTGGAGCGATGAGGTCAAGAAAGAGGGGTACTGGACTTCGAGCGATAAGGCGGAGAAGCCATTGTTGAAATCCCTCGGCTATAAACTTCCCCGCAGAGGCAGCACCATTGATCAGGCTGGAAACGACGGCTACTCTCGGCTTGATGATGGCAATAAGAGGACCTTCTGGAAGAGCAACCCTTACCTCGATGCTCATTTCACGGGCGAGGACAATGCCCTGCATCCCCAGTGGGTGTTCATCGACCTTGGCACGCGGCGTAATGTGAACGCCCTCCGCATCCTCTGGGGCGAACCCTATGCCACCAGGTATGAGGTCCAATACTGGGATGGCAAGGATTCGCATTCTCCTAACGCCCTGGTTGCAGGGACCTGGCGGTCATTCGAGCACGGACGTGTCGAGGATGGCAAGGGGGGCGATTCCTTGTTGCGGCTTGAAGACGATCAGGTGTCCGTTCGTTTCGTGCGCATCCTTTTGCAGGCCTCCTCTGGGACGGCGCCGCAGATGAAGGACGTGCGTGATCGGCTTGGCTATGCTGTTTGTGAGCTGTTCATGGGGGTGGTTGACCGGCGGGGGAGGTTTCAGGACATCATCAGGCACAGTGCCTCTAATACCCGCCAAACCATAATGATCGTTTCTTCCACCGATCCCTGGCATCGGGCGAGTGACCGTAATCCCGGATCCGCACAACCTGGTTTCGACAGGATCATGGCATCAGGTCTTGGCCGGGGCAATCCTGTTTTGACCCCAGTCTCTATTCTGTATGACACACCCGAAAATGCGGCGGCCGAGATCCGTTTCCTGAAGGCGCGGGGGTTTCCTGTAAGCCAGATCGAATTAGGCGAGGAACCTGACGGGCAGAACATGAGCCCTGAACATTACGGCGCCCTCTACCTGCAATTTGCAAAGGTCATCCATGAGGTCGACCCAACGCTTGTCACCGGTGGTCCCAGTTTCCAGTCGGAAGTGAATGGATGGGACACGTTTGCTGATGAGAGCGGTGAACGTTCCTGGATGAAGCGGTTTCTTAACTATCTGCGCGAGCATAACCGTCTTGACGATTTCGGTTTCTTCTCTTTTGAGTGGTATCCGTTCGACGAGGTATGCAGCCCACCCGCCGAGCAATTGATTGCCCAGCCATTTCTGTTGAAGAAGGTCTTCGAGCGTTTGCAAGACGGGGTCCCCCGCGATATCCCGTGGATCATCAGCGAATACGGATACTCCTCGTTTGCCGGGAGGGCGGAGGTTGAGCTCCCTTCCGCCCTCTTGAATGCTGAAATCGTCGCCCAATTCCTGACGCTTGGTGGTAAGACCGCCTACTACTACGGTCTCGAACCGAATGAGCCTATTCGTGAATTATATCAGTGCGCCCAGCAGGACAGGTTGTGGGGCAATTTGATGATGTTCCAGAAAAGCCCCAACGGCAAGGCCAAATGGTTGCTGCCAGCCTTCTACGGCGGCAAGATGTTGACGGAGGAATGGGCCGAACCCGTTAACGCACCGCACCAGTTGTTTCGTGCTGCGGTTATGGAGGGCGATACAATCGCCAACGATGTGACCGCTTATGTGGTTCACCGGCCTGATGACCAATGGGCGGTGATGGTTCTCAATAAGGGTGATGAGCGTATCGAGCTGGGGAAGATCCGGTTTGACGGTATGGGCACTAGTGGAATCGATTGGCGCGGACCACTTGATGTAATCCAGTACTCACCGCTGCAATATACGGTTCTTCCGGATTAAGCGTACTTGTACCGAAAAATGAGTGGTAAAAAGAATGGACATGTAGTCCTTATCAATGCGACCAAGCAAAAGATAAGGAGGGTTCTACATGTCCACGAGTTTACTCTATCATGGTTTTGGTATTG
>JAUSAB010000067.1 GCA_030653035.1 Desulfocapsaceae bacterium | reverse complement strand
TATGTGGATGTCCGGTAATGAGGCCATTGCTTTGGCGGCGTATGAGGCCGGGGTCAAGGTCGCGTCCGGGTATCCCGGCACCCCTTCCACCGAGATTCTGGAAAATCTCTCGTGCTATGAGGGAGTCTATACCGAGTGGGCGCCCAATGAAAAAGTAGGTCTTGAGGTGGCTATCGGCGCCTCGTTTGCGGGAGTTCGGGCCCTGGCCACCATGAAGCATGTTGGGCTGAATGTGGCGGCTGATCCTCTCTTTACCGCCTCCTATACCGGCGTGCGAGGCGGATTGGTGGTGATTGTGGCCGATGATCCGGAGATGCATTCCTCCCAGAATGAGCAGGATAGCCGCAACTATGCCTTTGCGGCCAAGCTGCCCATGCTGGAGCCCTCTGATCCTGCCGAGGCCAAGGAGTTGCTCAAGCTGGCCTTCGCCCTTAGTGAAGAGTTTGATACTCCGGTTCTTTTTCGCACCACGACCCGGATTGCCCATGTCAAGGGTGTGGTCACCAAAGGGGAAAAGCTTATCTCTTTGGTAACCGCGGGGATTGAAAAGATGCCGGCCAAGTTTGTCATGCTGCCGGGCAATGCCCGTAATCGCCGGGTGGTCGTGGAAGAGCGGATGCGCCGTTTGCGGGAGATGGTCGAGACCGCGCCTTATAACCTGATGGAGGCAGGGGATACCCGCCGTGGCTTTATTACCTCAAGTGTCTCCTACCTCTATGTGAAAGAGGCCTTTCCCGAGGCCGCGGTCCTCAAACTTGGCATGTGCTGGCCTCTGCCGGAACAGAAGATCCGTGATTTTGCCGCATCTGTTGATCAGTTATTTATCGTCGAAGAACTTGATCCCTTCCTGGAACTGCATATTAAGGCCATGGGCATCGAGTGTCATGGCAAGGATCTGATCCCCAATCAGGGAGAACTGAATACCACCATTGTTCGCAAGTCTATTGATCCCGCCTCCGTCACTGCGCTTTTCCCTCCGGTAGCCCTGCCCATGCGTCCGCCCAATATGTGTGCCGGCTGTCCGCATCGCGGCATCTTTTACAACCTGTCGCGGATGAAACTTTTTGTCTCCGGGGATATCGGGTGCTATACTCTGGGCTTTCTGCCGCCCCTTTCGGCCATGGACTCCTGCGTCTGTATGGGGGCATCGGTGGGGATTGCCCACGGCATGGCCAAGGCCTTGGGGGCGGAGGCCAAGGGCAAGGTCGTTTCGGTTATCGGTGATTCCACCTTTATCCATAGTGGTCTGTCCGGCCTGATTAATACCGTGTACAATGGTTCCGGTTCTCTGCTGATCATCCTTGATAACCGGATTACCGCCATGACCGGACAGCAGAACAACCCCGCTTCCGGCTGCAATATTAAGGGCGAGGCCGCCAATGCCATTGACCTTGAGGCCCTGTGCCGGGCGGTCGGGGTCAGGAATGTGGAGGTGGTCAATCCCCATGATATCAAGGCCTGCCGCAAGGTGCTGGACAAGGCGTTGGAACGTGATGAGGCCTCGGTGGTTATTGCCAGGGCGCCCTGTGTGCTCCTGCCCGAGATGAAAAAGGCGAAACATATCCCCTGCACCACCCGACTTGCCAACTGCACCGGCTGCATGGCCTGCGTGAAGCTTGGCTGTCCGGCCATCAGTTGGAACCCCGTGAGTCCCCAGAAGGCAAAGGCGCTCGGCTACAAGGAGAAGCAGAGAGGTTTCGCCCTGATAAGTGAAGTGCAGTGTAACGGTTGCGGCCAGTGTCAGGCGCTCTGTAAATTCGACGCCATAGTTCGGCAGGAGGCATAGGGATGGGAGCGCAAGGAAATATCCTGTTTTCGGGAGTTGGCGGCCAGGGTATTCTGCTGGCCAGTGAGATCATGGCCTATGCCTTGCTCTCGGCAGGCTATGACGCCAAAAAGAGTGAGGTGCATGGCATGGCCCAGCGTGGCGGTTCGGTAACGGCCCAGTTGCGATATGGTGACAAGGTTTATTCGCCACTCATTGAGCCGGGCCGGGCTGATATCCAGGTGGCCTTTGAGATGATGGAGGCGGTTCGTTATCTGCCCTATCTGCACAAGAAAAGCATCGTGGTTGTCAATACCCAGAAGATCCTGCCGCCATCTGTGGCCACCGGTCAGACCAGGTATCCCGAGAATGTGCTGGATCATATCACCTCCCTTGGGATTAAGGTGGTGCTGGTTGATGCCTTTGATCTGGCAAGGGAGGTGGGTGAGGTACGTACCGCCAATGTGGTGATGGTCGGCGCTGTGTCCACCTTCCTGCCCATAGCGTCCTCTGTTTATGAGGAGATCATCAGCGCCCGGGTGCCGGCACGATTCCGGGATGTGAATCTGCAGGCCTTTGCCGCCGGTCGTAAGGTTGAGTGAAGGATAAAAACGTTATTGATTATGGTGTACTGTTACAGGAGTAGAAGATGACAACCCTCTATTGGGAAGAAGAGATCGAGACCCTGCCCCGGGTCGGGCTTGAATCCATCCAATTGACCCGCTTGAAGCATCTGGTGGCCCGGGTGTACGATACTGTTGCCCCTTATCGGGCCAAGATGGATGCCGCCAGCGTCAAGCCTACCGATATCCAGACCCTGGCTGACCTGCAGAAGCTGCCTTTTACGGTCAAGGATGACCTGCGCGACAATTATCCCTTTGGGCTGTTCACGGTGCCCATGGATCAGGTGGTGCGGGTGCATGCCTCATCGGGTACTACCGGCAAACCAACCGTAGTTGGCTACACCAAAAAGGATATCGAGACCTGGGCCGGGGTCATGGCCCGGGCCATGACCTGTGCCGGGGCCACATCCCGCGATATGATCCATAATGCCTATGGCTATGGTCTTTTTACCGGTGGACTCGGCGCTCATTACGGAGCAGAGCGATTGGGGGCCACGGTCATCCCGGTCTCCGGCGGCAACACCAAACGGCAGATTACCATCATGCAGGATTTCAGATCCAGCGTTTTGATGGCCACTCCCTCGTATGCCCTGAATCTGGCCGATGCCATGGCCGAGCTGGGTGTTGACCCCAAGACCCTGGCCCTGCGGGTGGGGATCTTTGGCGCCGAGCCCTGGAGTGAGAACATGCGCGAAGAGGTGCAACGCAAGCTGAATATCAAGGCCGTTGATATCTATGGTCTGTCCGAGGTGATGGGGCCGGGGGTTGCCATGCAGTGTCTGGAGACGGATCGCGGCATGCATATCTTTGAGGACCACTTCCTTCCCGAGATTATTGATCCTGATACCGGTGAGGTTCTGCCGCCGGGCGAGCAAGGGGAGCTGGTATTCACGACCCTGACCAAAGAGGCCTTCCCCCTGATCCGTTATCGGACGAAGGATATCACCCGGCTCATTCATGAGCAGTGCGCCTGTGGCCGGACCATGATCCGCATGGAAAAGATCACCGGCCGTACCGATGACATGCTGATTATTCGCGGCGTCAACGTCTTCCCCTCCCAGGTGGAACATGTGCTCATGGGGGTTGAAGGGGTGGAGCCGCATTACCAGATTGTCGTGAGTCGCGAAGGCAATATGGACACCATGGCCGTCAAGGTAGAGGTAAGTGAGGCCATCTTCTCTGATGAGGTGAAGAACCTGGAGAAGCTGACCCGTAAGATCCAGGCCGACATCAAGGATTTGCTCGGCGTGACCTGTAAGGTACAGCTGGTGGAGCCCAGGACCATCCAGCGCAGTGAGGGGAAAGCGCAGAGGGTTATTGATAACCGAAAGATATAAAAAAAAACAGGACGTTAGGCTGAAGACTGAGGGCTGAAGGGTGCAAGATTGAAGGCTCTGTTCAATTGTGTCGTTTCCTTCGGTCTTCAGTCTATCTCCCTGAGTAGTAATTTGATCCTTTCACATCTAATCCAGGAGGATTTTTCATGCATGTAGAGCAGATTGCTGTTTTTTTGGAGAATAAATCCGGCCGATTGGCGGAGATTACCGCCACGCTTGCCTATCATGGCATCAATATCCGGGCCTTGTCGGTGGCTGATACCGCCGATTTTGGGATTCTGCGGTTAATCGTCGATGATGTTGAATCCGCCAAAAAAGTGTTGAAGGCCGCTGGTTTTACGATCGGGATCACCAATGTGATTGCGGTTGAGGTGGCTGACCGGAGCGGTGGGCTGGCGCAAGTTTTGATGACCATTGAAAAGGCAAGGCTGAATGTGGAATATATGTACGCCTTTGTCAATAAGAGCGGGGAAAATGCCGTACTGATTTTTCGTTTTGATGATATGGAACGGGCCATTGTTGCCTTGCAACAGGACGGGTTTACGATTTTGAGCGGGGAGCAGGTCTGCGCCCTGTAAGAAAAAAGGGGGTGATGATGAGTGGTCACCCTGAATATGAATGTAAATTATAAAAAGGGGAAGTTTATGAAACAGATGGTATCGAAAGTTATGATGGGGGCTGCGGCTTTAAGTCTGATGCTTACCCCTGCTGCCTGGGCCGAGAATATCAAGGTGGGAGCCATTCTGGCGGTAACCGGCCCGGCCTCCTTCCTGGGTGGCCCCGAGGCCAGAACCCTTGAGATGCTGGTTGCGGACATCAATGCTAAGGGTGGTATGAATGGTAAACAGGTGGACTTGATTATCAAGGATTCAGCGGGAAACCCTGAAAAGGCGGTTTCTTTTGCCAAGCAGCTTATTGAAGAGGAAAAGGTTCTTACCATTATCGGGCCTTCCAGCAGTGGCGAGACCATGCAGATCAAGAAGATTGCTGAAGATGGCAAGACGCCGCTTCTTTCCTGTGCCGCGGCTGAGGTGATTGTTGATCCGGTGGCTTCCTATGTGTTCAAGACCCCGCAGAAAGACTCCGATGCCGTAAAGATGATCTACAAGGAGATGAATAAGCTTGGGTTGGTGAATGTTGCGGTTCTGGCCGATAATACCGGATTTGGCAAGGCCGGAATGGAGCAGTTGGAGAAGATTGCCCCTGAGTTTGGGATCAAAATTGTCGAAAAAGAGAGCTATGACACCAAGGATAGTGATCTGACGGCGCCTGTCGCCAAGATCAAGGCCAACAAAGATGTGCAGGCAATTGTCAACTGGTCGGTTGCACCTGCTCAATCTATTGTGGTGAAGAATATTCGCCAGGCAGGGTGGAATGTCCCTATTTTCCAGAGTCATGGTTTTGGGAATATCAAGTTTGTAGAGGCCGCCGGCGCCGCTGCTGAAGGTGTTATTTTCCCTGCCGGACGTCTGCTGATCGCTTCCGACCTGCCGGCCGATAATCCTCAGAAAGGACTTCTGATTCAATATAAAAAGAACTATGAAGAGAAATATAAAGAAGGTGTATCCACCTTTGGCGGCCATGCCTATGATGCCTTTGTGATCCTTGAGTCAGCCGTTAAAGTCGGCGGCAATGATCGGGATAAAGTGCGTGCCGCTATTGAAGGACTGCAGAATTTGCCTGGAACCGCTGGCGTTTTTTCTTTCTCCGCCAAGGATCATAACGGGTTGACCATTGATGCCTTTCAGATGATGACCGTGAAAGATGGCAAGTTTGTTGCCTATACCGGGAAATAAATCAGAGAAAGAAGCCTGTGACGGGCCGGGAGATCTCTTTCCCGGCCTTTTTTAAATTGCCATCTTTTAGCCTTCAGGTATCCCTTTACCTGATTATCTGATCGCCCCTCGTATCTCTTTATGACCACTGAGCTTTTTGTCCAGTATCTCTTTGCCGGCATCACCTACGGCAGTATCTATGCCATTGTCGCCATCGGGTTTAATATTATTTATAATACCACCGGGATTATAAATTTTGCCCAAGGTGAGTTTGTCATGCTGGGCGGGATGATTTCGATCAGTCTGCTGCCCTTCATGCCGCTCCCTCTTGCGGTTGCTCTGGCGGTGCTCATAACCATGGTGGTTGGGGCCTTGATCGAGATTATCTTTATTCGTTGGCTCGAAAGTCCATCGGTGTTGCGGATGATCATTATCACGATCGGTATTTCCATTCTGACCCGGGAGGCGGCACTTCATGTCTGGGGTGAGAATATTCGGGCGCTTCCTTATTTTGTCGGCAATGAGATCACAACCATAGGGGTTCTAGGGGCGCGTATTTCCCCTCAGGTGTTGTGGGTGATTGGAGCCTGCGGGGTGATGGTTGTTGCCTTGCATCTGTTTTTTAAAACAACGCCGGTCGGCCGGGAGATGCGGGCCTGTGCCGCCAACCGGACTGCGGCGATTTTGTGCGGGATCAATCCCCGGAATATGGTGACCCTCTCTTTTGTCCTCAGTGCCGGCATGGGGGCGCTGGCGGGTTGCGTCATGTCGCCCATTACCTATACCCAGTATGATATCGGCACCGGGCTTGCCATTAAGGGGTTTACTGTGGCCATTCTTGGGGGCTTGGGGAACTCGGGCGGTGCAGTGGCTGCTGGTCTGTTGCTGGGGATTATTGAGGCCTTTTCGATCTCGGTTGTCCCTCTTGCCTTCAAAGATGCCATTTCCATTGCCATTCTCCTGATCATCCTTTTTGTCCGGCCGCATGGGATTTTTGGTTCTGCGGCGACGGCACGATTGAAGGCATTTTAGGTGTCGTTACCAAATATCCTTTACGTTCCTGATCATTTCGTTTATGCCGGTTACGGTATTTTCATGGTATGATTATTTTTTGCAGGCAGAGTAATGTGAAGAATTCCTATTGATTCAAATTTTTGAATTGGAGTATCAAACTCCTCATCAAGTATTTTTTGACGTATAATCAAATGTTGCATTTACAACTTGAAGCCCAAAAAAATAAACTCTTACCCCTACAAATGCTGGTCCTCGCCATCTTTGTTGTATTCATCAGTTTCATATGGCAGGGTAACAAGGGACTCAGCTTATCGGATGAGGGTTTCCTTTGGTATGGCGTTCAGCGAGTGATGCTGGGTGAGGTTCCACTCCGTGATTTTATGTCCTACGATCCTGGCCGTTATTACTGGTCAGCTGCGCTCGTGAGCTTGTGGGGTGATAACGGCATTATGACCCTGCGGGCTGCTGTGGCAATATTTCAGGTGATAGGTCTATTTGTTGGACTCTTGTTGATTGCTCGTGCTGAAAAAAAACAAAATTTCCCTTATTTACTCCTGTCGGCTACCATTTTGATGGTGTGGATGTTTCCGCGCCACAAACTGTTTGATATCTCGCTGTCTATTCTCTTAATCGGCGTATTGGCTTTCCTGATTCATAACCCGACAAGAAGACGTTACTTTTTTGTTGGTTTATGTGTAGGTCTGACAGCCGTATTTGGGCGAAACCATGGCATGTATGGCGTTGCTGGTAGCATAGGGGTCATGGTCTGGCTAAACATCAAGCGAGGAGAAGGCCCCGGTTTCATACAGGGATTCGTATTTTGGGCGACCGGAGTTATAGCTGGTTTTACGCCCATATTTTTCATGGCGTTGCTGGTGCCAGGCTTTGCCGTTGCATTCTGGGAAAGCATCCGCTTTCTGTTTGAAGTTAAGACCACAAACCTTCCTCTTCCAATTCCCTGGCCTTGGCGGGTGAACTTTACCTTAATGCCGCTTGGCGAGGCGATTCGCGGAGTTTTAGTCGGCCTATTTTTTATTGCTACTGTCGTTTTTGGGGTTCTGTCCATCCTCTGGGTGACCTGGCAAAAAATTCAAAATAAGCCAGTTCCACCTGCACTGGTCGCAGCGTCATTTTTGGCACTTCCTTATGCCCATTATGCGTATTCTCGAGCAGAGATCAATCATCTTGCTCAGGGCATTTTCCCACTGCTGGTTGGTTGTCTGGTTTTTTTGGCTACGCAGTCTGTCAAGGTCAAGTGGCCTTTGGCGCTTACGTTATGCACAGTCAGCCTTTGGGTGATGCATGTATTCCATCCGGGTTGGCAATGTTACGCTAGCAAACAATGGGTGAATGTCGAAATTTCCGGCAGCGATCTCAAAGTTGATCCGTACACAGCAAATAACGTCAGCCTATTTCGCAAGTTGACGGACCAATATGTTCGGGATGGCCAAAGCTTTATCGCTCTTCCTTATTGGCCAGGGGCTTATGCTTTACTCGAACGTAAGTCTCCGATGTGGGAGATTTGTGCAGCTTTCCCTCGCTCTCAGGCCTTCGAGCAAGCCGAGATTGAACGCATAAAAAAGGCAAAGCCTGGTTTTGCTTTGGTTGTTGATTTTCCAACTAATGGACATGAACAATTGCGTTTCCGAAACATACACCCGTTAATCCATCAATATATCCTGGATCACTTCGAGCGATTGCCTGACTTACCGAATCCCGCCTACATAATTTACAGAGCAAAAGGGGATGCGTGATGAAGAAAGTTGCTATTCTACAATCAAATTACATTCCCTGGAAAGGGTACTTTGACATGATTGCGGCCGTGGATGAGTTCATCCTCTATGACGACATGCAGTACACGCGACGCGACTGGCGTAATCGTAACCAGATCAAGACGCCGCAGGGGGTGCAATGGCTGACTGCTCCGGTGCAAGTGAAGGGGAAATATCACCAGAAGATCAAAGATACCGAGATTGATGGCTCAGACTGGGCAACAGCGCATTGGAAAGCGTTGGTGCAGAATTATCGCCGCGCGCCACATTTTGAGGAAATCGCAACATGGCTCGAGCCGCTGTACCTCGCTGAGCCTTATACGCAACTCACCCGGTTGAATCGCCGCTTCATTGAAGCTGTGTGCAATTATCTGGGCATTAAGACGGTCATCAGTAATTCTTGGGATTATACCCTGCTTGACGGCAAGACGGAGCGCCTGGCTGATCTTTGTGAGCAGGCGGGCGGGACGGAATATGTCTCAGGCCCTGCGGCAAAGGGTTATATTGAAGAGAGCGTATTTACTGAATACGGCATTAAGCTGACCTGGTTTGATTACGCGGGATATCCCGAATATCCGCAACTCTGGGGTGAATTCACCCACGGCGTCACCATTCTTGATTTGTTGTTTAACTGCGGTAAAGACGCACCCCGCTACATGAGGTATATCCGCTCATGAGGCTTTCAATTGTTGCAACACTCTACCAATCTGCGCCCTACATTACCGAATTTTATCAACGGGCGAGTGCTGCTGCCAAGCAGCTCGTGGATGAAGATTACGAAATTGTTCTGGTGAACGACGGGTCGCCTGACAATAGTCTCGATCTTGCCGTGCAACTTACTCAGAGTGACAGCCATGTTATCGTAGTTGATCTCTCTCGTAACTTTGGTCATCATAAGGCCATGATGACCGGTCTTGCCCATGCCAAGGGAGAACGGGTTTTTCTGATCGACAGCGACTTGGAAGAAGAGCCGGAATGGTTGATAAACTTTGCCGAGCAGATGCAAAGTGACCCGTGCGATGTGGTGTATGGGGTTCAAGAACTGCGTAAGGGCGGTTGGTTCGAACGCTGGAGCGGGCGGTTGTTTTATCGTTTTTTTAAAGCCCTCACAGGTTTGGCCCTTCCCGAAAACGTCGTCACGTCACGATTGATGACTCGGCGCTTTGTCAATGCCTTATTGCGTCATGAGGAAAGAGAAGTCTTCATGGCAGGCCTCTGGCATATCACGGGTTTTGTACAACGTCCGCAGGTAATTAAAAAGCACAGTAACAGTGAAACCACTTATGTCCTTCATCGAAAAATGTCTTTGCTGGTCAATTCAGTAACATCTTTTAGCAACGCACCACTGGTCGGTATCTTCTATATCGGTATATTGATCTCTCTCATTGCGATTTTCTATATCGTTTATCTGGCCATTTACTGGATGTTTCTTGCCAAACCATTAAGCGGCTGGACCTCGGTCATGGCGTCGATCTGGCTTCTTGGCGGGATGGTAATCTCTTTTATAGGTGTGGTTGGCATTTACCTCTCCAAAATATTTTCGGAAACTAAGCAGCGCCCTTATACCATCGTAAGGCAGATTTATGCAAAAAACCAAAACTGACCTGTTGATAGAGGTTGCCGAATACTACACATCTAAACTGGCGCAACATGGTGAAACGCCCCAAGGGGTTGATTGGAATGGCGAAGAAAGTCAGATGCTGCGTTTCGAGCAACTATGTAAAATTGTAGATACCTCAAATCACTTTTCCATAAATGATCTGGGGTGTGGCTATGGTGCGCTCTATGATTTTTTAGCTCAGAAATATGAGTCGTTTTCGTATGCGGGGGTTGATGTGTCAGCGAATATGATTCGTTCTGCCGAGCAGCGCAATCAGGATACAAGTAAAGCGCGCTTTGTACTCGCCAGCGAGCCGGAACAGGCTGCCGATTATGGTGTCGCCAGCGGTATTTTCAATGTTCGTTTAGGCCGATCGGATGATGAATGGTGGGCTCATCTTGAAGCGACCTTGGACATACTTGATCGTACCAGCCTCTTCGGTTTTGCCTTTAACTGCCTGACCTCTTATTCCGATGCGGAGAGGATGCGCGACTATCTTTATTACGCAAATCCTTGTGCGCTCTTCGATCTCTGTAAACGTCGTTACTCTCGTAACGTGGCCTTGCTTCACGACTACGACCTTTATGAATTCACGATTCTGGTAAGAAAACAGCCATGAAAAAATCTTTAGTAATCTTCGGTTCTGGTGATATCGCTCAGCTTGCCCATTTCTATTTCAGCACGGATTCAGCATACGAAGTTGTTGCTTTTACCGTTGACGCTGCCTATTTGACGAACACAACTTTCTGCGGCCTTCCGGTCATCCCCTTTGAAGAAGTCGCCAAACAATATGCACCCGAACAACATGAGCTTTTTGTTGCCCTCAGCTACTCTAAGCTTAATGCTGTGCGGAAGGAAAAATATCTGGCGGCCAAGGCAATAGGGTACAGTTTAGCCAGTTTTGTCAGTTCCCGGGCCACTGTTTTAAATGAGGGGCGTATTGGAGAGAACTGCTTCATTTTTGAAGACAACACCATCCAACCGTTCGCCACCATTGGCAATAACGTCACCCTGTGGAGCGGCAATCACATCGGCCATCACTCTACTATCAAGGACCACTGCTTTATTGCCTCGCATGTCGTTGTTTCAGGGGGCGTTGAGATTGGGGAGCAGTGCTTTGTTGGTGTAAATGCAACTCTACGCGATCATATCAAAATCGGTGAAAAATGTGTGGTTGGCGCGGGTGCCTTGCTGCTTGCTGATGCGGCGCCCGAAGGAGTTTACCTTGGTACAGCGACAGAACGTTCAAGAGTCCCAAGCACGAGATTGAGAGGGATATGATCGTTAATACGAAATGGCAGAAGCTCGGGCTCGTTTTTTGCCCATCAGGTGAGACGGCATGGATGCAATCACATGCGGCTGTACCTATTGCTGAGAGTTTAGGGGATAATTTATTCAAGATCTATTTCAGCTCGCGCGACAAATTTAATAGAAGTTATACCGGTTATACGGTAATCGACATCGCTCATCCGAATCAGATCCTCGAATTATCTACTAACCCAGTTCTTGCCCCAGGTGAGCTTGGTGAGTTTGATGATAGTGGCGCTATGGCAACGTGGCTTACCTTTCATCAAGGTGTAAAGTTTCTTTATTATATTGGGTGGAATCTGGGGGTAACTGTCCCTTTTCGTAACTCAATAGGTTTATCCATCAGCACCCAGGGTGATGATTTTACACGTTACTCGAACGGGCCAATCGTTGATCGCTCTATGCATGAACCCCATTTCTGTGCAAGCTGTTGCGTTTTGTGGGGAGAGGATTTCTGGCGTATGTGGTATCTGTCTTGCATTGGATGGAGAATGCGCGAGGGTAAGCCGGAGCATAAATACCACATAAAGTATGCCGAATCTCGCGATGGAATAAATTGGCAAAGAGAAGGGCTTGTCGCCATAGATTTTGTTAACGATCAAGAATATGCTATCTCCCGGCCGTCGGTGATCAAGGACAGTGGTCGCTGGAGGATGTGGTACTCCTATCGGGGGCAGTCCTATCGTATAGGATATGCGGAATCTGAGGATGGTCGCCAGTGGAAACGACTTGACCATAAAGTTGGTATTGATGTCTCCCCAACAGGATGGGATTCGGAAATGATCGAATACCCATTCGTTTTTGATCATAAAGGCCAACGCTACATGCTGTACAATGGCAACGAATACGGGAAAACAGGTTTTGGTCTGGCTGTATTGGAGCGGGGTTAATGTCACGCCTTCATGATTATCTCTATATTTTCGCAACAATAGGCTTCACGGTTTACGGGCAACTGATTCTTAAGTTGCGTATTGCGAAATTTGGCCCGCTTCCAACAGACTTGCTCGAGAAGCTCAAGTTTCTGCTTTCACTTCTTCTTGATCCAGTAATTTTTTCTGGCTTTTTTGCGGCATTCCTGGCCTCTCTCGCATGGATGGCTGCCATGACCAAGTTCGATTTGAGTCATGCCTATCCATTCATGAGCCTCAACTTTGTCATTGTTTTGCTTTTGAGTGGCTGGTTATTGGACGAACCAGTGACACTTCAAAAAATACTGGGCATCGCGTTGATTGTGCTCGGAACAGTGGTGGCCGCGCGTGGATAACTTACAAGAGAAAAAAAAACATATAAAATCGAAGGTCGTGTGGTTTAAAACTTACAGGTCCGCAACTCTAGCCTATGCGTTTTTTTTTCTCATCCTAACATTACCTTATTGGGGTTTCAGCGAAGTAATTGGGCCGCATCGTCAGTTTTCAGAGCTCGCGGCAACTGATAATACTGGAGCAACACAACTCGAAAATCGCAAGTTTAGTGACTTCACAAATGGCTACATTCCAGAAATTTACGCGCATCTCAAAGGCGCTCGTTCGAGCTGGCTAACACTTTGGACCAATCAAAATGAGTTAGGGCGTCCGACTTATCAGATTTCAGGGTTTAGTCCTGCGTATTTACCTTTATGGGCAGTTGCCCATCTTACAGATAGTCCGTGGCGATTTATTACAGCCTTGTCTTTGTTCACCTGTTTCTTTGCGGGTGTTTTTGTAATCCTTTTTTGCAGAGAGATTGGCCTTAGTCCAATGGCAGGCTTGATAGCCGGGGGCAGCTTGGCTGCTTCTCCGTTATTCATGTTTTGGCTCACATTCCCTATGTTTCCCACGATATGGTGCTGGGCTGCTGGTGCGTTGTGGGCTGTTACCCGTTTAGCCAGAAAACCGGACCTTGTTGGTTGGAGCTTCCTGGCATTCAGTGCTTACAGCTTATTGATGACCGCCTACCCGCAGCCAGTGGTCTTTCACGCCTATATCTTGGCTGGCTATGGCCTGTACCTGGCTTGCCGTAAACAGCAACTTGGGTTGCTTGAAGTCGGTAAGTTTATGGCGCTTTCCGCGAGTGCTTTGATTGTAGGCGCCGCTCTTGCCTTGCCGGTGTATATCGATTTGGCGAACCTCTCCGCAGAATCCGCGCGCGTTGCTCCAGATCCTTCTTTTTTTACTGTGGTGCTCCCTAAAATAGGTTCGTTAGCTGAGGCGTTGCGTTTTTTTGTATTGACCACCATGCCTGAGCTGTTCGGGAATCCTGTTGAGGCTAACTATCCATTTATTTATAACGGCGTCAGCGTCACGCCTTTGGTTATATTCTTCGCAGTCATTGGCCTGCTTGTTTCCTTCAGGCGAACTTGGGGGTGGTGGTTGGTTATCCTGGTACTCTGTTTGCTCGCCTTTATTCATCCGCTCTATGTGCTGGGTGTTAAATACTTTGGTTTCAACTTATCCCGTAGCACTCCATTGGGTAGTATCATGTTGCCTCTCACGATCATCGTTGCTTATGGCGCCGATGCACTCGTTAAACGGTCAATGTCAGGAGAACTTTCACGGGTGGTGTGGATTGCCGTAGCGAGTGTTGTGGCGGTACTTGCAATTGGGCTGGGCTTCGGTCTTACTCAGGCGATCCCAATTCGTTGGGGGATGGTGCTGGTCATGTTGATTCTGGTTGGATTGCTTGCAGCCCAGCATCAAACAACTTGTCCTGTGCTGTTGATTGCCGCCCTGGTCATGGTCCTGGCAACGATCTCCTATCCGTTGATGCTTCGCCAAGATCTGACGCAGATTGCAATTACATCACCTCTGGTCGAGAAGGTGCGGGCAAATCTGCCAACAGGTTCACGTTTTGCTGTCGCTGCGCCGGGCATATCGGTTTTGCCGCCTAATCTCAATGCAGGCTTGGGGATCGCCTCTGTGCATAGCTACAACAGCCTGTCATCACGACGTTATCACACGTTGATCAAGGCACTGGGTGGAGAGATGAAAACTTATGGCCGTTGGAATGGGGCCATTTCTCCGGATTATAACAGTGCTATGTTTTGGATGAGCGATATTAGTTTGATGTTGTCGCCGACGAAGCTCACACATAAAAATTTGGAGTATTTGGGAGTGGTGTCTGGTGTTTACCTTTACAAGGTGATTTCGCGTATGGGCAATAGTCTTCAAATTATCCCATCGGCAAGCAGCGGTGCGGATGGTCTTCAAATGGTTGACCCTCGACTACTGCCAAGACATGTCCCCTCCAAACAATTGGATCAGGGTGATTTGCTGGAGTTTGAGGTGAAAACAGGGGTGCCATCCGTACTGGTTTTGAGTCAAAAGTTCCATCGTGACTGGCAGGCTCAAGTATTTGATCAGTCCAGCTGGGTACCTGCCAAAACCACAGTGATTAATGGTGTGTTTCAAGGCGTGCTTTTGCCTCAAGACGTACAGCGGGTACGGCTGGAATTTAAACCGTATGCCCGTTATGCATGGATTGCTCACTTCTTCTGGTTGTTTTTGCTGGCATTATTGGGATTCAAAGTTTGGCAAAGAAAAGGAAATTTGGTCAGTAAAGGAGTATCGACAAAATGAAAGAAAAGCTGATCCCATTTAACTGGCCACACATGACGGGCAAGGAACTGTATTATATCGCCGAGGCCCATTTTAATGGACGCCTGGCTGGTGATGGTCCGTTTACCAAGCGTTGCCATGGGTGGCTGGAGGAGAGTACTGGTTGCAGTAAGGCCTTGTTGACCCACTCTTGTACTGGAGCCCTGGAAATGGCTGCCTTGTTGCTGGATATTCAGCCGGGAGATGAGGTTATCATGCCCTCCTATACTTTTGTGTCCACCGCGAATGCGTTTGTGTTGAGAGGAGGCGTACCGGTCTTCGTGGATATCCGGGAAGATACACTGAACCTGGATGAGCGGTTGATCGAGGCTGCCATTACGCCACGTACCCGGGGGATTGCTCCTGTTCACTACGCGGGTGTGGCCTGTGAGATGGACACAATTATGTCAATTGCCAAGCGTCATGGCCTGAGGGTAGTGGAAGATGCAGCGCAGGGCGTCATGGCCAGTTACAAGGGACGCGCATTGGGTAGCATCGGTGATCTTGGCGCCTATAGCTTCCACGAGACAAAAAATGTAATCTCTGGTGAAGGCGGGGCCTTGCTGGTCAACGACCCTGAGTTGGCCTTGCGGGCTGAGATTATCCGGGAAAAAGGTACGGATCGCAGCCGATTTTTCCGGGGTGAGGTGGACAAGTACACCTGGCAGGAAGTGGGGTCTTCTTTTCTGCCGGGAGAGTTGATTGCCGCTTTTCTCTGGGCGCAGTTCGAGGAAGCTGATCGTATTACAGCTGAGCGTCTGGCCAATTGGCAACGTTATCATGAGTTGCTTGAGCCGCTGGAGTCCAAAGGCATTTTGCGGCGCCCCATTGTGCCTGTTGGCTGCCAGCACAACGCGCACATGTATTATGTGCTGCTCTCCCCTGAGATTGAGCGACAGATGGTTCTGGATGAGTTCAGACGCAACGATATCTGGCCTGTTTTCCATTACGTACCTTTGCACTCGTCGCCAGCCGGCCAACGTTACGGAAGGGCACATGGCTCTCTTGCTGTGACTAACGATCAATCCGAGCGCTTGGTTCGTTTGCCTCTTTGGGTAGGTCTGAGCGAGCAGCAGCAAGACAGAATTATTGCTGTTCTTGGGACAGTAGGTAATATGTAGCGTTGATTTATGAAATGTGGATTCGGTTGTAAAATGTGGAGCCGAACTGTTTTGTTGATAATAGTTTTTGGAAAAGTTAAGTTTTGAATTATTCGTGTTGGAACTTTCTTTAAATTTACAGAAAAATATGGACAAACCCTTGCAAAGACTTTTTGGTCATATTCTTGTTTCTACCTGGGGGCATGGGACTTCATGAAAAGGTTGCTCGCAATCCTTCCCCTGCTGGGTGTTGTGGTGCTGGTTCAGTTGCTGACCACCTGGACGGGGACGCAGTTCTATCTGACACAGATGACCATGGCAGCCTATTATTCGCTGCTCATCATCGGGCTTTGTGTCCTGATGGGCTATGCCGGGCAGATTTCGCTGGGGCATGCCGGTTTTTTTGCCATTGGCGGCTATCTCTCAGCCGCACTGACCACCCTCAATCTCGTGCCTCATCGAGAGGAATGGCTGGTACGGTTCCTTAATGGCTGCGGTTTGTTGGCGGCGGGCAAAGATCTGTATGGCGGCAAGATTCTGGTGGTTCTCCCTTGGGCTGCTGCGATTCTGGCGGTGCTGACGGCGGCGGGGGTGGCGGTGTTGATCGGTATTCCGGTGTTGAAATTGAAAGGCCATTATCTGGCCATGGCCACCCTGGGATTCGGGATCATTATCTATCGCCTGGTTTTGGCCTCGTCCTGGTTTGGCCAGGCGGATGGGATCTCCGGGGTGCCTCCCTTTGTGCTGTTGCCGGGTCTTACGGTGAGTGGCAATGTATCCGGACGGGTGCAGAATTATTATATTGCTTGGGGCGTGCTCGTGTTCGGTTTGTTTCTCCTGCTGAATCTGATGCATTCCAGGATCGGCAGGGCCTTGCGGGCGATTCACGGTTCTGAGGAGGCCGCCGATGCCATGGGGGTGAATATCTCCCGTTTCAAGCTGCAGACCTTTGTCCTCTCCGCAGTCTTTGCCGCCATTGCCGGGGTTCTGCTCACCCACTTCAATGGCGGGATTGGTCCTTCCGAGGCCGGGGTGATGAAATCGGTGCGCTATGTGGCCATTGTGGCGGTGGGCGGTATGGCTCATCTGTGGGGGGCACTGGTTATGGGGGTATTGCTCAATTTTCTGTCCCTGCGCGGGGTTTTTGGTTCCTATGACGATGCGGTGTTCGGGCTGATCCTGATTTTGATAATGCTCTTTGCCCCTGATGGTATCCTGAGCCTGATCTCGTGTAAAAAGAGACAGGTGCAATTGACGGAAGCACCGAAGGATAAGGAGGCATAGGGACAGCATGGCGTTATTGGAGGTTGAAAAACTGCACCGGCGTTTTGGCGGCCTGCATGCGGTCAATGATGTGTCCTTTCTGGTGGAGCCAGGTCAGATCAAGGCGGTGATCGGGCCAAACGGGGCCGGCAAGACCACCCTGTTTAATCTTATCTCCGGCGCCCTGGCCCCAAGTTCGGGTGCTGTTCGTTTCCATGGCCAAGAGATCCAGGGGAGACAGCCCCATGAGATTGCGACCCGCGGCATGGCCAGGACCTATCAGAATATCAAGATGTTTTCGGGAATGACCGCCTTGGAGAATGTCATGGTCGGCCGTCATATCCAGGGGCGGGCCGGCTTTCTGGCCTCCATGTTTCATGCGCCATGGACCTGGCCGGAGGAAAAGGCGATCCGTGACAAGTCCATGGCGCTGCTGGAGCTGTTGGAGATTGCTGATTGTGCCCATGCCCCGGCCACCAGTCTTGCCTTTGGTCAGCAGCGGGCGGTGGAGCTGGCCAGGGCCCTGGCCATGGAGCCATCCTTGTTGTTATTGGATGAACCGGCTGCCGGTTTAAATATTTATGAAACAGCTGAGGTGGGGCGCCTGATCACAAAGGTACGTGATCTTGGTGTTACCGTGCTCCTCGTTGAACATGATATGTCGCTGGTCATGGACATCTCGGACGAGATTGTGGTACTCTGCTTTGGTCAGAAAATAGCAGAAGATCTTCCTCCTGCCATCCAGCAAAACCAGGAAGTGATTAAGATCTATCTTGGTGAATAGAAACCTTCACCTCTTTTTTAGTGCCTTACAGATTATTTTCTTGTTTTTTTGCAAGAAAATAATCTGCGAAAGGCACTTATCCCGTTTACCGGGGTTAGATATGCTTTCAAATGCTTAAAATTCGCAATCTTGAATCAGGGTACGGCAAGATCAAGGCCCTCAAGCATGTCTCCATGCATGTCGATGGCGGCGAGATCGTCACTATTATCGGGGCCAATGGCGCCGGCAAGACCACCCTGCTGGCCACTATTGCCGGTCTGATCAAGGCCCGGGCCGGCGAGATTGTCTTCCGGGGCAGGAATCTCTGTGCCCTGTCGGCAGAGAAGATTCCTGCCCTTGGCTGTGTCATGGTCCCTGAGGGGCGGCAGGTCTTTGCCACCATGAGTGTGGAGGAGAATCTCATTCTCGGGGCCCATGTCCTGCAGAAAGAGGGACACCAGGTGATTGAAGAGCTATTGGAACATCAATATTCACTTTTCCCCGTGCTCCGGGATCGCAAAGGCCAGCTGGCCGGAACCTTGTCCGGCGGGGAACAGCAGATGCTGGCCATGGGGCGGGCGCTCATGTCCAGACCGCAGATGGTGATGATGGACGAGCCGTCCACCGGACTAGCGCCGCTGATCGTCAAGGAGATCTTTCAGATTATCGTCCGGTTGCGCGATGAGGGCAATACCGTGCTTTTGGTTGAACAGAATGCCAAGGCCGCCCTGGCCATTGCCGACCGGGGGTACGTTCTTGAGACCGGCAAGGTGATCCTGCAAGGCCCGGCGGACGACCTGATGATCAATGAAGATGTGCAGCGTGCCTATCTGGGAAGGGAAAAGGTAGAAGGCTGAAGGTAGAAGGCTGAAGGTTTATCTTCAGCCTCTTTGTTACAATCTTTCCAATTCTAAGCGAGCATTATAATCATGTACTGGCAACCGGAAAAAGAGTGTATGTCCAGGGCCGACCTGGAGCAGTTACAGCTTGAACGTCTACAGTCGACCCTCTATCGGGTGGGCACCCATGTCCCGTTTTATCGGCAGAAGTTCAGGGAGATGAAGCTTGACTTTGACAGTTTCAACACCCTGGCGGATATCCATAAACTGCCCTTTACCATGAAGCAGGATCTACGGGACAGCTATCCCTATGGCATGTTTGCCGTGCCGCTGCGCGAGGTGGTGCGGATCCATTCTTCGTCGGGCACAACGGGTATGGCCACTGTGGTCGGCTATACCCGCAACGATATCAAGAACTGGGCCGATCTGGTGGCCAGGGTCTTGTGCGCGGCCGGGCTTACGGCCGACGATGTAATCCAGATTGCCTTCGGCTATGGCCTCTTTACCGGCGGTTTTGGTCTGCACTACGGGGCGGAACGCTTAGGCGCTTCTGTTATTCCCATCTCTTCCGGCAATACCAAACGGCAGATCCAGATCATGCAGGATTTCAAGACCACGGCCCTGGTCTGCACCCCTTCCTATGCTCTGAATATCGCGGATGTAATGCTTGATATGGGGATCAATCCCAGCGGCCTGTCGCTCAAATTCGGCCTCTTCGGGGCCGAACCGTGGTCTGAGGCCATGCGCCGGGAGATCAATGAAAAGCTGGGCATCCAGTCCACCGATAATTACGGCCTTTCCGAGGTGATGGGGCCGGGGGTAGCCGGTGAGTGTCAGGAGTGTAACGGTCTGCATATCAATGAAGACCATTTTCTGGTGGAGGTCCTTGATCCCGAGACCCTTGAACCGGTCAAGCCCGGCGAGATTGGCGAGCTGGTGATCACCACCTTGACCAAAGAGGCCTTCCCTGTTATCCGCTATCGCACCCACGATCTGACCCGTCTGCTGCCGGAGCCCTGCCCCTGCGGCCGCACTTTTATCCGAATAAACCGGATCCTGGGCCGCACCGATGATATGCTGATCATCAAAGGGGTCAATGTCTTCCCTACCCAGATTGAGTCGGTGCTCTTTGATATTGACGGGACTGCACCCCATTATCGTATTGTGGTTGAACGCGAGAATCATCAGGACAAGGCCACGGTTCTGGTGGAGGTCAAAGAATCCTATTTCTTTGATGAGATGAAAAAACAGGGCGCCCTCATTGATACCATCAAATCCCGCCTGGCCTCAGAGCTCGGGATCGGTGTGGCGGTGAAACTGGTGGAGGAGAAGACGCTGGGGCGTTTTGAAGGGAAGGGCCAGCGGGTCATTGATAAAAGAAAGATTTGAGAATTTATTGGAAAAATTTCGGTAGAAAGAATATCCATAAAGTATGCAGGGAAGACTTATCGCGAATATTTGGAAATAATGTGTCAATAAAGAGATAGGGATGCTGTCGCATTTCTGAATTCACTCATTTTCTATTCCTTTGACGTGCTGGGGTGATTGAATGACTAAAAGACGTATTCTTTTTGTGGATGATGATCCGAATATTCTGTCTGGGATTCGTCGGGTGCTTCGCCCTTTGCGCGATGCTTTTGATCTCCAGTTTGCCGAAAGTGGCAGGGAAGCCCTGGAAATGATGGAAGGGGCTGAGTTTGCTGCCGTAGTCTCCGATATGCGGATGCCTGGAATGGATGGCGCTGCTCTTTTAAAAATGGTTCAGTCTCTTTATCCGTGTACCATCCGGATTATGTTGACCGGTCAGGCAGATGAGGATTCCATTTTGCGAACAGTGGGGGTTGTTCATCAGTTTCTGGAAAAACCCAGTGATCCTGAATTGTTGAAGTCTGTTTTGGTACGGGCAAATGTCTTGCATACATTAATTGCGGACGAAAAGCTGAAAGAGGTCATTTCCTCGATTGAAAGTCTGCCCAGCCTACCGGAGGTCTATGACCGGTTACAGAGGGTCTTGGTCCGCTCTGATGCCTCTGTTGCCGATGTGGCGGCGATTATTGAAGAAGATATGGCCATGAGCGCCAAGGTCTTGCAGCTGGTGAATTCCGCATTTTTTGGACTTTTTCAGCGGGTTGAGAGTCCGGCCCGTGCGGTGGGGCTGCTCGGTTTGGAGACCATCAAGGGGATTGTTCTCGGGATGCAGATTTTTTCGGAGATGAAGAGTGAGAGTAAACTCTTTTCTTTGAATAAACTTTGGAAACACTCTATGGCTGTTGGTGCCTGTGCCAAGAAAATTGCTCTTGCCGAGACCAATGATAAAGCGATTATTGATCACAGCTTCATTGCCGGTATTCTCCACGATGTTGGAAAACTTGTTTTTGCCTCTAAAATGTCGGAAAACTATGATCAAGTGGTGAATCTGGCCCGGCAACAGGAGGTGTCACTGTATGAGGCTGAGAAAGAGGTTTTACATGCAGGCCATGATGCCGCCGGCGCCTATCTGATCGGACTGTGGGGCCTGCCTGGGCCAGTGGTTGAGGCCATTGGTTTTCATCACCGCGTAATAGAATATCCTGACAATTCTTTTAATCCCGCCTTGGCGGTGCATGCGGCAAACGCGATCTATTATGAGCAGCGGCCAAAGGAAATTATTGGCGCGGCTTCCCCTCTTGATTATGAATATTTGGAAAAGATAGGCCTTGCCGGGAGAATTGATGAGTGGCGGAAAATCTGTGCTGAAATTTTGAGTCAGGAATAATAACAGATGAGTGAACAGAGCGAAAAAATTCTTCTGGTCGACGATGAGCCCAATGTCCTCGAATCCATTCAGCGACAGTTGCGGAATCGCTTTGAGGTCAAGACCGCGCAGAGCGGGGAGGAGGCCCTGGAGGTTTTAAAGACCTGCGGCCCTTTTACCCTTATCGTTTCAGATATGCGGATGCCGGGGATGGATGGGGTGCAACTGTTGTCCAGGGTTAAGGATATGTACCCGGATACAGTGCGTATTATGCTGACTGGCAACGCGGACCAGGAGACGGCAGTTGCCGCAGCCAATAATGGCCAGATCTTTCGTTTCCTGAACAAGCCCTGCTCGACAGCAACCCTTGCGACCGCACTGGCCCTGGGCGTGAGACAACATAAGCTTCTTATCGCCGAGAAGGAGTTGCTGAATGACACCTTGAAGGGGAGCATGAAGGTGTTGAGTGAGTTGCTCAGCCAAGCCAATGCCACGGTCTTTGGCGCCGGATCAAGAATCAAGGATCTGGTGGTTCGCTTCTGTGAACAACTGCATCTGACCAATTCCTGGCAGTATGAGATTGCCGCCCTGATGTCTCAGGTTGGCTGTATTACGTTGCCGTCAGAAATCTTGCACAAGCTGTATGCGGGAGTTGAGCTCACTCCTGATGAGCGGCAAATGTATGAACGGCATCCTGATGTTGGACGAAAACTTTTTAGCCATATCCCGCGGATGGAGATTGTTGCCACCATGATTGGCATGCAGTTACATCGTATGGATGAATATGAGAATGAGGCCGTTTCATCCGTCGATGAAGAGGCTTGTAGGGGGGCCCAGATGTTAAAGGTGGCCATTGATTATGACCTGCTCAGTTATCAGGGATTGAATCAAAAAGATATCCTGCTGAAAATGAAAAAAATGCCGGGTGTCTATAATCAGGAGATATTGGATGCCCTGGAAGGAATGAAGATTCAAACAGTGCAGGGGCGGGTTGTTAATCTCAAGGTGAAAGATATTCAGACGGGTATGGTGGCCGAGGAAGATGTCTTTGCCAATAATGGTGTCCTGATTATTCCCCGAGGCCAGGTTGTGACCTGGCCAATTCTGCAGGGGCTTGATAATTTCTCCAAACAGGTGGGAATTCAAGAGCCTATTTGTGTGCGTATCGGTGACGTTGAAGATTAAAAGTGAAAGAGAAGACCTCGGTCGTTATTCAGGTAAACGAAGACCCGGAAAATAATTGCAATATGTGCACGTGCCCAAAAGAGAGAATTTACAGAGTCGATATGATTGTACCTTAAACATTGAGATGGATATGAAAAAACAGCATTTTCCCGTTTCCCCGTTATTCAGCCTTTTTCTTGTGGCTTTCTCTCTTTATTTTTTATTCTTCCCTCTTTCCTCTCTCGCCGAAACAGCAAAACAAACAGAACCAGCCGAGGTCAAGATCGGCGTCCTGGCCCTGCGCGGCAAAGACAAATGTCTGCAACAGTGGAACGCGACCGCCGAATATCTGACCCACAAAATCCCCGGCCGCTCGTTTACCATTGTGCCCCTGGATTTCGATGAAATGGGTAAGGCGGTGAAGGGCCAGCAGGTTGATTTTACGATCACCAACTCTTCAATGTATGTCAGCCTCGAATCCCACTACGGCAATACGCGAATCGCTACAATGAAAACCAATATGCTTGGTTTGGGACTGACCAAATTTGGCGGAGCTATTTTCTGCCGCAGTGACCGTGATGATATCCAAACCATCCAGGATCTGAAGGGAAAACGGTTTATGGCGGCTGATAATAAATCGTTTGGCGGCTGGCAGATGGCCTGGCGCTATCTGCTTGACAACAAGATTGATCCCTCTAAGGACTTTACAGGGCTTATTTTTGGCGGAACCCACGATGCGGTGGTGCTGGCCGTGCTTGAAAAAACCGTCGATGCCGGAACAGTACGGACAAGCACCTTGGAACAGATGGCTCAGGAAGGAAAGATCAGGCTGGACCAATTCCGGGTTCTTGACGAAAAATCGCAGACATCTTCCGGCTTTCCGCATCTCTATACTACGACCCTTTATCCAGAGTGGCCCTTTGCCAAGGTCAGTCATACCGATGAAGAGCTGGCCCGCGAGGTGACCATCGCCCTGTTCCAGATGCAGCCGGCCGATGCGGCAGCTAAGGGCGCCAAGATGATGGGCTGGACCATCCCCCTTAATTATCAAACGGTGCACGACTGTTTGAAAAAAATAAAATTTGCCCCCTATGATGTTATCGAGCATACTACTGTGCAGCAATTGCTGCATCAATACTGGCCCTGGTTGGTGGCTATTTTTCTGTTTGTTATGTTGAGCTCTGGGGCTCAATTCTATTTTATTAAATTGAATCAGCGTCTACGACACACCACGACTGTTCTTGATCATGAACTTGTCCAGCGCCAACTCTTTGAGAAGAATCTCAAAGAGTCTCATGCCGAACTAACACAAATCCTTAATAGTGGGGCTGGTGCGATGCGAGTTATTAACTTGGATGGGGAGATGATTAAAGCCAACCGCACCTTTACCCGTCTTGTTAATCTCCCCATGGATCAATTTATCGGCAAAAAGTGCCATGAGATTTTTCCTGGTCAAGCTTGCCATACCGACAACTGCCCGTTGTTCCTGATCCGCAATGGAGCTGTGCGTGTCGAGAATGAAATCGAAAAAATCAGGTCAGATGGAACCAGTTTTGTCTGCCTGGTGGTGGCCACCCCTTTTTATGATGGTAATGGCGAATTAAAAGGGATTATTGAAGACTTCCGGGATCTTACGGACAAAAAAAATGCTGAAAAAGAGAAGGAAAAATTACAAGCGCAACTCCTGCATACCCAGAAGTTGGAGTCTGTCGGCCAGTTGGCTGCGGGTATTGCTCATGAAATCAATACCCCAACCCAATACATCGGCACCAATATTGATTTTCTCGAGGATGGATTCAAAGATGTAGCCACGCTGATGGGTGTGTATCAACGACTGTTGGCAGCAGAAAACGATCACTCTGTAACCCCTGAGTTAATTCAGGAGGTAGAAGAGACCCTGGAGGCCGCGGACTGGGACTATCTTGCCAAGGAATTCCCTCTGGCTATTGCCCAGTCCAAGGACGGCGTGCATCGCATTTCAACCATTGTCCGGGCCATGAAGGAGTTCTCTCATCCCGGCAGCAAGGAAAAGATGCCGCTTTCCTTGAATAATCTGATTAATACCACCCTGATCGTCTCCCGCAATGAGTGGAAGTATGTGGCTGACATGGAAACAGATTTTGCTGAGGATCTGCCCCAGGTTCCCTGCCTCTCCGATGAGATGGGTCAGGTCTTTCTCAACCTGCTGGTCAACGCCGCCCATGCCATTGCCACCCAACTGGGCGATAATCCTAACGGGGCAAAGGGGCGCATCAGCATTTCCACCCGGCAGGTCGGGGGTCAGGTGGAGGTCCGGCTCCAGGACACAGGGTGTGGTATTCCAGGGGATATCCTCAGTAAGGTCTTTGATCCCTTTTTTACTACTAAGGAAGTTGGTAAGGGAACCGGCCAGGGACTGACCATTGCCCGGGATGTGATCGTCACCAAGCATGGGGGGACTCTGGACGTTGAGTCGGAGCCAGGACAAGGGGCCACTTTCATTATCCACCTGCCCATAACCTCGGGCTAAATCATTTTTTTTGTACAGATGATGGATGAAAAGCTTATTTACGGACAAGCTCTAAGTTTAAATCGTGGGGTGTTTTGTCTGTTGCAACCTTGCCTGCCAGCTCATCAGCGGCAAAGTTTATATGGGAGAAGAGATGAACTTCCAGAGTCCGGCAGCGTTGAAAATTCTCTTCAATCTGCTGGTGGCGAAAATTGTTTTGGTTGCCGTAGCGCTCAATGATATAGGCCTTCCGTTCATGCAAGGAGACAATGCTGTCATGGCGGACTCGTTTGTCGGCATAATAGACAATTTCTTTGGCAAAAAAGATCCCTTGGGCGTAACGCTCGATTGAGAAATCCTTGAGCGTTACATGTTCCCTGACGATCTCGCCGATGGCCGGATAACCAAGCTCAAGGCAGATATCGCGTCCTATCCGGGCATGGTCGCATTTATTGCCCAGACAGGGCGTCTTGGCAATATCATGGAGCAAGGCCCCCGCCAATACCAGGTCAGTATCCGGCACGTTCGTGCTGCCTCCTCTTGTCTCAGTCATACCCATCAACAGCGATTTGGCAACCCTGGCCACAGCCAGGGAGTGGGCCCGGATATTGTCGAGCATGGCATACCGATCCATCAGGGCCAGGCATTGGGCTATGGAGGGAAGGAGTTCGCTCATCTGCCTGAATGCGCTGTTGTTATCTGGCACTCAGTTCATGCACGGCATCAATGGCAATCCTGGCCTGATCCGGTGGGGTGAACTGGTGAATGCCATGGCCGAGGTTGAAGATATGGCCATGGGCGTCTTTGGCGCCATTGAGCAGGTTCTGGATGCGCTGGCGTAGTTTGTCTTTAGGCAGCATCAGGGCAAAGGGGTCAATATTGCCCTGAACGGCCTTGTTCCCCACCTGTTTGATGGCATCTCCTATATTGATCCGCCAGTCAAGTCCCAGGACATCGGCGCCGGACTGAACGGAAAGCTCAAGCAGGGTTGCCCCGTTGTTGGCGAAAAAGATGATAGGCAGGCCGGTGGGTTGCAGGTCGCGGATGATCCGTTGCACATAGGGCAGGGCGAATTCTTCAAAATCACAGGGGGCAAGGACTCCCGCCCAGGAATCAAAGATCTGCAGGGCCTGAGCGCCGGCCCGTGCCTGGGCCTGCAGGTAGAGACTGGTGCATTCGGTGATCTTCTCCATCAGGTTATGAAAGAGGTCGGGCTTGGTGAACATCATCTTCTTGGTCTCCCAGAAGACTTTTGATGAGCCGCCTTCGATCAGATAGGTGGCCAGGGTGAAGGGCGCACCGGAAAAACCGATCAGGGGCACCTTCAGCTCTTTGCGCAGGAGACGGATAGTTTCCATGACAAAACCGGTGTGGATGTCCGGGTCCGGCACAATGAGCCGGTCGAGGGCTGTCTGGTTGCGGATAGGTTCCGGGAAGATGGGGCCATGGCCCTCAGAGAAGGTGAGGGGCGCACCCATGGCCTCCATGGGGATGAGAATGTCTGAGAAGAGGATTGCCGCGTCTACACCCAGGATATCCACGGGTTGCAGGGTCACCTCCACGCACAGTTCCGGCGATTTGCACAGTTCAAGAAAGGTGACGTTGCCGCGTACCTTCTGGTATTCGGGGAGGTAGCGTCCGGCCTGGCGCATCATCCAGATGGGGGTATAGCTGGTCTTTTCACCGCGGCAGGCCTTGAGGAAGGTATCGTTCATGATTGAGTTACAAGTTGAAAGTTGATAGGGGGAAGATTTGTCAGTGGCCAAGGGCGATGAACAGATCGTTAAATTTCAATGAGAGGTTTTTTCCCGGGCACATAGCTGCAAAAGGGTTCCTGGGCCAGATAATCACCGGTCATGGCATAGGCCCGGGCCCGACAGCCGCCGCAGACATTGACATATTCACAGCGCCCGCAGTTATCTTTGTAGCCTTTGAAGTCACGCAGCTCACGGAACAGGGAGGAATTCTCCCAGATTTCCTTGAAGGAGAGTTCTTTCAGGTTGCCGGCAGACTTGGGAAAATAACTGCAGGGCAGGATGTTTTCGTCCACGTCAATCAGGCAGATGAGCTGGCCAGCCAGACAGCCTTTGGAGCCGCCGGTGGAAAATTTCAGATTGCGACGTTTAAAGATACTGCCTTCTTCTTTGGCCTTCTGTCTGACGATCCGGTAGTAGTGGGGGGCGCAGGTCGGCCGCATCAGGAGTTCGTTCTCTTCTTTTTCCACCTGGTAATGCCATTCCAGGATCTCGTCGTACATTTTTTCCGGGATCAGCTCGTCCATGATATCCTCACCGCGGCCGGTGGGTACGATCATGAACATGTACCAGGCTGAGGCGCCAAGGGATTTGACCAGTTTATAGATTTCCGGGATCTCTTCCCGGTTGCGGGCGGTAAAGGAGGAGTTGATCAGGAAAGGAATCTTGTTTTCATTAAAGAGGCGGATGGCGTTCATGGTTCCGGCAAAGGCGCCTACCTGATTCCTGAAATTGTCGTGGGTCTCGGCCTTGGCCCCGTCGAGACTCAAGGAAACCATCTTGATGCCGGCATCCTTGATTTTAGTACAGATATCTTGGGTCACCAGGGTGCCATTGGTGGCAAGACACATGCGCAGACCTTTGTCAGTGCCATATTGGGCGATTTCAAAGACGTCTTTGCGTAACAGGGGCTCGCCGCCGGAGAGCACAACCACCGGGTTGGCATACGAAACGATATCGTCAAGGATGCGGGTGGCTTCGCTGAAAGGAAAGTCCGGATGATTATCCGCCTCAAGGGTGGAGGAAGATCGACAGTGAACGCATTTCAGGTTGCATCGCCGGGTGATCTCCCAGGCTATCCATTTAGGTTCAAATTCCATATGTGTTGCTCCGCTAAAATTGCAGGGGAAATCTTTTTGACATATATATCGTGGCACTATATTGTCTTTTATTGCAAATTTCAAGGGAGCCGCAATGAATGTGGAGGTGTCGGGTTTTTGCGTAGGCCAGGTTGACTGTTCAACAGTGGTGGTGGGAGGTTTGTAGAAAGAGGAACAGAAAACGGTAACAGATGGTGTTCATCTCTTTCCTGTCTTGACAATGAAAATGGTGCTACTTATTGTTCGTTACGCGTTGTAAATCAATAAAAACAGGCATTCATGAAACACTTGATGTTGGGGTGTGGTATTGTTGTCTTGTTATGTCAGAAATTGGAGGAGCAGGTGGGAAAAGTGCAAGAGAAGGAAGAGGTCCTGGCAAAGAAGGGACAGGCTGTATCTGAAGAATCAAAAGAGGAAACCGCAGAGGATGCGGAGTTGGCTGTTGAGGCCAAGCTGATAGCCGCTCAGGAAGAGATAGCTGGATTCCGCGACAAATTATTGCGTGCTGCCGCTGACTTTGACAATTATAAAAAACGGATGGAGCGGGATCGCAATGCGGCCATGAAGTATGCTGGCGAACAGATCTTGCGGGAGATCTTGCCCGTTGTTGATAATCTGGAGCGAGCGCTTACCCAGGGTGTGGTACCGGGAGTGGAAGTAGAGGCGAATCTGGCGGCCTTGATGGAAGGGGTACAGCTCACCCTGAAAAGCCTGCTTACGGTGTTGGAGAAGTTTGAGGTAAAGGCTGTTGACAGTGTCGGTCAGCCTTTTGATCCCAATGTCCACGAGGCTCTGGTCATGGAACCCAGTGATGTTGTACCTGCCAGTCATGTGTTGAATGAGTTTGAAAAAGGCTATTATTATAAAGACCGTCTGCTGCGTGTTGCCAAGGTGATTGTTTCATCGGGCAAGGCCGGAGCTTGATTTATCTGTGACAAGGGAAAGGATGTGCGCTTCTCTTGACAAAAACTGGATAATGCACATTATAAATTCTGCCTGTAAGATGATGGTCTGGTGCTGGAATCACAGGCAATTGATGAAATTGACAACAAAGGTTATTTGAGTAAAGAGGCCGAAATGACCTCTTTTTATATCATGAGACAAGGAGAGATACTATCATGGGAAAGATAATTGGAATAGATCTGGGAACGACTAATTCATGCGTGGCCATTATGGAAGGTGGCGATCCCAAAGTGATTGCTAATGTTGAGGGTAATCGGACAACCCCTTCGATTGTGGCCTTTACTGATAGCAATGAACGTATTGTCGGGCAGGTTGCCAAGCGTCAGGCCGTCACCAATCCTGAGCGGACCCTGTATGCGGTCAAGCGTTTGATCGGCCGTAATTTTAACGATGCTGAGGTTAAAAAGTCTGTTCAAATCAGTCCGTTCAAGATCGTATCTGGCAAGGGTGGCGCCGCCAGCATCGAAGTGGATGGCAAAAGCTATACCCCCGCTGAGGTTTCGGCCATGATCCTTGGCAAGATGAAGAAGACTGCCGAGGAATATCTGGGAGAAGAGGTCACGGATGCCGTGGTCACGGTTCCCGCCTATTTCAATGATGCCCAGCGTCAGGCCACCAAGGATGCCGGTAAGATCGCCGGTCTGAATGTGCTGCGGATCATCAACGAGCCAACCGCCGCCTCTCTGGCCTATGGTCTGGATAAAAAAGGTGAGGAAAAAATTGCGGTTTTTGATCTGGGCGGCGGCACCTTTGACGTCTCTGTTTTGGAGATCGGCGATGGTGTCTTCGAGGTAAAATCGACCAATGGGGATACCTTCCTTGGCGGTGAAGATTTTGATATGCGGATTGTCAACTGGCTGGCCGATGAGTTTAATCGCAGTCAGGGTATTGATCTGCGCAATGATAAAATGGCCCTCCAGCGCCTGAAGGAAGAGGCGGAAAAGGCCAAGATGGAACTCTCAACCACCATGGAGACGGATATCAATCTGCCCTTTATTACGGCTGATGCCTCCGGGCCAAAGCATTTGAATATCAAACTCAGCCGGGCAAAACTGGAGAGTCTGGTTGATGATCTGATCGAGCGCACCGTTGCTCCTTGCCGGATGGCGTTGAAGGATGCCGGACTGACTGCCAAGGATATTGATGAGATTATCCTGGTCGGCGGTATGACCCGGATGCCTAAAGTACAGGCCAAGGTCAAGGAGATCTTTGGCAAAGAGCCACATAAGGGTGTGAATCCTGATGAGGTCGTGGCCATTGGCGCGGCTATTCAGGGCGGGGTTCTGGGCGGGGATGTCAAGGATGTGCTTCTGCTGGATGTGACTCCTCTCTCCCTTGGCATCGAGACCCTGGGCGGGGTATCTACTAAATTGATCGAAAAAAATACCACCATTCCTACCAAGAAGAGCCAGGTCTTCTCAACGGCCGCTGACAATCAGCCGGCGGTATCCATCCATGTCCTCCAGGGTGAGCGGGAGATGGCCCAGGATAATAAGACTATTGGTCGTTTTGAGTTGTCGGATATCCCTATGGCTCCGCGTGGTGTTCCGCAGATTGAGGTCTCTTTTGATCTGGATGCCAATGGTATCCTTCACGTTTCTGCTAAAGATCTGGGAACCGGTAAGGAGCAGTCCATCCGTATTACCGCCTCTTCGGGACTTTCCAAGGATGATATTGAGAAGATGACCCGGGATGCCGAGTTGCATGCCGAGGAGGATAAGAAGCGGCGTGAGCTGGTTGATACCCGTAATAATGCCGATGCCATGATTCATGCGACTCAGAAGAGTCTCAAAGATCTTGGTGACAAGGTGGATGCTGAAACCAAGGCTAATGTCGAAAAAGAGATTGAAAAGGTAAAAGTGGCTGCCGCTGGTGATGATATTGACGCCTTAAAGAGTGCTGTTGAGGCGCTGACCACAGCTTCGCATAAGCTCGCGGAACTCATGTATGCCCAGGCCTCCCAGCATGGGGCCGATGCTGGCCCTGCGACCGGTGGCGGCGCAGGTGCTGCACCGAAAGATGATGATGTTGTTGATGCCGACTTTGAAGAGGTCAAAGACGACAAGAAATAAGATGGCTCTGGTTTTGGCCGGGTCGACTTTTTAATAATGGATGAAAAAAGAAAGGGAGTGAGAAAAGAGGTTTTCTCACTCCCTTTCTTTTTGTTTTTGCGGTATCATTGTGGTCTTTATTTCTTGTTTCAATGTTTCGAAGGTGTCATATGTGTTTTTTTTGTCTCCATATTTCTTTATAACTACTGATTATTATGAAAATTTTATCTGGGATCCAGCCATCTGGTCAGCTTCATATCGGCAACTATTTTGGCATGATGCAGACCATGATCTCGCAGATGGAGAGCTCGGATCTGTATGTTTTTATTGTTGATCTGCATGCTATGACCTCGGTCCATGACCGCAATCGCCTGGCTAATGGCACCCTCGAAGCCGCTGCCGATTTTTTGGCCTTAGGGCTTGATCCTGAACGATGTACCTTTTGGGTGCAGTCAGATGTGCCGGAGGTGTGTGAGTTGACCTGGATACTCTCCACCATAGCGCCCATGGGTCTGGTTGAACGCTGTCATTCCTACAAGGATAAAATTGCCAACGGTATTGAGCCCAGTCACGGACTCTTTTCTTATCCCATTCTTATGGCTGCTGACATTCTGCTCTATCAGGCGGATCAGGTTCCGGTAGGGCAGGATCAGAAACAGCACCTGGAGGTGGCCCGTGACCTGGCCCAGAAGTTCAATAATATTTTTGGCGAGACCTTTGTCGTGCCGGATCCGGTTATCAATAAGGTGATGGCCACTGTTCCCGGCCTGGATGGGCGGAAGATGTCGAAGTCCTATGGCAATACCATCCCGATCTTTCTGGAGGGAAAGGCCCTGAAGAAAAGGGTTATGGCCATTGAGACCGATGCCACGCTGGTGGAGGATCCCAAGGATCCAGACAAATGTAACCTTTTTGCCATGTTGAAACTCTTTGCCACGCCGGGACGATTGCAGGAGGTGCGTGATCTTTATGTGAATGGTGGCGCGGCCTACGGGTATATCAAACTGGAGTTGCTTGAGCTGATTAGTGATTACTTCGCCGAGGCACGGCGGAAAAAGGCTGAATTCCTGGCTGATCCGGCCATGTTGCGGGAGATCCTGAAAAAGGGGGCCGACAAGGCGCGTGTCAAGGCCATGGTGACGCTCGACTTGGTGCGTGAACGGGTGGGGTTGAAATACTGAAAAGAGTGGTCGAATTATTAGTTTAAACGTAAAAAGGCTCTACCCGTTTTCAGGGAGAGCCTTTTTGCGTTTGTGTTCACCCGATTGCCTTGTGTCTGTCTGGTAAACGCCGCCTTCACGAAACAGCCGGAAGAGATTGGCTGTTTCGTGAAGGCGGCATAAGGTGTCGTAAGCTACAGCGAGCAAGAAAAAAACCTTGCTCGCTGTAGCAACGACACCTAAAAATCAACCAGCTCCACGTCAAAGACCATCGTGGCGTTAGGCGGGATCGGGCCGCGTCCTGATGGGCCATAACCAAGTTTTGCCGGGATGATGAGCACTCGTTTCTCCCCTTTGGTCATGGCCAGAAAGGCCTCATCCCATCCTTTAATCACCCGGCCCTGGCCAACAGGAAAGCTGATGGGTTCGCCGCGGTCAACAGAGCTGTCAAACTTGGTGCCGTCCAGCAGCTTGCCGGTATAGTGGGCCTTGACCATGGTGCCGGAGGCTGGGGTTGCGGTGCCGGTGCCTTTCTGGACAACTACATACTGGAGGCCGGAGGGGGTGGTGATGGCATCAGGCCACTGTTGTTTGATCTGCTTGACTTGAGATTCCATGGCGGCCAGCTCTTTTTCCTTGGCCCGCTTATCCATGCCGGCCAGCAGGGCATCAAAGGCGGCCTGGTCGCTTTTAAAGGCCTGGGCCTTGGCGCCTACGCGGATGATCTCCACCGATGTCAACTTGTCGTTGCCTTTGATTTTATTGACCACGTCCTGGCCGGCAACCACGTGGCCAAAGACGGTGTGCTTGCCATCGAGCCATGGGGTGGCGACATGGGTGATGAAAAACTGGCTGCCATTGGTGCCTGGTCCGGCATTGGCCATGGAAAGGATACCGGGGCCGTTGTGTTTGAGGCTGGGGTCAAATTCGTCAGGGAAGGTGTAGCCGGGGCCGCCGGTTCCGGTACCCAAAGGGCATCCGCCCTGAACCATGAAGTCGGGAATGACCCGATGAAAGGTCAGGTTGTCATAAAAACGGGAGCCTCCTTTACCGGCGCCACCGCCAAGCTGCTTGGTGCCCTCGGCCAGGCCGATAAAGTTGGCGACGGTGAGGGGAGTTTTTTCAAATTCCAGGGCACAGATGATGTCGCCCTTGGCGGTGATAAATTTGGCGTACAGGCCATCTTTCAGTTGCGTCTCTGCCATGAGTGTTTCTCCAGATAGAAGGAATAAAAAGGTAAGTGTGTAGAACAATGACAAGCTTATTTTGTTCATTTTTTCTCCTGTTTGCAAACGTTGTCCATCTTGTAACGGTTCATAACTCCAAGGATTAAAGATGAATAATCAGGCGGTCACAACTTGTCAATCATAAATCCGGACTGCCGGGACTTCCCGTTGTGTCTGTTTTCCAGTTCTAGGGGCAGTAAGATTTGGACTGTTTCTGATTGACTTGATGTGGTATTCCGGGTTAAATATTATGGTTTTGTCTTTTTGATTTGCGCTTTCTGGAAGATGTAAGATCTTGCGAGTTTTTATGGAGTCATGAGCCTTCCAGAATAATATAATTCTCTCCCCTTTTGAAGAGGGAGAAGGATAGGAAACTATATGAAAGCATTGATAGCCCTGGAAGATGGGACCATTTTTGAAGGTGAGTCCTTTACCGGAAGAGGTGAGGCCGTAGGCGAGATGGTCTTTAACACCTCGATGAGCGGATATCAGGAGATCCTGACTGATCCTTCCTATACTGGTCAGATTGTGACTATGACCTATCCCCTCATCGGAAATTATGGAGTGAACAGCGATGATATGGAGTCGGTGGCGGTGCATCCCAAAGCCTTTCTGGTCAAGGAGTATAATGCAGTGCCATCCAATTTCCGTTCCGAAGAGACTTTGGCCCATTTTCTGAGCCGTTATGGTGTCCTTGGGGTAGAGGGGTTTGACACCAGGGCCTTGGTGCGTCATATTAGAACGGTGGGGGCCTTGAAGGCCATTGTCTCCACCGAGGATCTGGACAGGGATTCGCTGGTGGCACGGGCCAAGGCCTGGGATGGCCTGCTTGGTGTGGATATGGTCCAGCAGGTGACCTGTGATCAACCATATGGCTGGGCAGACAATCGGCCTGTTCCCGGCACCAATTTTTCCACAGCCCAGGCGGGAATGCGCAATCCCCTGAAGGTCGTTGCCCTTGATTGCGGGATCAAATTTAATCAACTCCGCATCATGACTGAAAAGGGATGCCAGGTACAGGTGGTGCCAGCGTCAGCCGACGCGGAGACCATTCTGGCCATGGCGCCGGATGGTGTCTTCCTGTCAAATGGCCCCGGGGATCCTGCCGGTGTTCAGGGGGTGGTGGCGACGGTGCGGACTCTTCTTGGGAAGGTTCCTGTCTTCGGGATATGTCTTGGCCATCAGATCCTGGGGCTTGCTTATGGCGGATCCACGTATAAACTGAAATTTGGTCATCGCGGCGGCAATCAGCCGGTCAAGGATCTGACCACCGGCCATGTGGAGATCACTTCGCAAAACCATGGCTTCACAGTGGATCTTGACAGCTTGGACAAAGACGCCATTGAGCTGACCCATATCAATCTCAATGACGGTAGTCTTGAAGGGATGCGGCATCGGTTCTTTCCGGCATTTTCGGTTCAGTATCATCCTGAGCATGCCCCTGGGCCACACGATTCGTTGTATCTTTTTGATCGCTTTGTTGAAATGATGCGCAGTGAAATGAAAAAGAGGAATTAAGAATGAGGAAAGACTAAATTACAGGTTAGCATGAACGTTTCATTCCTGTAACTTCCAGACTCTGGCTTGATTACCTGTTCAAAATACCTGACACCTTATTTTTAATTCCTAATTTACTATTTGATGATCCCATGCCAAAACGAACCGATATCCACAAGATCCTGATCATTGGCTCTGGTCCTATTATTATCAGTCAGGCCTGTGAGTTTGATTACTCCGGCGCCCAGGCGGTCAAGGCGTTGAAGGAAGAAGGGTACGAGGTTGTGCTTATCAACTCCAATCCGGCCACCATCATGACTGATCCGGAACTGGCCGACCGGACCTATATCGAGCCCATAACTCTGGAGATGATAACCAAGGTCATTGAAAAGGAACGGCCTGATGCCCTTCTGCCGACCCTGGGCGGGCAGACCGCGCTTAATGTCGCTATCAAACTGGCTGAATCCGGTGTCCTTGATAAGTACAAGGTAGAGATGCTGGCGGCCAAGGTGGATGTTATCAAAAAGGCGGAGGGACGGGAAGCATTTCGGGCGGCCATGAAGGTCATTGGCCTTAAGGTGCCTGAGTCCGCGATTGTCCATACCTTGGAAGATGCCATGGCTGCCGGTGATGTCATCGGCTTTCCGGTGATTGTTCGTCCCAGCTTCACCTTAGGCGGTACCGGCGGCGGCGTGGCCTATAATCGCCAGGAGTTGGAGGCCCTTTCTTCGTCCGGTCTTGATCTATCCATGACCACCGAGATCATGGTTGAACGCAGTCTGCTTGGATGGAAGGAGTTCGAGCTTGAGGTGATGCGCGATTGCAAGGACAACGTGGTCATCATCTGCTCCATCGAGAATATGGATGCCATGGGGGTGCATACCGGAGATTCCATTACCGTGGCCCCGGCCCAGACTTTGACTGATCGTGAGTATCAGGAAATGCGGGACGCGGCCATTGCTATCATCAGGGAGATCGGGGTAGAGACCGGTGGCTCCAACGTCCAGTTTGCGGTTAATCCCCAAGACGGCGAGTTGATGATCATTGAAATGAACCCCAGGGTCTCCCGGAGTTCGGCTCTGGCCTCCAAGGCTACCGGGTTTCCCATTGCCAAAATTGCGGCCAAGTTGGCCGTTGGTTTTACCCTTGATGAGCTTAAAAATGATATTACCCGCGAGACCTATGCAGCCTTTGAGCCGACCATTGATTATTGCGTAGTCAAGATCCCCCGTTTTACCTTTGAGAAGTTTCCGGAGGCGGAGGATGTTCTGAGCACGGCTATGAAGTCCGTTGGTGAGACTATGGCTATTGGCCGCACCTTCAAGGAGGCCTTTCAGAAGGCGATGCGTTCGCTGGAGACCGGCCGGGCCGGTTTTGGGGCGGACGGCAAGGAGCGTCTCGATCATCTCGAACTCTTCGAGTTGGAGTCGGGCCTGCGAGTTCCCAGTTCCAAGCGGGTCTGCTATCTGCATGAGGCGCTCAGGCGGGGAATGGCAGTGGAGAAGATTTTTGAGTTGACCCAGATCGACCCCTGGTTCCTGCGTAATCTGGAGCAGATCGTGGCCATGGAACTGGAGATTCGGCAGCAGGGTATGTCGGGATTAGGATCTTCTCTTCTGAGAAAAAGCAAACAGTACGGTTTCTCTGATCAGCAGCTTGCTTTTCTTACCGGGACCTCACGTGATGAGATCCGCGTGTTGCGGAAAAAACAGGGGATAGTGCCGGTGTATAAACTGGTCGATACCTGTGCCGCTGAGTTTGAATCCTATACCCCCTATTATTATTCCACCTATGAACAGGAGAATGAAGCCAGTAGGTCGGAGAAGAAAAAAGTGATGATTCTGGGCGGCGGCCCGAATCGGATTGGTCAGGGAATAGAGTTTGATTACTGTTGTGTCCATGCTGCCTTTGCCTTGGGTGAGATCGGAGTCGAGTCGATTATGGTCAACTCCAATCCCGAGACCGTCTCCACCGATTACGATACCTCGGACAAACTCTATTTTGAGCCCCTGACCCTTGAGGATGTGTTGAACATCATCGATTTGGAGCAGCCGGATGGTGTGATTGTCCAGTTTGGCGGCCAGACTCCGTTGAACCTGGCGGTGGCCCTGGCAGATGCTGGAGTGCCTATCATTGGCACCTCTCCGGATTCCATTGACCGGGCGGAAGACCGCAAACGGTTTCAACAGTTTTTGCAGAAGCTGCATCTGCGCCAGCCCAAGAATGATACGGTCTATACTCTGGAAGAGGCCCTTGGCGCTGCCGCCCAGATTGGCTATCCGGTGGTGGTTCGACCTTCCTATGTCCTGGGTGGTCGGGATATGCGGATTGTGTACAGTGACCGGGGGATTCGTGAATTCATGGCCAAACCGGGTATGGCCGGCAACAAGCACCCGGTTCTGATCGATAAGTTTCTTGAAGATGCAATTGAGGTGGATGTCGATGCCATCTGTGACGGCAAGAAGACCATTATCGGCGGGATTATGGAACATATTGAGGAGGCCGGTATTCACTCCGGCGATTCTTCCTGTGTCCTGCCCCCGCATACCTTGTCGGTGCGGCTCATTGAAGAAATCAAGCAGGCTACTCGGGCCATGGCTGAAGAGCTTGGTGTGATTGGCTTGATGAATGTGCAATATGCGGTCAAGGCCGAGGAACTGTATATCCTCGAGGTTAATCCTCGGGCCTCGCGGACGGTTCCTTTTGTCAGCAAGGCAACAGGAGTGCCATTGGCTAAACTGGCCACTAAGGTGATGATGGGTATGACCCTTGAACAGCTTGGACTGACCACCGAAGTGACGATCAAACATTGGGCGGTTAAAGAGGCGGTCTTTCCCTTTGATCGATTTAAAAACGTTGATACCCTGCTTGGGCCCGAGATGAAATCCACCGGTGAGGTGATGGGGGTTGATGATAATCTGGGGCTGGCCCTGGCCAAGGCGCAACTTGCCGCCGGTGTAACCCTGCCGACGTCGGGTACGGTCTTTATCAGTGTGCGTGATGGAGACAAGGAAGGAATCCTGGAAGCGGCACGGCAGCTGGTGGAGATGAATTTTTCACTTCTTGCCACCAGGGGAACAGCAAACTACCTCCAGCAGAATGGTGTCGCCTGTGATCAGGTCAACAAAATCTCTGAGGGGCGCCCCCATATCCTCGATAAACTGCGGGATAGGCAGGTGGCCTGGGTGGTGAATACCTCCATGGGGAGGCGGACTACCGAGGACTCGTATTTGATTCGTCGGGCAGCACTTGAACTGCATATTCCCTATACGACTACGAGCAGTGGGGCGGTATCTGTGGTTATGGCGATGCAGGCCTTGCGAGTAAGTGATTTGGAAGTTCAACCTATTCAATATTTTACTTAAAAACAGTCTATTGGTTGAAAAAGGATGGTCGTGTCTCGACAATGCCGTATTTGACCTTACTGTGGTACGATATAGTCTGAAACCGGCATTAGTTGCTGGGTAAATTCAGGATTGAGTTGTTAAATGAGAATAATATCAGGAGCCCCAGGAGGTTTCGTTGAATACTTTTTATAAAAATCTATCCATGTGGCTGGTGATTGGTTTGACCATGATCCTGCTTTTTAATCTCTTCAACAAGCCTCAGGCGAACTCGAACGCCTTGACCTACAGCGAGTTCATGGCGCAGGTGGAGAGCAAGGCCATAAAGAGGGTCGGGATAGATGGGGATACCATATCAGGAGTGCTTCAGGACGGAAAACCTTTCAAGACCATCTATCCTGCCAATGATAATGAGCTGATCTCTTCATTGCGAAAAAATGGTGTGGATATATCGGTTAAGGAAGTGCAGAAAGAGGCCTGGTGGATGACGATCTTTGTCTCCTGGTTTCCCATGCTGTTATTGATTGGTGTCTGGGTCTTCTTTATGCGTCAGATGCAGATGGGTGGCAAGGGGGGAGCCTTGTCGTTTGGCAAAAACAAGGCCAAGCTTATGGAGAAAGGTGAGAGCAAGGTTACCTTTGCCGATGTTGCTGGTATTGATGAGGCCAAAGAAGAACTGGAAGAGATTATCGATTTTTTGCGGGATCCCCAGAAATTTACTAAACTTGGCGGCCGTATCCCGAAAGGGGTATTGCTGGCTGGTGCGCCCGGCACGGGAAAGACCCTGTTGGCCAAGGCTATTGCCGGTGAGGCGGAGGTTCCTTTTTTCACTATCTCCGGTTCTGATTTTGTGGAGATGTTTGTCGGGGTCGGTGCTTCTCGAGTTCGGGATCTGTTTGAACAAGGGAAGAAAAACGCCCCTTGTATCATCTTTATCGATGAAATAGACGCGGTGGGTCGACATCGGGGCGCTGGTCTTGGTGGCGGCCATGATGAGCGGGAACAGACCTTGAACCAGCTGCTGGTTGAGATGGATGGTTTTGATAAAAATGAGGGTGTGATTATCGTTGCCGCAACTAACAGGCCTGATGTCCTTGATCCTGCCCTGTTGCGTCCTGGCCGTTTTGACCGTCAAGTGGTTGTGCCGGTTCCCGATGTGAAGGGCAGGCAGAAGATTCTGGAGATTTACGGCAATAAAACAAAGAGTATGGAAGAAAATGTTGATATGGCCGTCATTGCTCGGGGAACGCCGGGCTTTTCCGGTGCTGATCTGGAAAATCTTATCAATGAAGCCGCTCTTATGGCGGCCCGTGAGGGTGCCAAAAAGATTGACAAGGGTATGCTGGATCGGGCCAAGGACAAGATTATGATGGGTGCTGAGCGGCGCTCTATGGTCATTACCGATAAGGAGAAAGAGGTAACGGCCTATCATGAGGCTGGTCATGCCCTGGTTGCCAGATTGCTGCCTGATACCGATCCGATTCATAAAGTAACGATTATCCCTCGGGGACGGGCCCTTGGATTGACCATGCAGTTGCCGACGGAAGAAAGATATACCCATTCCAAGAGCTTTCTTGAACATACTCTCTGTATCCTCTTTGGCGGGCGAATTGCCGAAAAAATCGTCTTTGATGAGATCACCACTGGTGCTGGTAATGATCTGCAGCGGGCCACGGATATGGCCCGGAAGATGGTCTGTGAGTGGGGGATGAGTGATGAACTGGGCCCTCTTACCTACGGTAAGAAGGAAGAACAGATCTTTCTTGGCCGGGAGATTGCCCAGCATCGTGATTTTAGTGAGGATACAGCCCGTAAGATTGATGATGCAGTCAAGAATATTATTATGGAGGCTATGGTCCAGACGACGTCTCTTTTGACCGAGCATCGTGATGTCCTGACTCGGATGGCAGAAGAGTTACTGGAGAAAGAGACAATTGTGCTCGATGATATTGAAAGGATTCTTGCTGAATTGCGTCCAGGGCAATATGAACCGGTGGTTGTTCCAGCGCTGCTAAAACCGCTAAAAAATGAACAAAAGAAGCAGGATATCGCTGTGACGATCGGATCGGGGGCGGTTCAAGAGCAATCCCCCCTCTCTGAAGAAGCTGTCGGCAATGGAACAGTGATGGAGGGAACAGTTCGTGGTGAGACTTCTGACTCGGTAGCGGGCAAGGAGTAATTCCTTTGACTGAAGCGCAGACTGGCATGCGGATTATGGGGATCATCAATGTGACCCCGGATTCTTTTTCTGATGGTGGCCGGTATTGTACTTTGGACAGCATTGTGACCCAGGCCGAGGTCTTGGTTGCGGCTGGCGCTGATCTGCTCGATGTGGGTGGTGAGTCCACCCGTCCTTTTGCGGTTCCCATTTCTGAAGAAGAAGAACTTCGTCGGGTTGTTCCTGCTATTCTGGCTATTCGTAAAAAATATTCTCTGCCCATCTCCATTGATACCTGCAAGGCGGAGGTCGCGCGTCAGGCCCTTGCGGCCGGGGCCGATATGATCAATGATATCTCGGCCTTGCGTCATGATCCGGCTATGATTGATCTGGTGCGTGCAACTACGGTTCCGGTTGTCATTATGCATATGCAGAAGACACCTGGAGATATGCAGGTCGAGCCCTGTTATCAGGACGTGGTGGGTGAGATCCTTGATTTTTTTAGAGAGCGGCTTACCTGGTTGCGGGGACAGGGGGTTGATTGCCGTCGTATTATTGTTGATCCCGGGATTGGTTTTGGCAAGACCCTTGCTCACAATCTGGTTCTTCTCAAGAATCTGTCCGTTTTCTCTGACTTGGGCCAACCCATTCTGCTCGGTCACTCTCGTAAACGATTTTTGGGAGATATTACTGGCAGACATGTGGCTGAACGGGATTTTGCGACTGCTGTTGTTTCAGCCTTGGCGGTGACGCAAGGAGTGTCTATTGTTCGGGTTCATGATGTGTCGTTAAGCAGACAGGCAATTCAGATAGTTGAGGCGATTGGCTCGGTCTAATTTCCGTTTGGTTTCGAAAGTTTTACTGCTGTCGGCTATGCTGTGTGCCTCCTGCAGAACTTTTCTCCACCCCTCGCATGTCTTTGTTTTTATTGAGAATCAAATCATGGTGGTTTACAGCAGCGATGGTTTTCGTTTTCGTGATCTGCAAGTTATGAGTCCGAGGAGCCAACCGCAGACAAGTACTCCCCCTCCTGCCAAAAACCACTTGATCCGCTCATTCTCCCGTAGTTCCTTGTTTTCCAGTGTTAGGGCTGTCACCCTGTTCCTCAATTCCTCCGGCGAATCGTTTGCTTCTGTTTTTTCTGGTTCGTTGTGTGTCGGTGCGGTTGTGAGAGAAGCGGGTGTCTTAGATTGAGTGGATGAGTTTTTTTCTGATGTCACTTTTGTCTCAGAGGGTGAAGTCTGCAGATTTTGCTCCCCTAAAGGGATCGATTTTTCGGGAGGAGCAGGTTGCTTTCCGGTTTGATTGTTTTTGGTCGGCAAGGTAAAGGCGTCGTCAACGGAAGGGGCGTTACTCAGGTATTGTTTAAGCATCCAACCCTCAGTGCCTGTTGCTGTACGGACCTTGATCCAGGATCCAGCTTCTTCGAGAGCGGTAACGGTTTCTTCATTTTGCACGAGGGTCAAGATTTTGGATGTAGTGCCCTGGCCATTTCTGACAGGTACCTCTGAATCGCTGACAACAGAGTAGAGATCGGTTGCCGCTGCTGTGGCATAGATCAGAAAAATAAGCGGTATGAAAAGAAGATGGCGGAATGGGGATAATCCTGCGCGGGCGCTTGCTTGCCTGTGTTTCCTGGTAGTAACCATTTGTCTGGTGTCTCCTGATTATGAGGCTGTGAAATAAAATACCGAAGTTGTAATATGCAAGGTTTCTTAAGGTATTTTTAAATATAACTGAATACGGCAAATTCTGCATGTGCTTTTCATACTGAAGAAGTAGGGTTGTGGAAGAGGAAATTTTAATAATGGTTAAGAGAACGCTGGATATTGTCCAGATGGATGGTTTTGATTTTGAGTTTAATCCTGGCGCCTGTGATACCTGTCCAGGTGCTTGTTGTTGTGGAGAGTCGGGTCAGGTCTGGGTGAGTCAACAGGAAATGAACCGGATCTGTGAGTTCTTGCAGATGAACTGTATTGATTTTATGGAGAAATATCTGCGTCGTGTTGGAAACAGATTCTCCTGTAAGGAGCGTATCGCAGGGCATGGCCTTGAGTGTATTTTTTTTCAGGGGATAGAAAGAAAATGTGCCATTTATTCGGTGCGACCATCTGGGTGTCGTACCTATCCGTTCTGGGAACATTTTAAAATGTTCCCAGAACAGGTTGCCAAAGAATGCCCTGGCATTGTTGTTTATATGAAACGCCACTCCCATCTGACAAATGAGAGTTGAATAACATTTTTATTTTACTACATATCGCAAATACGTCAGAACAGCCGCTGTAAGTATGATTTTTATATTCGTAGTCCTATAAACAGGCTGACAATTTGTTGTGCATATGGCTGTCGGTCATGTTAGGTACCGCGCTCTATGGCTTCATTTAACAATCAGTCCTTTCTGAGCTGATGGAGGAGCATATCAAGTTAAAAAAAGAACTTGGGGATCTCTAACCGGCAGCTGGGTTCCTCATGATATTCGCGATGCCGTTGTTGATTATATCAAAGAATGGAGCGTCAAGGCGGAGATTCCATTGAAGCGCTTTATCTCCTGGCTGTCCGTCTCAAAGAGCAAGTTTTATACCTGGATCAAGCGGTACGGCAAAGTGAACGAACACAACGCCCCTATTCCTCGTGATTTCTGGCTTGATCCCTGGGAACGGGCAGCCATTATCAAGTTCGCCGAGAACAACCCTCTTGAGGGATACCGTCGGCTGACCTTTATGATGCTGGATCAGAATATAGTGGCAGTCAGTCCCTCAAGCACCTGGCGTGTTCTCACAAAGGCAGGCATGCTGCAGAAGTGGAACAAAAAAACATCTCTGAAAGGAACTGGATTTATTCAGCCGCTACGTCCCCATGAACATTGGCATGTCGACATCTCATATCTCAACATCCATGGCACCTTCTACTACCTGTGCAGCTTTCTGGATGGCTGTAGTCGCTTCATCATCCATTGGGAGATCAGAGAGCAGATGACTGAAACAGACGTCGAAATAATCCTCGAACGAGCCAAAGAGAAATACCTGGAAGCCAGACCTCGGATCATTTCCGACAACGGTCCCCAGTTCATTGCCAAAGATTTCAAGGAATTCATCCGGATCTCAGGGATGACCTATGTGCGGACTTCGCCCTATTATCCGCAGTCAAATGGCAAACTGGAGCGATTCCACAAAACCATTAAAACTGAATGCATTCGTCCTGGTGTTCCACTTTCCCTTGACGATGCCCGCAGAATTGTAGAAAAGTACATTGAGCATTACAACACTGTCAGGCTGCACAGCGCTATTGGTTACGTTACCCCAGCAGACAAGCTGAATGGCAGAGACCAAGAAATATTCAAAGAGCGAGACAGAAAGCTTGAGGAAGCCAGAGAACTGAGAAAGCAAAAACGACAGAAAGCCTTCTCTGAAATCATGCGCCCAAAGGAACAAGATACACCCTTACAGCAAGCGGTCTGAAAGTCCATTTCCGACTGAGGCAAAACACCTCCACTTCCCCTTCCAAGATGTTATGAACTGGACGCCAGTACACTCTGGTGCTTTCCATGGCAACGATCGAACATTCATGTTCAGCAAGCTAGGTGCGAAGCTGTTCTGTATCTCTGTAAATGTGCCAAACTCCCGGATAAGGACACTTTCATCCTTTGTAACACCCGTTTCCAAGAAGACAAGCAGAAATCTTCTTTTTGTGAACATCAAGCCCGCAACAAACTGGATGAACTACTGACAATACTGTGCTATCATTTTTTGTGGCCATAATTACCCTCCGATGGTTTAGAAATAATCCGTTGGAATTGACAAGGGTGATTATGGCCAATTTTTACAAAAGTTTCATCCTTCGTTGTCCCTGCTCGCAGGGATGGGGGTTAGAAGAAAAGAAGTATGAGCATGCATGATGTTTATGAGTTCTGGCCATGGTGGGATTTTGTCCGGATATTTGACTTTTGCAGTTGTCTGTTGAATAATCCTGGTAAGTATTATGGTAAATTGATAATTGGGGTAACAGGGAAGATTTATAACATTTTAGCGAGGAGGATACCGGCATGACTGTGAAAGAAATCAAAAAAATGGCAAAAGAAATGGGGCTTAATGGTGCCAAAATGCTTAAGGCTGATTTAATCAGGGCAATTCAAGGCAAGGAAGGATATACGCCCTGTTATCAAACGGGTGTTGTTGCCTGTAGCCAGACAAGTTGTTGTTGGTTTGGTGATTGCCAGAAAGGCTGAAATGCAGATCAAGATTGTGGCCCTTAATGCCCGTTTTACCCATTCCTGTCTGGCTTTGTTTCATGTTCGTAATGAGCTGGAGAAGAATTGTCTGGATGTAAAAATCGAGTTGTGTCAGCTAACTATCAATGACTCCTACTATGAAACGTTGTTGCGTCTCAGTCAGGGGGGGCCTGATTATATTTTTTTTTCGGTAGCTGTTTGGAACTCTGACCGGGTAGAACAGTTAGTTTGGGATTTGAAAGCGTGTCTGCCGGATTGTCAGGTAGTGGTGGGAGGCCCTCAGTCTGTGGTTGTTGGTCATAACCTTTCGTCCTCTTTGTGTACAGTGGTCAGTGGTGATATTGAGGCCGTGAGCGCTGCATTTTATAGGGATTTGGAAAGAAAAGCCTTGCAGCCTTTTTATGGAGGATCATTTTTGCAGATGCAGGATCGTGTTCTCTTGTCACCTTATCGTGAAGAGGACTTCAACTTGCATCTGCAAGACAGAAATGTTTATTATGAAAGCTCCAGAGGGTGTCCCTTTTCCTGCACCTACTGCCTCTCTTCGGCGGAAAAAGGAGTTTATCACAAGGATCTTCTCTTGGTCCAGCAAGAGCTTGCTCAGATACTGCATCATCAGCCTGTAACGTTGCGTTTTGTGGACAGAACCTTCAATGATAAGCCAGAGCGCGCCCTGGCCATCTGGAAGTTTCTGCTGGGGATAGAAGCCAAGACGTTGTTTCATTTTGAGATAACCCCGGATCGTTTTACGGAAGAGATGTTTGACTTTCTTGAGACTGTGCCGGTGGGCCGTTTTCAGTTTGAGATCGGAGTCCAGTCCACTCATCATAAAACTCTCCGGGCCGTTGGGCGGATGATGGATGTGACAAGTTCCCTGCGGAACATTAAAAGATTGGTGGCGCTTGGATCTATTCATCTTCATGCGGATCTGATTCTTGGCCTTCCCTATGAGAATAGAGAGGATTTTGGTCATTCCTTTGCGGATCTTTTTGCCACAGGTGCGCATTATCTGCAAATGGGGTTGTTGAAGCTCCTTCCAGAGACTGCGATCAGCAGGGATGCTGAAATGTTTTCATACACGAACTGTCGCCAGCCACCTTATGCGGTGTTGGCCAATCAATGGTTGACTCATACCACCTTGCAGGAGCTTTATTGGTTTTGCGAGTGTGTGGAGAAATTTGTTAATAACCGTTATTTCCCATCATTCTGGGATTATTTGCGGCGGAAAGAAGAGGATGTGTTCTCTTTTTTCCAGGAATTGCTTCGTGTCTGTCTGCAGGTAAATTTCTTTGGATTAGCCTCCACCCACGATTTTATGGGGCAATTACTGAGTCAGTTGATTCAGGGACGGGAGGACGGGCCGTTGCTTCTGGAAATCTTGCGTTACGACTGGTTACGTTGTGGGCACCGTTTTCTGCCATCGTTTTTGCAGGTTGCACTCGAAGAAGAACAGCCACAAGCGGTGAAGAATGCTCTTTATCAACAGACAGCGACAGAGCTTGCTGGTCTTTTTGACCATAGCAACAGGAATCACTTTTTTAAAAAAGGTTTCTTTTTACGTTTTTCAGGGAAGTGTCTTCAGGAGCTTGGTCTTCGGCAGGATGGAGAGCAGGCGGTGATCATATTTTTACCGGAACGGGAGGTAAGTTTGTTCTGTTTACAAAAGACAGTGATTGTGCAGTCTTACTCCGCTCAGGCATCAATCCTGAGTTGAAAAGCGTTCATCTCGAGTGGAGTATTGGTGGTACTTTAGAATAAGGATTTAATCTGGCCCATAAATTCTTTTTCCAGCTCCGTATCATTGATTTCTTTACAGAGCAGAGCAGCCAGGCTTGGCAGTTGTTGCTTGGATGTTGGGCCTTGCTGTGCCCAAGTCTCAATGGTAGCGAGCATGATCTGCCCTGCAATCGGACCAATGGCATAGGCCAGTGCGTCTTTGATGTTTTCCAGTATTGGGGCAAGTGCTGCGTCTATTTCGGCTTCCTGCTTTTTGGGTTGTTCTTGTCCGGGGACCGCGGTTGTGGCTTGAATGACTTGAGTCGGGATTTTCTTGGCTTGCGGCACAGTGCCTTTGTCGATTGAGGCCTGGATGTCGTTTGTCAGCATTGCCGTGGTCATGTTGATGAGAGATTTGTTGACAGCAGGTTCGCAGACCATTACCAGGATGGCTCCCTGCTTCAGGGGCTTGACAATAATCAGTGACACATCAAATTTGAACTCAATGGCCTCTATGTCCACGTTGGCCATGGCTCCCATTTTGATGGTACGGGTGAGGAGATTGCCCATGGTTTTTATGGTATTTTCCTTAAAGATTGGTGGAAGCTTTGCGGCTGCTAACTCTTGATTGCCAGTGTAAACAAAACAGCCAAAAACTCCGGGAAGCATATTGATTTCTTTGAGGAGTGAATCCATGGTGCATTTCCTTTGATGGTCTTCCCAGTTTTTTATGGGTGTTTTTTGGAAAAATATTTTTTTTTAGTCGTAAGTGGTGGTAACAAAATACCTTGCCGTTTACATGACAAAAATACTATGAAAAATTGGTCGGTCTTTATTCGAGTCCCAAGAGTGCTTCCTGCGGGGCGTTGCTGGCCGTCATTACGAAAGAGCTGAAAAACAACGGTTACTTTTCGGGCCCGCTCTTTATTGTTGCAGGCTGATTCTGCTTAACACCGGTCGTAATCCGGCTGCTACCGGGCCAGGGGCTATAGTATTGCCGATTTCCAGGCCGACCACGACCTCTTTGCCGCAGAGGACAAGAAATTTATTTCCAGTGTTCAACCCAAGCAGGACATATTGCCGGTCTCCGGCTCCCATGGCCATTTGAAGCTGCTCACTGACAACAGAGAGATAGGTTATAAAATTAACAAGCTGGTCGTCACTTGGTGTGGCCGTATGGATTACGTTCCCATCTTTTGAGACAAGGATGGAGTTGCTGACCTCGGGCATTGATCCTAACATAGTGATAAATTGTTGTAAAAGCGGATTGGATGCGTGCATTGAGGGTGCAGAATGCAACGGCATGGTCTCGGCTGGCGAAGGAGATGGAATGGCGTCTTCATCATGGAGGAAATCATCAAGGCCTAAGTCTATACCAGCTAAATCAATGGAATCAAGAGAGGCACTCGTGCTGTTTTGCGGACCAGGGTTTACGGTTAGCGATTCTCGCTCATCTTGTCTTCTGCTGCCTTCAAGCAGGATATAGCCAAGAGATTCAGAGATTTTTTGTTCAGTAACATCGCAGGAATTTGCCAGTATAATCTCGACATTTTTCCAGTTGATGATTTCAAAGGCAGCATCGATCCCATGGAGATCATTGGTGTCGGCGTCCATGAGTTCTCCGTTTTTGAAGTACATTGTCCCTTGATTCTTTCCAGAACGAACGGTGAGGGTGCACGTTTTTTTGTCCAGTTCCAGTAACTGGAGAAATGATCCCAAAGAGACTCCGGTAATAAATCCCTTGGAGCGGCCCTCGAGCCCTTTCAGAATCTTGGTAACCAGCAGATTGAAATCGATAGGTTTTTCGATATATTGAAAGGCGCCGATTTCTTTCAGGTTTGCTTCCATGTCTGGAGTTCCAAAGGCGGTCATGACAATAACGGGAAGATCCGGATGATTGGCACTGAGGTGGGCGACTAGCGCAAAGCCGTCCATCTTGGGCATCTTCAGGTCTGTAAGGACCAGATGGATCTCCTGCTCATTGAGGATGGCGACGGCCTCCTCGCCGTTATGGGCAGTGACGATACCGAATTGATCTTCGTAGGATTTAAATCCATCAATCAGGCTGAGCAAAAAGCTTTCATCGTCGTCAACAATAAGAACGGTATTCATAGCTGCTCCCATGCCGGCTTCTGCCGGGTGATCAATGTGACTGGTCATCAGGTTGAAAAGAGAGAAAAGCTCACTTTTTAGCCTGTTGAGTTGTTAACCTGATGAGATGTGAATGAAAAAATGAACGTAATTTGGATACATTCTTTTTACAATGCGTGGTCGGCCTCTGTCCAGAAAAAACTGTCATAGGCCGGGAATAACAATAAGAACCTTGGTTCCCCTGTTGTTTTTGCTGTTGATATGAATGGAACAATTCATCTTTGCAAGCATTTTTTTGACAATAACTAGCCCTAGGCCGGTTCCTTGTGGTTTAGTGGTAAAAAAAGGCTTAAACAAATTGATCTGTTCATCGTCACTGATGCCGCAACCGTTGTCGCTGATAATGATATTGATTTGGCCATTTTCTTCAGTGAGCATGGCAAGGGAAATGTTTTTTTGTGAGATTTCCATCAGGGAGTCGGCGGCGTTGGCGATAAGATTGAGGAGTACCTGCTGAAAGGCGCGGGGGTCTATCAAGCCGAACCTGGGTTCTCTGGGGATATCGGCGGTAAGTTCGATGTTTTTTTGCTGGAGCTCTGTTGTGATTAACGTGATGAATTTGTTAAGCAATGTCGTCATGTCTATTTTTTCGATGATTGGGCGTTCAAATATACTGAAGTTCTTGAGTGTTTTGAGCAGATATTCAACTCGGCCAATATCTGAAAGGCTGCGATTGATAAAGCGTTTGATGTCGTTTTTATCATAGAGCTCAAGGTTTGAGTCGAGAATCGAGAGTGAGACTTTGATCGAATTGATTGGATTGCCAAGCTCATGGCGAATGCTGGAAAAGATAAAGCCAATATTGTCCATGAGGTTGGCGGCCTCCACAATGGATTCAAGGCGTTTTTTTTCTGTAATGTTCCGTTTGATGATGACTTGATTGCTTATCTCTCCCTTGTGATCGTATGCAGGTGAGACGAGCATCTCTTCTTCGTACAGGGTGTGGTCTTTGCGATGGTTGGGGAATTGCCCTTGCCAGTGTTCGCCATTTTCCATGGCTGTTATGATTTGTTGCCAGATATTATTATCCATGACGGCCTCGGAATAGAGGCCCTTGATATTGGTGCCAATAATTTCTGGTTGTGAGTAGCCGGTGACGGTCTCGCAGGCGGGGTTGACATAAAGGATTTTGCCTACGGGATCGGTAATAAGGGTACAATCACTCGATTGTTCGATGACTGTTACCAGACGATCTCTTTCAAGGCGATCTTGTTGATTGCGAATGGTCATGGCCAGGATATTGGCGATGAACTTCAGCCCGTTGACTTGTTGTGTGGTAAAAGGTGCGGCTGTTGTCAGTCTGTCCATGCCGATGATTCCCCAGATTTCATTCTTTAACAGAATTGGGATATCAAGAAAGGCTTGGATGCCCAGATGCCTCATGGAGTCTTGTTCAAGCTCTGATATTTGTGGAGATTGATTGTGGATGATGTGTCCTGCTTTCAGGGCGGCAACACAGCTGGGATTATTAAAGATCCAGCTGTGATCAAGGGTTGCTTGGTATTTATTTTTTGGATAAATGGAGGCCTTTCTGGCATCTTTATCCGCCTCGACGATGTAGATTCGGTCGGTTTCCAGTGGCTGGCAGAGGCTTGAGAGCTTGCCGCTGAAGCAGTTTTGCCAGTTATTCTGGAGATGGGATTGGTCAGTGATAGTGAGGATCGCATTCCATATGGCTTCGTTGCGGGCCAGGGTGAGGGCCGTTTTTTGTTCGGTGAAGTTTTGTAACCGCTCTTTGAGTTCGTTGAGGGTATTGATAGCTGAAGAGTATTCTGGTCTTGCATTGCATTTATTGAGTTGTGATTTGAGGCTATGGATTTTACGTTGATTGTTTAGGTGTTCGCGGATAGAGGTGTGAAGTGCCCTTGACCGGAAAAAAATGATGATGATGAGTACAATTGCGAGGGCCAGCAGGCAATAAGCAAGTGGTCTCATTTCGGCAGGGGCCTTGAAGAAAAAGGCGTACAGTGTTGGCGCAAGACTGATGGCAGAAAGGCCGTAAGCCATTATCGGTATGGCGGCGAGATGGGTGGTCAAGAGGGTGCAGGCGCTGTAGAGGAATAAGGCATGTGTGGCGTAGAGCAGTAGGGTGCCGTCTTTGATAAATAAAGCCGTGCCTCCCCAATAGAGAGCTTGCCACAGATAGATGAACAGCAGGAGGCGATAGGTCTTGCTGATCTTTAAGGGTGACCCTTTGCTGGATTTGCGCGTCTTTGTAACTAAAAAAATATACCAAAAAGTGAGACAGAAATAGCAGCATAGTCCAGACAGAAGAAGCGGTTTCGAGAGTGTTGTCCAGAGGGTGGTTGTTTCTAGAAGGGCTATTGTGAAGACTGCCAGTTGGATATGGGGGCCATGCGAATAAAGACTGCGAAGGGCACTGTGAAAAAATCTGGTAGAGCCAGAGTCTGGTGTCATGTAAGTTCTGGGTGAAGAAGAAAGTGGAGGATGTCATATCCTGAAAGAGTGTAGTCTGGTGAAGCATAGCAGAAGACAGGGAAAACAACAAAAAATAGAGAGAGTTTTTTGGAGAGGAGGCAGGGAAGTGTGTGATTGGGGTAGTTGCCTCTGTGCGGGTTCAAATACCTGTTAGTTTAATTGTTTGATATTATGCTTAAATATTTAATTGTTGTGGTTTTTTGTTGTAAAAAGTATAAATTTTTATATATTTTGTGTGCTACTGTCAGGGGCGTAGGGGTGGGTGCTGTATTTAACCTATTGATATGTGAAGAGTAAAATTTCTTCAGCGAGGGTGGCACAAGATGTGCAATAAGATAGATATCTCTTCTCTTCTCTCCTGGAAAAAGCCGGTCCGCTCTTGCGTGACTGGCTTTTTCTATTTTCAGGACTTTTGTTTATCATTGTCTCTTTCATCTTCTTTATGATCGCATCTGCCGTTGTTTGTCTTGATCGTTGCCAAGAGTATACGCGTACGTCTCTTCACTCTGCTCTTGCGCGAGTTATTCCGCGTCTTGGTGCACTCAATCTGTCGCGTGGCAGCAGGGTTTTGCTTAAACCCAATTTGATTAGCGCCAGCGCTCCATCCCTTGCCTGTACCCATGCTGAGTTTGTGGCGGCGGTGGCCGCGTGGTTTCTTGATCACGGTTGTCGGGTCTCGATTGGTGATTCGCCTGCCTTTGGAAATTCCATAAGTGTTGCGGAGCGTCAGGGGATTGCTCGGGCAGTGCGAGGGATGGATGTCCATATCGCTGAATTTACTTCAGTTGTGCGAAGGCGTTTGCCTTCAGGGATTTTTGTTGGTGTTGCCGCAGAGGCCCTTGATTGTGATCTTTTGGTTAACCTGCCCAAGGTCAAGGCCCATGATCAGATGTACGTAAGTATGGCAGTGAAAAATATTTTTGGTATAGTGAAAGGAGTGCGTAAGTCTTGGTTTCATATGCGTTATGGGAATTCGCATCTTGAGTTTGCCCGGATTATTCTGGAACTACAGGGGTTATTGCCGGAAAATATCGCGCTTGCAGACGGCATTGAGGTTATGCACAGGCACGGCCCCATGTGCGGAGATCAACTTTTCCTGGGGTGTTTGGCAGGATCAAGGAGTTCGGTTGCACTTGATACGGCTTTGCTTGCACTTCTTGAACTGAAAACCGAGAAGAGTCCACTGTGGTGTGCCGCAAGAGAGCATAATCTGCCTGGCGTGCAACTCTGTGATATTGAATTTCCGTTGTTGGCACCGTCTGATTTTTTTGGTTCAGGTTTTGTGGCCCCGGAAATCTTGAACCCTGTTCGATTCAGGCCGCTACGATATGTCTTTAATTCCTTGAGGCGAGTTGTTCTTACCTTGCGTCGGGGATAGTAATAACTGCAAGTGTTTTTGGGAAACTTCGGTCTAACGATTATTTGTTAAACTTATTTTACTTCTAATAGGAAGGTATCATGTTTGATTTACAGGGGAAAGTTGCTTTGGTTACCGGCGGGTCACGTGGAATCGGCCGGGCAATTGCTATTCGGCTGGCCGAAAATGGTGTGCATCTGGTGGTGAATTATGTGCGCCATAAGCGTGATGCCGAAGAGACTGCAAATGTCATAGAAAAACATGGCGGTCGTTGTCTATTGGTCAAGGCCAATGTTGCTGAAGAGGCTGATGTCACGGAGATGTTTTCGGTTATTGGTAAGGAATTTGGGGCGCTTGATATTCTGGTTTCCAATGCGGCTTCTGGTGTCTTGAAGCCGGTCATGGAGCTTACCGAGCGTCATTGGGATTGGGCCATGGATATCAATGCCCGGGCGTTGTTGACCTTGGTGCAGAAGGGGTTCCCGCTTATGGATAGAGGCAGCCGGGTATTGGCGGTTTCCAGTCTGGGTGCGACCCGGGCCATTGAGAATTATACAACTGTGGGCGCTTCTAAGGCCGCCCTTGAATCTTTGGTCCGACATCTGGCGGTGGAGCTTGGGCCCGCGGGGATCAATGTGAACACGATCAGCGCTGGGGCGGTGGATACCGACGCCTTGAAGAAATTTCCCAATCGGGATGAGATCCTGGAGACGGCCCTGCGACGCACTCCCTTGGGGCGGCTTACCACCCCCGATGATGTCGCGGATACGGCATTATTCCTCTGTTCGCATCTGGCAGCGATGATTCAGGGGCAGGTCATTACCGTTGATGGTGGCTATGCTATCAGAGGATAAAGGTGATAGTGGGCACGATATCTCCTTTATGATTTTTTATGAAAGCAGGGCGGCTCTTCCGCAGAATCTGTGGGTAGTTTTTTGGTTCAGGCAAATCGCCAAGTGTTTGAAATAGTGCTATTCTTGCGACTTCATAGCTCCTGAATCCGTACGCTTTTTTTGATGTCGTTTTTGCTTTGTTGTTGAGACCCTCTACAGCACCCAGTGAGATTTGATCTTTGGCATGAAACCAGTTGAGAATAAGCTCTTGATGAGAGCGGAGCATTTTGGCGATTTTTTTCATTGGTTCTATTTTTGACTGCATGGTTCGCTTGCACCAACTATCCAGAAAGCCTACTGCTCTTGTCGCCTTATTAACGTCCCAGAAAAATTGAAAATCTTCCTTGAGCAAATATGCCCGGATGGTCGTCTGGTTGTTCTTGATCAACTCTTTGAGCGTAACTTCCTGCTTTTCTGTTAAGTTTTCTGGCCTCTTGATAAAGCACCATCGACTACCTTTCAGCACTGGCTTTTTACACTCCTTTTTTCGGTTCTTCCGGATTAAGCGTACTTGTACCGAAAAATGAGTGGTAAAAAGAATGGACATGTAGTCCTTATCAATGCGACCAAGCAAAAGATAAGGAGGGTTCTACATGTCCACGAGTTT
>JAUSAB010000061.1 GCA_030653035.1 Desulfocapsaceae bacterium | reverse complement strand
ATCAGGGCCGCGTATCAGGCAAAAAATAACTTGCTGGATAATTCGGCGGGCGCAGTCGCCTTTGCCGAAGCAGGCGAATACGAAACCGCCAAAAATATATTGAGGAAATGAGTTGGGCTCGTGACGAAATAATAATGATTTTTTGACCAGTTAGTAACAGAACCTGATGCCGTCTTGCCATCTTGATGACAGCATTATTTTTATAGCAGTTCTGTTAACTCTTTCCAAGAAGGCCAGACAAGAATGCAGAAACAGGCAGTGGTCATGAGCAGCCAATTTATTGTCAGTGGTGAACGGATTGAAATCCGCCCGCTGGTGGGTTCAGGTTTTGGTGAAGGGTATCCGCTGGAGGGCAGGTTCCCGACCCTGTTGGAACTCGAACAGGAGTATGTGCAAAAGGTCCTGGCCCATGTCGCCGGGAACAAGTCACGGGCGGCCGAGGTGCTGGGCATAGACCGGGTTTCCCTGTGGCGAAAGCTGAAGAAGCTTGAAGGAGTTATGGCTGCTGATCCACGGTTCGAGGAATGTCCTGACAAATCATGAGGATGTATGCTGCCACCATTCCCGCCGCAGCCTTGAAGGTCCGTTCGCGTGAGTCCTATTATGCGCGGCAGAAGCGGCTTTTTGTGGTGGTGGTCATTTTCGTGGCCATTGTTCCTCTGCTGTTTATCAGTTGGATGGTTTCCCGTTTTTACCAGGAATCATGGCTTGACAAGACCACGGTGGAGCTGACCAGCCTGGCCAATAATCGTCGGGAGATCATTAATTTATTTCTTGACAGTCAGGAAAATATTCTTGCCGGATATGCGGAGCTTTACGATTTTTCCTGGTTAAACGCTCCCTCCAATCTGGAGAAGCTTTTTAAGGCCATGAATCACCAGGGGTTTATTGTCGATCTGGGCCTTATTGCCAGGGATGGCAGTCACCAGAGTTATACCGGTCCTTTTACCGAACATTTGAAGGATAAAAATTATGCGGAAACGCACTGGTTCGCCGAAGTCATGCGCAGTGGACATTATGTGAGCGATGTGTTTACCGGCTTTCGGGGGGTGCCGCATTTCATTGTGGCTGTGACGGATCCAACCCATTCATGGATCCTGCGGGCGACCATTAACTCCGAGCTGTTCAATGCCCTGTTGGCCAGCACCATGGTTGGACCCGGAGGCGATGCCTTTATTGTCAATCGTCAGGGTGAGATGCAAACCCCAAGCCGTTTGGGGATGGTCTCATTGCCTGACTGGGAGAAAGCGCTTCTGACCTCGAATGACGGCCTGACTATTCATAACATCCAGGGCTATCTATACGCCACCATCGGGCTGAAAAATAACGCCTGGATCCTGGTGCTGAAAACAGATATCGAGACTTCGCTGACGGATTTTTACCGGGCCAGGGAGCGTGACCAGATAATCATAGGCGGTGTGGGGCTGCTCATCATTGCCGTGGCTATTCTGCTGGTTTTTTCGATGATGAACAAGGTCGAAGCCGCCGACCGCCATCGTGTGCTGCTGTATGACCGCATCCGTTATTCGGAGAAGATGGCCCTAATTGGCAGGATGGCGGCCAGTGTCGCTCATGAGATCAATAACCCCCTGCAGATTATTGGCGATCAGGCTGACTGGCTTGATGAACTGTTGAGCGAAGAAGAATCGTCGTATCTGAAAAATAGGGATGAATATCAACCCGCAATTCTTAAAATCAGGGCCCAGGTCAAACGGGCCAGTACGATCACCCATAGACTGCTGGGATTTTCCCGCAGCACTGATGGCCTGAAGTCAGCAACCGACATCAACGCCCTGGTAGAGGAGACGGTCTCGTTTCTGGAAAAGGAGGCGCGCAATCACCGGATTACCATTCATCGTAACCTGGATTCCAGTCTTCCCCCCATCACTACCGACAGCCCCCACTTACAGCAGGTCTTTCTTAATATCCTCAATAATGGTGTTGATGCCATTGGCCATGACGGTGAAATTACCATCACTACCAGTTTGGTCGGAAAACAGCTCTTTGTTGAATTTGCCGATAATGGGCCGGGACTTTCAGAAGATGCCTTGAAAAAGGTCTTTGAACCTTTTTTTACTACAAAGCAGATGGGAAGCGGTACCGGACTTGGCCTGGCAATTTCCTATAACATCATGGAGCGGCTTGGTGGTAGTATTGAGGCGCGCAACGGGTTGGAGGGTGGTTGCGTATTTCGGGTTACCTTGCCGGCTTCACTGGGCAGCGCATAATGTGAACCATTCACCCATAAGAGACAGGGTGCAGAGGAATTAAAATGGCCGAATCTTCAATATTGGTGATCGATGATGAACAGGAATTTGTCTCTACCCTGGTACGGCGTCTGCGTAAAAGGGGTTGGGAAAGCGAAGGGGTGCTGACGGGTGGCGAGGCCATAGTTAAAATTGCGGCCGGTGACTTTTCAGTGGTGCTTCTTGATATGCGTCTTCCCGATATGGACGGCAGCGAAGTCCTGCGGGAAATAATGAAAATCAACCCGCAAACGCGGGTTATTATCCTTACTGGTCATGCCTCGGCCAGTGAGGGAGAGGAGGGGATTCGCAACGGGGCTTTTGATTATCTGATCAAACCGGTGGAATTTGAAACACTCCTGGAAAAACTTCAGGCGGCCAAGAAGCGGAGTCCATAAGGATACGCCGCATCAGGACGAGCAAAAGTGATCCAGGAACATGACGAGGTACCTCGCAACCATGGGGGAGCGCTAGATTTTATTATACAACATGGAGAAAAGGAGAAACAAGAATGAAATTTTTCAAAGAATTAAATCAGTTCATGCTGATGGGCGCCAGGGCCCATGCCCAGTGGGAACTTGATTGCTCAAACACTATCCTGCATGATCGCAAACGGCTGGCAATTTTGTGCCTGCTTATTGTCCCCATTCTCGTCGGCGGTGTGGCCTTTGCCGAAGATGTGGTCGGCAAATTGCCCGGTATGCTTGGCGGTAAGACGGCCTATGCCCCGGCCTTTTACACCCCGACCATCTTCTTTGCCTCCATCGGCGTTGGTATTGTAGCCGGTTTGATTACCGGCTGTATTGGCGCTGGTGGCGGCTTTATTATTGCTCCCGCCCTGATGAGCGCCGGGGTGAAAGGTATCCTTGCTGTTGGTACCGATCTGTTTCATATCTTTGCCAAGGCCATCATGGGCAGTGTTCTCCATCGCAAACTGGGGAATATCTCTGTTGGTCTGGCCGCATATTTTCTCGTAGGCTCTATCGGCGGCGCCACTCTGGGCGGCTGGGTCAACCGGACTTTGTATGAGAAGAATCCGGTGCTGAGCGATGCCTTTATTACCACCATCTATGTTCTGATGCTGGGCTTCCTCTGCTCCTACGCGTTGATGGACTTTTTCAAATCCCGCAAGCCGCAACCAGCGCAAAAGGCGTCCGACATTGCCGCCGGTACCGCTGGTATGACCAATGTGGCCCGCAAGATCCAGTCTGTCAACCTGCCCCCCATGATCAAATTCGATGAGGGCGTTACCCCTGGCGGCCGCAAAATTTCCTGGTTGTTTCTGGTGGTCAGCGGCTTTGTGGTTGGTATGGCCGCAGCTATCATGGGTGTAGGCGGTGGCTTCTTGACCTTCCCGATCTTTGTTTATACCCTGGGTGTCTCTTCAGCCACTACTGTTGGTACCGACATCTTTCAGATTATCTTCACTGCCGGATATGCAGGGCTTTCCCAGTATGCCGTGTATGGTTTTATCTTCTATACCCTGGCCATGGGCATGCTGCTTGGCTCGCTGGTCGGCATCCAGGTCGGTTCTCTGATAACCAAGGTCGTCAGCGGTCCCACCATCTGTGGACTGTATGCCGTCGCCACCTCGGCCGGTTTTGTTAACCGTGCCTTTGCCCTGCCTTCCAAACTTGCCAGCATGGGGTATATCCCCATGTCTGTCGAGACCGGCAAGATGCTGGAAACAGTGGGCACCTGGATTTTCTTTGGGGTGCTTGGCGCCTTTGCCGTCTGGGTCTTTTATATCTTCTTCACCAATATCAGCGTCCTCAAAGGAGAGGGCCACGCGCACACGGAGGTAAAAGCATGATTGCCCATAAAAAAGAATTCACCGGTGGTCTGGTGCTCCATATCGCTTTCTGGATCGTGTTCGCACTGCTTCTCTCGCCGCTTTATCCTGGTCAGGGCAAGAAGGTAAATATGCTGGACTATATGGACAGTATGTACAATTCCATATCCAAAAAATCAGCTTATTATATCCCTGCGACCCAGAAAAAGATCGAGGTCTTCAAGGGAAACAACATATCCCTGAACATTAAAGCCGATGCCAACCTTTCAATGGAAAGATTGACAGTTCTTATGCAGCATGCAGGCATGAAGGTCGAGGCTGGCGATAAAGAGATCAAGCTCAGCGGGGATCTCGGTGGGATGCTGAGTGCCATTCTCGCTGACGCAGACTCAATGTTTGCCAATGACGGCAAGACTATCAGCGGCAAATACGGCTTTGCTGAAAAGCAGGTGATGTATGATTGGTATAATGTGCTGAAGTCCATGGAGAAGAGCCTGACCAAGCAGGAGAAATTTGCAGAATCAAAAGTTCTCTATCAGGTGCGGACCAAGACCGTTGAGCCATCCTATAATTATTATGGGATTGAGGCGCAGAGCATCAAGGACAAGGCGGTATTGGTCATTTGTTCCCTGGCGGGCTATGTGGTCTATACCATGTGGTTTGGTTTTTCCATTCTTTTCATGTTTGAAGGCTGGGGACTCAAACTTGAGCATTAGCAGTGTTGTTTGACTGACCGCTTGTTCTGGGTGGTATGCTGCCAAGAACAAGCGGTTTTTTTTCAGTTTGATTGTTCATTGGCCCTTTTATATTGTCTTGCAGGTGCCGCTTGTGTTTGGCAGATTTCATTTGCTTGGTGGTTTTTTTTAGATATATTGAATATATTGAAATAAACGCACCTTTTGTTGAGGACGTATTTAGTCTGACGTGGCAAATTCGCCCAGTATGAACGACACTCCATGACCTCTCTTGTTGATCTTTTCACCTCTTTGTTCCGTAGCAAACCTAGACTGAAACCGGCGGAGTTACAGACCGCATTTCGTAGTCATTATAAAGAATTTCGTTCTTTGCTTACTGCTAATAATAATGCCCTGGAATTGATGGCGGAGATGGAGCAAGTCCTGGGCGCCGGTCGTTCCTTTGGTATGGCTTTTATCCGGGGAAACTGTACCGCTCTAACTGTGAATATCTACAAGATGATCCGGCATCTGAGTAAGCTGTCTGACGGGAGATACGGGGCGCTTGACCAGTCATTCAGGGATATTACCAGGCAGCTTGAGCTGGTGATTGCCAGCCCGCCTGTGACCACCGAGGGCGCAGTGATTCTGTCCATGGCGGAGGTGGATGCCGGCATGGTGGATCAGGTGGGTGAGAAAATGGCCAATCTTGGTGAGGTGAGAAACCGGGTGGGCTTAAGAACCCCGGATGGCTTTGTGATTACTGCCGCTGCTGGTCGCCATTTCACCCAGGCCAATGATTTGGAGGTTGAGATTAACCGCCGTTTAAAGGGGCTTGATTTTGATAATATGGAGGAGCTATATACTGTCAGTGCCGGTATTCAAGCCCTGATTGTGAACGCGCCGCTGCCAAAAGATCTCGAAGAAGCGATTCTTGCGCACCATCAGCAAGTTGTGACTGACAAGGATTCCGAGTTGTTGGTTGCCCTTCGTTCAAGTGCTCTTGGTGAGGACAGCAGCAATGTCTCCTTTGCCGGCCAGTACCGAACCCAGCTCAATGTCAGTCGTGAATTTGTCGGTCAGGCCTATAAGGAGATCATGGCCGGCAAGTATAAGAGTCAGGTCATTGTTTATCGGCAGCAGCGAGGCTATCGGCATCAGGATGTGCATATGTGTGTCGGTTGTCTGCACATGGTGGATGCCGTTGTCAGCGGGGTTCTTTATTCCCGGGCCCCTGATGATCCGCGCAGCAGGTTTGTCATGATCCAGGCGGCGCCAGGCCTTGCCAGTCATGTGGTGGATGGCAGTGGTGCAACCGAGCAGTTCATGGTCAGTCGGACACCGCCTTATGCTCTTCTTGATTTCCAATCTGGAGTGGGACAAGCGGATGGCGGTGTCGATTCATTACCGACCCTTACCGCACTCCAGACAGCGGAACTGGCCGAGGTGGGCGTGCGCCTGGAAGAGCATTTCGGCACTCCGCAGGATGTGGAGTGGTCAATCGATAAGGCGGGGCTTTTGTATATCCTGCAAAGTCGTCCCCTGGGGCGGCCTGCTGCTGAGGAATTGTCAGAGCCCAAAGGACACGGCATCAGGGAGGATGATTTGCCGTCGCCACTTCTGGTCGGCGGGGTCTGCGCCAGTCGTGGCGTCGCCTGTGGCAAGGTCTTTAATGTACGATCCAGTCTCGATTTGTTGCGTTTTCCCAAAGGTGCGGTGCTGGTTGTTGAGACCCCTTATCCCGACTGGGCCAGCTTGCTGGACCGGGCGTCGGCGGTGATCAGCGAAACCGGCCAGATGGCCGCTCACCTTGCCACAGTGGCCCGTGAATTTGGAATCCCGGCCATTTTCGGGATGAATCAGGCCCTGACGACTCTTGGCAATTACCGCCTGATTACGGTGGATGCCACGGCGGGTAAAGTGTATGACGGTCGGGTAGAATCTCTACTGGCCCTGGCTCTACCAAAACCTAATCTCATGGTTGGTAGTCCGGTTTATAAAATCCTGGTGGCGGCCATGGAGTATATCACGCCCCTGACCTTGACCGACCCTGCTTCGCCTTTTTTCAAGCCAGATTCATGCCAGACCCTGCATGATCTTACCCGTTATTGTCATGAGAAGGCCGTGGTCGAGATGTTCAAGTTTGGTGAACGCTACGGCTTTGATGACAAGGCAGCCAAACAACTGGTGGTGGATGCCCCTTCCCAGTGGTGGGTGATTGATCTGGACGATGGTTTCAGTTCTGATTTTGACCCGGAGAGTCGTTATGTCGATCTCGGCCACATTGTTTCCGTACCGATGCTGGCCATCTGGCAGGGCATGACCGCCTTTCCCTGGGCTGGTCCACCACCTGTCAGTTTGCGAGGATTTGGTTCCATTATCTTTCAGTCCACCAGAAATCCCGGTCTTGATCCGGGGGTGCGCTCGACCATGGCCGCAAAAAATTACTTTCTTATCTCAAAAAATTTCTGCAATCTGAGTGTCCGGCTTGGCTATCATTTTGCCTTAGTGGAGGCAAATCTTGGGGAGTATCTCACCGAAAATTATGTCAACTTCCAGTTCAAGGGCGGGGCGGCCGATGAAAATCGCCGCCTGCTGCGTATCCGGTTGATTAGTGACATCTTGAATGAATTTGGTTTTCGAGTGGAGCAGAAGGCGGACTCCATGACTGCCAGGATAGAAAAAAAACCAGGTTCTTTTCTCCTGGAACGGCTGAAGATTCTTGGTTATCTGATTATTCACACCCGACAGATCGATATGGTCATGGGGGATGAGGGTATGATTGCCCAGTATCGACAGAAAATAACGGCAGATTTGCATATTCTTTTAGATAACGCAGAGATGGAGGGATGAAATGGCCACGGAGTTCAATATCTTACTCATTGATGATGAGGTTGATTTTTTAGAAACAACCTGTAAAAGGTTGATACGACGGGGATATGATGTAAAAACAGCCCTTACCTGTGCCGAGGGGTTAACAATTATTGAATCAGGTTGGCCCGATATTGTTGTGCTGGATGTCATGCTTCCCGACCGGGATGGCATGGACTTTCTTCGGGAAATTAAGGCGAAATGGTCGACCCTGCCTGTTGTCCTGCTGACCGGCCATGCTTCGATGCAGGCGGGTCTGCAGGGTTTGGACTGTGGTGCCAGTGATTATTGTTTGAAACCCATTGATCTGGAAACCCTGGTGGAAAAGTTGGCCATTGCCTATCGGGAAAGTCGCCAGCAGGGGGCGTGAAGCATTGTGGGGATATCCGCTGTTATAAATGAGGGGGAGCCAAAGGTTTTGGGAGGCGGAGTGTTTTTTAGGTGAAAAAGAGCTGCGTGCGATGTGGTTGCGTCTTTCTGCAACCATGCTTACCATCAAGGTCAGTTGTATGATGATGGTCTGACGTTGATTAAAAGCGTCTTTTTTTGCTGATATGGTGATGTGTTCGCCTTTGGATCGCTTTCATGAATGAATCAATCCTGCAGTTTATTATCCTGGCTCCACCGTTGTTGCTGGCCCTGACCGTCCATGAATTTGCTCATGGCTATGTGGCATTCCGGCTGGGGGATCCAACGGCCCAGTCCTCTGGACGCCTGACTCTCAACCCGCTCAAGCATCTCGACCCATTGGGGACGATTGCTTTTTTCATCTTCCATTTTGGCTGGGCCAAACCGATTCCGGTGAATCCGGCCTATTTTAAAGATCCGCAAAAGGATATGCTCTGGGTGGCCCTGGCAGGTCCGATTACCAATCTCGTACTGGCCGTAATCAGTGCCTTGATGGTTAAGGCTGTTATGTTGCTGGCCCAAAGTATCCCTTATTCTGTCCTGGGAGAAGCAATTCTGGTGCCTCTGAACAGCACCTTGATTGCCAGTGTCTGGATCAACCTGGTGCTTTGCATCTTTAACTTTTTGCCTATTCCCCCGCTCGATGGCAGCCGGATTCTCACTGGAATTTTGCCTCCCAGTCTTGCTCGTTCCTACATGTCAATCGAACGATATGGTTTTATCCTTCTTATTATCCTGGCCGCCACTGGTGTTCTGGCTAAGCTGATTATACCTTTGATCAACTTTGCTAACAGTCTGCTACTCTCTTGATATAGACTATCATTTTGATTTTTCTACTGCCTGTTTGACAGCGACTGGGTAGGGGGTATATTTTTGCAGGGACTGGGGTAGATTGTTGCGGGCGTTTCTGGCGGCGGTAAGCGTCGGATATTCCCCATAAAAGAGGGTGAGCGTTGTGGGGGATGTTGCTTTTTTGAGTATGATAAATTTTTCTGATCCTTGCTGGTCTTCTTCGTGCAGTATCTCTTTGAATTTTTCACTGGCCTGATCTGTAGCAAGAACCATAACTTGCAAAGTGAATTGATCATTTTTTTCACCAGCCAGCCATCTGTCGCCTGCGGCCAGACTTTTTCGAGGGAGCTGTTGACTGATGTTGGCTTTCAGTTCTTTTTTCCCTTTTAATAAGAGTTCGTTGTTTTTTGTTATAGGCTCAGGGGTTAAGTGTGGGATGGTATTTTTTTTAGGGGACTTGTCGGCAGTTATTATTTGAATCTCTGAAGACTTTTTTTCAATCAGGGGTGCAATTTCTACAGAGATTGGCTTGGCGGCTGGATCTGCGGCTGCGACCGGAGCTGGTGGTGTCGGCTTGACGACTGGCTCTGCAGCTGTTATCGGAGCTGGTGGTGCCGGCTTGGCGACTGGCACTGCGGCTGCGACCGGGGCTGGTGGTACCGGCTTGGTAACTGGTTCTGTAGCTGCGACCGGGGCTGGTGGTGTCGGTTGTTTGCCTATCTCTTTGTTATTGGGTGCAGTCTGGTGCGTTTTTTGATGAGTTGTCATCTGCGTTTTTGCAGATTTGGCAGGTAAAGTGGTCTTTTTATCTTCTTTGCTGACAGATAAAAACAGCAGGGTGGCAATAAGAATAATTCCCGCTCCAATGGCTGCTTTTTGCTGCATGAACAGGAAGGGCAGACGATGCGCAGGAGGTTTTCCCACAACTAGATCGTCTGAGTCCTTGACGTGTTCGAGCAATACCATGAAAGAAGTGCCATCGGCAGTGTTGTTGGTGGTATAAGAGGATGACCGAAGGGAATCTCCGGCCAGACTGTTGATTTTTCTGAAATTGCCATGAGACACAGCGAGGATTTTTGCGGCTACTTCCCGACTGAAGATATCTTTTTTTTCAACGCCGGGCCGTTGCTGCATGCAGAAATTAAGATATTGAAATGTATCCTCTTCTGTTAATGGCGGCAGTACGAGATGGAGCTCTTGTGCGTTCTTGAACGTGCACAAGGCGAGTTGTTCAATATGTTTTTGGAATTCCATTCTGCCAAACAGGACGATCTGGAGTAACACTGCGTCTTCATTGACCAGATCAATCATCTTGCGAACTCGTTCCAGCGTTGCCAGATAGAGTTTTTCCGCCTCATCAAACAGGATTAGAAGACGTGTGTTTTGTTCCCGCAGGGTCCGAGCGATCTCCATCAGGAGATGACCGCTCCCCATTGCATTGTCCTCTAAGGAAAAATTGAGATTAAGCTTCAGGGCTATGATCTGGAGGACATAATCAAAAGATTCAACAGAGTAGGGAAAAGGAATCACCAGGTAGGGTTCAGAGATCTCTTTCCCCAGGATTTTACAGAGCATGGTTTTTCCATGTCCCTCTCCGCCGATACAGGTGATCAGGCTGACAGAGTCCGTCACCGCACTTCGTAATGCTTCAAGAGTAGATTTTCGGCCTTTATCAGGAAAAAACAACCCTTGGTCAAAAGGGGATTGCTGGGCGTGCTGTTGTTCCTCTTGCATCTGTCCTGTTTCCATTATGTGGTCTCTTTCTGTATCCCGCTTCTCCACCGGATAAAAAGAGGAACCCGTTGTAATAAAATAATACTGTCATCTGGATGGCAAAATTCATAACGACTCTCAACATTCAAAGGTAGATATACCATAATGAATATTCTGTGCATACTGATTTCCCCGATCTTCTCTCTGTTATCAAAAGAAGCGTCAGGTACGGTAGTGTTTGCTTTTTGTTACGAAGCCTGGGAAAACTGGTATAATCTGACGGTGGTAAATGGGTATAATCCTTGCGGGCACATTGCGGAGTTTTTCCCTTATTTTTATAAAATATAAACAGCACTGCGTTTCGGTTCAAGAAAATAATCTGTCATGCTGATTCCATTCTTTATAAGTGTTATTTTTTTGTTGGCGGGTTTTGTTCAGGGCATGACCGGATTCGGCTCGGCCCTTGTGGCCATGCCCTTGTTGAGTCTTTGTATTGACGTTAAAGGCGCTGTTCCTCTTTGTACCTTGAGCAGTGTTGTGATTACCACATTTCTGGCCTTGAGGCTCAAGAAACACCTGGATTGGAAGAAGATTTTCCCTTTGTGTCTTGCTGCGATCCCAGGAATATTTGTGGGGATTGCCTTACTGAAAAAGGTTGATTCGGCGAGTCTCAGTATTGGGCTTGGTATTTTGCTTATCGCTTATTCTTGTTATAGCCTGCTGGTAAAATCCAGGCCAAGGACGATACATCCTGCCTGGTCATATATGGCTGGATTTTTATCAGGAGCCATTGGTGCTGCCTTCAGTGCTGGCGGGCCTCCTACAATCATTTATGCGACTCAGAGTGATTGGAATAAAGACGAGATCAAGGCCACCCTGAGTGGATTTTTTCTCTTTAACTCATATCTCAATGCCACCGCCCATGCTGTGAGTGGCATGACCACCATGTCTGTCCTCTCTTCGTTTCTCTATGCGGCTCCTTGTGTCTTGCTGGGAACGGTGCTGGGGTCTCATTGCTATGGGCGTATGGAACGGGCGGTTTATCTCAAGGTGATATTTACCTTTTTGATCCTGATGGGTATGATGATGATTGTCAGTGCGTGGTAAGGGTATCTTGAAAAATTGTCTTTTTGTTCAATCTCTGCGTTGTTCGAAAAAATTACCGCAGGCATATATTTAATATTCCGAAGATAATTTTTTTCTTACGCCTTGATCTTGAACAAAAATCCTGATTTTTCAAGATACCCGTAAGTTGCATGATCACTATTTGCATGAGCAAAAGAGCTGTGAGGAAGAATCATGAATGGAGCTGAACTGCTGGTACGGTGCCTTGAGAATGAAGGGGTTGACACTATATTTGGTATTCCCGGTGAAGAGAATCTGGTCTTTCTTGAGGCCCTGCGAACATCTTCCATTCGTTTGATCCTGACCCGTCATGAGCAGGCGGCAGGATTTATGGCGGCCACCTATGGCAGACTTACCGGTAGACCCGGGGTCTGTCTTTCGACCCTTGGGCCGGGAGCGACGAATTTCGTTACGGCCGTTTCTTACGCACTTCTTGGCGGTATGCCCGCTCTTTTTATTACTGGTCAGAAGCCAATCAAGAAGAGTAAGCAGGGACGTTTTCAGATCCTTGATGTCGTGCGAATGATGGGGCCTTTAACTAAATTCACCAAGCAGGTTGTGACTGCCGGCAGTATCCCGCCCCTGGTTCGTGACATGTTCAGAATTGCAACCGCAGAGAAGCCTGGCCCGGTTCATCTGGAGCTGCCGGAGGATATTGCGGCGGAAGAAACAGAAAACCAGCCCTTTGCCCTGACCCGTCTGTGTCCTCCCCATGCCAGTCCCGTTTCTCTTGTTGCTGCGGCAGGACTCATCAATCAGGCGCAGTATCCCCTGTTTCTGTTTGGGGCCGAGGCTAAAAGACCGGATGTGTGCCAGGTTGCGCGCGAGCTTATTGAAAAAACAGGCATCTACTTTTTTACTACCCAGATGGGCAAGGGGATTATTGATGAGCGCTCTCCCTATTCATTGGGCACGGCCGCTCTTTCTGATCATGATTACCTGCATTGTGCCATTGAACGAGCCGATGTGATTATCAATGTTGGTCATGATCTTGTCGAAAAACCGCCATTTTTTATGAATCAAAGGGGAATGCAGGTTGTCCATGTTAATTATCTACCAGCTGACATTGACGAAGTTTATTTTCCTCAGCATGAAGTTATTGGTGATATCGGCATCAGTCTTATCCAGTTATTGCAACTCGTTCACGTAGGCCAAGGATGGCCCAGTGTCGCGGGTGCCATGGAGGCCCCGCAGGAAGTACTCTTGGGGTGCGGCACAGGAGCGACCAATCCGTCCAGCCCGGACTATGATTATTTTCAGCGCCTCCATAAAGAAATCAATACCCATGTCTATTGCGCGCAAGGCCATGATCGATTTCCTGCTACCCCGCAACGGATTGTCAACGATGTTCGCAATAGTGTCGCTGACAGCAGCATTATCTCTCTCGATAATGGCATGTACAAGATCTGGTTTGCTCGTAATTTCAAAGCGACCCAGCCGGATTCACTGCTGCTCGATAATGCCCTGGCCACAATGGGCGCCGGTCTTCCCGTAGCCATTGCCGCCAAGCTCTTGTATCCGGAGAGGCAGGTTGTGGCTGTGTGTGGAGATGGCGGTTTCATGATGAACTCTCAGGAGATGGAAACAGCTATTCGTCTTAAATTGCATCTGGTCGTCATTATCCTGCGCGATAATGGTTACGGGATGATTAAATGGAAACAGGGCGGGATGAACTTGCCGGATTTCGGTCTTGACTTTTTGAACCCTGATTTTATACACTACGCACAGAGTTATGGGGCTAACGGGTATCGGGTTTCGGGCGCTGGAGAACTGGCTCCGTTGCTGTTGAGATGTCTCAAACAACCAGGCCTTCATCTGATTGAGGTCCCTGTCGATTACTCGCAGAATGAAAAGGTTTTTTTTCAGGAGCTTCGTGACAAGACGTGTCTCTTGTGATACATCTTATTGTGTTACGGTACCTTGTCCCGTTTTTGCCATGGAGATGACAACGTGGTTTTGTCATGTCGGTTTACTCGGATGTCTCTAATTTTACCTTCCTGCAATCACTTGCCTATACCAACTTCCATCATCAGTAAGTCGATAAAAAAATATCGGGCTATTGCCAGTGTGATCTGGGGCTTCACTGTTCTGTTTTCTTTTTTATGGAATCAAGCGAATGCTACCCGTGAAAAAAATGCCATTGCCCTGGAAACAGCCAGGGGCTATTTGACCCATATTGTTGCGGTGCGCGCCTGGAATGCAGAGCACGGGGGAGTCTTTGTCTTCACCGATGAGAAAAACCCTCTTAACCCATATCTGCCTGAAGATCAGCAAGGTATCGTCACGAATGATGGTCGCCTGCTTACCAGAATCAATCCCGCCTTTATGACTCGGCAAATTGGTGATCTTGCCGATAAACAGAGCAAGGTGCGGTTTCATCTCACCAGTCTTAACCCCGTCCGCCCTGAAAACAAAGCCTTGCCTTGGGAGGAGGCATGGCTCAAGGATTTTGAGAAGGGGATTAAGGAGCAGAGCACCTTTGTCAGTAGTCCGGAAGGAGAAATATTCCATTATATGGCGCCATTGTATGTCACGGGGGCGTGCCTTTCCTGCCATGATAATTATAGTTTGGGTGAGATCCGTGGCGGGATCTCCATTTCCATGCCTCTGCATTCGCAAAGATCTCTTTGGCCGCTGCTGATCAGTCATTTTATGGCGGTAATCATGGGGCTGTTGGTGATTCAATTTTTTGCCAGACGATTGGATGCTCGTAGTCAACAATTGCTGGAAACGAATCAGCGTCTTCTCCTGGAAATTGAAGAGCATAAACAGAGTGAACAGGAGCTGGTCAAGATTAGGGAAGAGCTCGAGCTCAGGGTTGCCAGCCGCACAGCAGAATTGAGGAGAGCGAATATCCTTCTTGATGCCAAGTTCAAGGTGCAGCAGCAGGTTGAAAAATCCTTGGTCGAAATTAATGATGAATTTATTCAAATCTTTAACAGCGCGCCCGATGGAATGCATATTGTTGACAGAAACTTTACGGTCATTCGCGCCAACCGGGCGTTCATGGCCCTTACGGGCCGACATGGTGAGGCAATCACCGGACGTAAATGTTTTGAGGTTTTTGCCGGGCGGCCTTGCCATACTCCTGCATGTCCTTTGACTAGAATCCTCGCGGGTGCTGAAAGGGTAGAGGTGGAGGTGAGAAAAACACGGGTGGACGGCAGCAGTTTCCCCTGTGTGGTAACCGCGACCCCTTTTCGTACACCCATCGGTAAACTGATTGGGATTATAGAGGTGTCAAGGGATATCAGCAGTTGGAAAGAGGCGGAAAAAGAATTGTCGCAGGCGGCTCAGGCGCTGCTTTTGCGTAACCAGGAACTCCAGGATTTCTCCCGAGTGATTTCGCATGATCTGCAGGAACCATTGATGTTGATCCAGGCGTTCAGCAGGCGTTTGCAAAGCAATTTTTTTGCAATCCTTACCGAAAAAGGAAGGGCTTATCTTGAACGGATTATGAATTCGGCAGACCGTATGCAGATGTTGATTAACGGTCTCCTCTCCTATTCCAGGATTGAGAAGGACTTTCAGCCTGTTACCCAGGTGCATCTAAACAGCATTATTGAGGAGGTTCTTGAGGATCTGGTCATCAAGATAGAAGAGAGTGGTGCCATTATCTCAATTGACGATCTGGGGGTTATCATGGCAGACCCTTTGCAAATGCGGCAACTTTTTCAGAATATTATTGGTAACAGTCTGAAATATCGTCATCCTGATCGTGTTCCTCAGATACGAGTTACGCGCATTCAAGTGCCGGATGAGTATGACGCAAAAAACCATGTCTCCATTTCTATAAAGGATAATGGCATGGGGTTTCAACCGGAATATCAGGAAAAGATTTTTGCGGTCTTCCAGCGCTTGCATACTCAGCAAAAAATTAAGGGGACGGGAATTGGTTTGTCCATCTGCAAGAAGATCGTTGAACGGCACCATGGCATGATAAGTGCCACGGGTATTTATGGGCAGGGCGCTGAATTTGTTATTACTCTTCCTTTGAGTCAGGTTGTCTGATGGTATGGCTCTCTTTCGGTTAAGTGAAGAAATCAATTTTCCTCCACCAGACGCGGCCGATGAAAACGGGCTCTTGGCCTTTGGTGGTGATCTGCAGCCGGCTAGACTTGTGGCAGCCTACCGATCAGGCATTTTCCCCTGGTTTTCTCCTGGAGATCCGATTCTTTGGTGGTTCCTTGATCCAAGGATGGTCCTTTTCCTGAACGAGTTCAGGGTCAGCAGTAGGTTGGCCCGAGATGTCAGAAAGAAGCAGTTTACGGTCACGTTTGACCAGGATTTTGCAAAGGTTATGGCTTCTTGTGCCCAAGTTCGCATGGAAAAGGGAGAGGGGACCTGGATTAGTAATGAGATGCACGAGGCCTATTGCCGGTTGCATGATCTGGGATATGCCCATTCGGTTGAATGCTGGCAGGGTGAGACCCTGGCAGGTGGTTTGTACGGTATTGCCCTTGATCGGATTTTTTTCGGCGAATCGATGTTCACTCGTGGCAGCAATGGTTCCAAGGTCGCCCTTGTTGCTTTGATTGACAGGTTGAAAGTGGCAAATTTTCAGCTTATAGATTGTCAGATGACGACTCGGCATTTAGCAAGTTTTGGGGCTCGAGAAATTTCAGGAACAGAATTTCTTGATCAACTCAACTCTTTTATCCAAACAACTGTTCCCGATGGAAAATGGTGTAATGATATCTTTAGAAAATAAAGAGGTTTGTGACGGTTGTGGTAAATGGGCTCTTTTGCAGGACATGCAGGGGAATGAATTCTGTGATTCGTGCGGGCAGATCGTCCGGATTATACAAGCAGACCCGCAAGTGCTGCGGAAGATCTGCACCTTGATTCGTTCTGATCTCCATAAATCCGATAGCGGCGAACAGGTGCGTCCTGTCACCGCTCCACTGGATCTGCCCGAGGTTCTTGATGCTGTCCGCTATCGTACCCGAGATCGGGAGCTCAATACCTGGTATGTCTCAGTAAGTGAGCTTCAGGGCAATCCTGTGGAGATTTTTGCCTCAACTGCTTTTGATCGAGATCATCATCTTCAGTCTCGTATCTCTAACCTGACCACTATCACCCGTCTGGTTTCTCTGGTGTTACGGCATGTCTTTCTTGGTGAAGTGCTCAGTCTTGAAAAGACGATCAAACAGTTACACCGGAGTTCGCGGCAAAAGAACGACCTTCCCGATATGTTGACCCGGGTGTTAAGTCGTTATATCAAAAATCCCAAAAAGATATTTGATGATCTGGAGGAGAGTGGTCAGGATTCGTAACAGCGTAGGTTTACAAGCCCTGCATTCCTAACCCCGATGAACGGGATAAGTGCCTTACAGATTATTTTCTTGCAAAAAAAAACAAGAAAATAATCTGTAAGGCACTAAAATCTTTTTTCAAAATAGGGCGTAAGGACTTCCGGGATCGTTATTGAGCCATCTTCCTGCTGATAGTTTTCCAGGATGGCCAGAAGAGTACGGCCCACCGCCAGTCCTGAGCCATTAAGGGTGTGGACTAGTCGGCTCTTCTTCTGGCCGTTGGGCCGGTAGCGGATGCCGCCGCGCCTGGCCTGGAAGTCAAGAAAGTTGGAGCAGGAGGAGATCTCTCGATAGGTTTCCTGGCCTGGCAGCCAGACTTCGATGTCATAGGTCTGGGTGGCGGAAAAGCCGAGATCACCACTACAGAGTTTGACTACCCGGTAGTGCAGACCAAGGAGTTGCAGAACTTCTTCAGCATCGGCGAGGAGTGATTCAAGCTCTTCGGCGGAATCTTCCGGAGTGGTAAATTTAACCAGTTCAACCTTGTCAAATTGATGCTGCCTGATCAGTCCACGGGTGTCGCGGCCATGAGATCCAGCCTCAGAACGGAAACAGGGGGTGTAGGCGGTAAATTTAACGGGCAGGCTGTTTTCTTCCAAGGTCTCGTCACGGAAGATGTTGGTGACCGGGACTTCAGCGGTTGGGATCAGGTAGAGGTCCCATCCCTTGATTCGAAAAAGATCTTCTTCAAATTTGGGTAGCTGGCCGGTGGCAGTCATCGAGGCTGAGTTCACCAAGAATGGCGGGAGAATCTCTTCATAGCCATGTCTCTGTGTATGCAGGTCGAGCATGAAGTTGATCAGAGCGCGCTCAAGCCGTGAAGCGAGTCCGGTGAGCAGGGCAAATCTGGCGCCGGTGATCTTGGCAGCCCGTTCAAAATCGAGGATTTTCAGGGCCTCGCCAACTTCCCAGTGTGGTTTGGGCTGGAAAGAAAATGTTGGTTTTGTCCCCCATTGTCTGATCTCGACATTGTCACTGTCGTTCTGGCCAACAGGTACGGAATCGCTGCACAGATTAGGGATGGCCATGACAATTTCCTGGAGACGGCCCTGAATCTCAGTTAATCGGTCATCAAGTTCCTTGATTCGGTCGGAGGTCTTTCGCATCTCCAGAACCATAGGTTCGGCCAGGACGTTGTCTTCGGGACTACCTTTTTTGAGCGTGGCAATCTCCTTTGAGACTGTATTGCGTTTACTCTTGAGGCTCTCAACCTCGGTGAGCAGGGTGAGCCTTTCTTGATCAACTGCTGCGAAATCAATCAGTTTGTCCAGGCTCAGTCCCCGTTTTGCGGTCTTTTCCTTGACAAACTCCAGGTTTTCTCGAATAAATCGTAATTCAAGCATAATAGATTGAATGGGTGCTCGTGGTTTTCGGAGGTAATCTGCCAAAAAAAAGGCAAGTTGCAGGATAAATCCTATAACTTGCCTTGAATGTAATAATGGTGGAGCTACGCGGGATCGAACCGCGGACCTCTTGCATGCCATGCAAGCGCTCTCCCAGCTGAGCTACAGCCCCAAATAAAATTGGTATATTTTCAAAAACAAAAATCAAATAACAGGGTTTCTGAAGGATGTCAACTCTTTTTCTTTTGTTGGAAGGGCGTTGCTAAATAAATTTTATTTTTTTGACCCTTTCATTTTGGTTGTCTGAGCTGTTTTTGTGTTGCTCTTGTTAAAGTTTTTTCCATGTAAATGATGACAATATTTTTTGTGATGGCCTTGTCGATGGCGGGGTATATCTCTTGCTAATAGCGGGAGATTTTGGTAAGTTTATATGATTTTTCATAGGGTATTGGAGAGAGCTCTGTCTCTTGCCTTGGTATTGTTGAAACCTTTCTGAACGTGTTTACACGTTTTTATATAAAGGAACATTTTATGTATTCACCATTTAATTTTTTGTTTGGCTGGTTGTCCAATGACCTGGCAATTGATCTGGGGACAGCGAACACTGTTGTCTATGTAAAAGGTAAAGGTATCGTGTTGCGGGAACCTTCCGTGGTGGCGGTACGGCAGGATAGCAGGGGAAGCAAAGTTCTGGCCGTTGGTCAGGAGGCCAAGCAGATGCTGGGCAAGACACCTGGAAATATTGTGGCCATTCGTCCTATCAGGGATGGGGTTATTGCTGATTTCGAGGTAACTGAGGCCATGCTTCGTTATTTTATCAACAAGGTGCATAACAGGCGGACCCTTGTTCATCCCCGCATTATCATTTCGGTGCCGTCAGGTATTACTCAGGTGGAAAAACGGGCTGTCAGAGAGTCTGCTGAATCTGCCGGTGCTCGTGAGGTTTATCTGATCGAAGAGCCGATGGCTGCGGCAATTGGTTCTAATCTTCCTATTACCGAGCCTACCGCCAATATGATTATTGATATTGGTGGCGGCACTACCGAGGTGGCGGTGATCTCCTTGTCTGGTATTGTGTATGCAAAATCGGTGCGGGTTGCTGGCGACAAGATGGATGATGCAATTCTGCAATATATTAAACGGAAGCACAATCTTGCCATCGGGGAGCGAACCGCAGAGCTGATTAAGATGACCATTGGTAACGTAATCCCCGATCTTCCTTACGAAACCATGGAGATAAAAGGTCGGGATTTGGTTGAAGGTGTTCCAAAAACGATCATCATTGGTGCTGATGAGATTCAACTTGCGATTACTGAACAGGTGGATGTGATTATTGATGCGGTAAAAGAGGCTCTTGAAGTGACGCCGCCGGAGCTGGCGGCGGATATTGTCGATCAGGGTATCATGCTGACAGGTGGTGGTGCACTTCTGAAAAACCTTGACAAACGGTTGCATCAGGAAACAGGCTTGCCAATTATTGTGGCTGATGACCCGCTTTCGTCAGTTGTTCTTGGTTCGGGTAAAGCCCTTGATAATTTGAATATTCTGCGAGAAGTGACAGTGCAATGAAAGGAAGTTTGACCTGTAAGGTCCTGGTTGTCTGATATGGACAAGAGTTCGAGATGAAAAAATTGCCATCAATTGCTGGTGAGCGTTATTGAAGAATAGAAAGTCTTGAAGAGAGCATCCAGCGTTAAAAAGGCTCAGTCTCGTTTGGGAACGGCGAGGGCACTCTTTCTTGGTGGGGCTGTGTTGATCCTTGCCCTTTTCTTGCTTGGTTCCACCGTGGGTGGACAGTTTGGGGTCGTGCAGCAGATGATCATGCAAACTCTGGGGCCATTGCAGAGTGGAGCTTCCAGAATGATCGGCTCTATGCAGGTGTTTACAGGTGATTATCTGGCTTTGTGGACTATCAGGGATGATAATAAACATCTTCGGTTAGTGATTGCTGATTATCAGCAACAACTGGATCAGTATCGTGAGGCCTATGCGCGAAACCGTTATCTGGAGAATGAACTTAAATTTAAAAAGGAAGAGAACTTTCCCTCTCTTACTGCCCGGGTAGTTGGCAAGGACCCATCGTTCTGGTTTCAGACCTTGATTGTGGATAGGGGAAAAGGTGACGGGGTGATTGAAGGGATGGTCGCTCGTACCTCTTTGGGCGTGGTTGGACAGGTTATTCAGGTCTCTGATAATTACGCCAAGATTCTTCTTACAAATGCCCCGAGCTCCGCGATTGATGCCATGATTCAGAAAAGTCGGGTACGTGGTATTTTAAAAGGGGCTGCCGATAAGGGGTATGTCCTCTATTATGTCCTCAAAAACGCCGATGTTGTTGTTGGTGATCGTGTTGTCACTGCGGGTATTGGTGGCGTTTTTCAGTCAGGAATTCCGCTTGGCACTGTGTCTGCAGTGCGCTCAAAGCGTCGGGGCATGTTTCAGGAGATTGAGGTTGCTCCTATTGTTGATTTTGGGCAATTAGAAATGGTCTTTATCGATCTTTCCGAAAGACAGAAAATAGCTGAAGAAATGGGACGCGCTGTTGATCCTGTTGTTGAGTAATTGCTATGCTGATGCTCAGTTTTTTTCTGGTTGGAGTATCTCTTGTTGTAAGTCAGTCTTCAATCTTCTATCTATTTCCCTCCTGGTTGGGGAGTCCGGATCTGATCTTTATCTTGATCGCTTTTATTGCCTATCGCTTTGACTGGCTGCGCGGCTTGTGCCTCATTTTTGTCTTGAGCTGGATTATGGATGTTGTTTCAGGGCTGTATCTGGGAACGTATCCTCTGCTTTATCTTTTCCTTTTTGTTTCCCTCAAGTTTTTCAAAGAAAAGAGCCCGGTTAAAGAGGTAGCCTATCAGGTTCCTTTGGTGGGGATTGCTTTTTTGGCCGAGTATTCTTGCATGTATTTTGTGTATTCGTTGACCTTGCCAGGGATCTTGCCTGAATGGTCATGGGCCAAGATTCTGCAAGAGACGTTAATGCTGACCGTGGCCACCATTCCCTGTTTTCTTCTTTATAACAGCTTGTTTGAACATATGTCCAAACGTCGTTTCGTTGCTCCTCGCATTCTGCGCAAGCGTTCAGGGAATTACTTTCGTTGATAGAGCTTCCTTGCTGTGGACTTTAAAAATGATTAAATGGAATTTTCTGAAAGAACTCGGAGATATCTCTGAGCACGATCAGGCGGCCCAGGACGGACTGCGTAAGCGGATATTGGTAACGGGGGCGGTGGTGGTGTTTTTTGTCGCGATCATTCTTCTCCGTCTCTGGTTTTTGCAGATTCACAAAGGTGAGGAATATAAAAACAGGGCTGAGAATAATCGGGTGCGAATTCGTGAGGTGGCCCCGCCACGTGGCGATATACTTGATCGGAACGGGAAAGAGCTGGTGACGAATCGGCCTTCATTTAATGTCGTGCTGGTGCGTGAGGATTCGAATGATATTGATGGTCTGTTGAAACGACTGTCGGTGGTGCTCAAGGAAGATGTCTCGGTTCTCTGGGAGCGAATCAGGGATGCGGAGAGTAAACAGAGGCATATCCCGGTTCGATTAAAGGAAAATCTAAGTTGGGATACTTTGGCTTATCTGGAAACGCATAATAAAGATTTTCCAGGGATTCGCATTGAGGTCTTTCCTCGTCGATTTTATCATTATGGTGATATGGCCGCTCATATTATTGGCTACCTGGGTGAAATCAGTAAAAACGAACTGGAGGAGACAAATACCGATTTTTACCGGGGTGGGGACTTGATTGGCAAGATGGGTCTTGAAAAACTCAGGGAGAAAGAACTACGGGGAGAAAAAGGGAATAGCTCTTCGGAGGTCAACGCCCGTGGTTTTGAGCAACAGTTGTTGACCCATGTGGAGCCTGTTCCTGGTAATGAGGTCCGTTTGACCCTTGATATAGACCTGCAGCAGGTGGCAGAAGAGGCTATGGACGTCGATGAAAAGTCCGGGGCAGTGGTGGCCATGGAGGTGAAAACCGGACGGCTTCTGGTGCTGGCCTCAACTCCGCGGTTGCATCTGGCTGATTTTGAGGGTGGAATTTCGAGTAAAAACTGGAGCGCACTTTTGGATAACCCTAAGCACCCCTTGATCAATAAGGCGTTGCAGGCCATGTATCCACCGGGGTCGACTTACAAGATGGTGACCGCGCTGGCAGGTTTGGCCAAGGGGGTGATAACCAAGGATACAACATTCTTCTGTCCGGGCCATATTGATTTTGGCAATCGGCAGTACAACTGCTGGAAACATGGTGGGCATGGGACGGTAAATTTGAAGCGGGCTATCAGTGAGTCCTGTGATGTTTACTTTTATCAGGTCGGGATGCGGTTAGGGGTTGATGCCCTGGCGGAATATGCCAATAAGCTTGGACTTGGGCTTAAAACCCAGGTGGAGCTTGAAAATGAGAAGAGTGGACTTATCCCGACAAAAGAATGGAAAAAAAAGAAATATGGGGTGAAGTGGCAGGATGGTGAGACACTGTCGCTGGCTATTGGTCAGGGATTTAATCTGGTAACCCCGCTCCAGCTTTGTCAGATGACGGTTATCCTGGCAAACGGCGGAAAGCGGTATGTGCCGCAACTTATTGAAAGTGTTACGGATGCTGACGGAAATGTTCTGGAGTCGTTTACGCCAAAACTGGCAGGCGAACTTCAGGAGAATGAAAGGAAATATCTGGCGCTGATTCGGGAGGGGATGGCTGAGGTTATTCAAGGGGCCAGAGGAACAGCCCGTGTGGCTCGTATTGAAGGCATCAATCTGGGGGGTAAGACCGGTTCGGCGCAGGTGGTGCGACTGGAACAATACAAGCATCTTCAGGAAGAGAATATTCCTTATAAATACAGGGATCATGCCTTGTTTATCTGTTTTGCCCCGGCCGAAGACCCTGAAATTGCAGTGACTGTTGTCGTTGAACACGGCTTGCATGGTGGATCGAGCGCAGCACCTGTGGCCAGGGCTGTTATGCAGAAGTATTTTGCCAACAGGATAGCCGTGGATCAAATCAGGAAAGCTGTCACTCAATAAGGAGAATCGTAATGCTCATTGTTGAACGGCCTCAAAATTCTTTTATGGAAGGGTAAAAAATGTTTTGCGTTGATAGACGTTTTTTCATGAACTTTGATTGGGTGCTCTTGTCTTTATTATTCATGGTTTGTGGCATGGCGTTTCTCAACCTGTACAGCGCCACCTATCCACCACTGGGGGGAGTGCCGCCTTACCTCAAGCAATGTTATCTTTTGTTGATGGGTGTGGCCGGCATCATCTTTTTGATCAGCTTTGATTATAAAGAGCTCCAATTATGGAATTATCCCATCTATATTGTGGTTATAGTGCTGCTCGTGCTTGTTGACTTTGTTGGTAATAGTGCTGGTGGGGCTCAGCGTTGGATTAACCTTGGTTTTTTTCAGTTGCAACCTTCCGAGCCCGCCAAGTTGATGATGGTGATTACGCTGGCCAGTTATTATTCTCGAAAAGAGGTTGCGAACGGTTATTCTATTCAGGATCTGATCACTCCCATCATTCTTATGGCTGTTCCTTTCCTTTTGATCCTGGTCCAACCAGATCTGGGCACGGCGCTGATGTTTGTTATTATTTTTATTTCTATGACGGTTTTCGCCAAGCTTCGCCTTTCGAGTTATATTATTCTGGGGTTGTCAGGTATAGCCTTGGCAGTGCTTGGCTGGCTGTTTGTTTTAAAACCTTATCAGAAACAAAGGGTGGAAACTTTATTGCATCCCGTGAAAGATTCCATGGGGGAAGGGTATCAGATCCTGCAATCAAAGATTGCGGTGGGGAGTGGTGGTCTTTTTGGTCGGGGATATATGGAAGGAACCCAGGGGCATCTTCATTTTTTGCCGGAGAGGCATACGGATTTCGCCTTTTCTGTCTGGTGTGAAGAATGGGGATTTGTGGGAAGTTTCTTTTTTTTAGCTGTTTATTTTTTTATGCTTTTTTGGGGGCTGCATGTGGCTATGTCAGCAAGAGATCGTTTTGGCCTGTTTCTTGCTTTTGGTGTGGTCGCGCTTATTTTCTGGCAGGCCGTAATAAATCTATTGATGATACTTGGGTTTCTTCCTGTGGTGGGGATCCCTTTGCCATTGTTCAGTTATGGTGGCTCTTCCCTGTTGACCACCTTGTTGGGGATGGGGATATTGATGAATGTTCGGATGCGCCGATTTCAGACAGAATCGACCCTTGAAAGTTGTGATTTGTGAGGGGGTGGGGGTAGATACAAGGGGGGATGGTATGAAAATATTTCTACTTTTTATGGTAAAAGAATTGCGAGAGACTTGATTATCAGCTTGAGAGGAATATAATGAAAGTGAAGGCAAGTTTCGTTCCAGAAGTTGCGGAGCAAACATGGCCAGGGAATGTGCCGTGGGGCACATGTTGATAATAACGATTTTTATAAATCGTTATTAAGGCATAAAGGGTTTTTTGAAAATTTCCAGGGAACCCTAAATGGAGGGACTATATGGAACTGAAGGTTGAAACCAGGAACGTAGAGTTGCGAAAAGGTTGGCAGGAGAGGATAGAGGAAGAAAAAGAAAAATTGGTTCGTCACTATGCGAATTTTGTCCTCCATCTTCGTGTTTCAATTGAGGCGACGAAACACCACAAAGAGGGGGGGTTCGAACTGAAAGTGGTGGCCTCAGTGCCAAACGATACCGTTGTCGTCTCCAGAAAGGGCGAAAATATGGGCACTCTTCTGGTGGATGCATTTGATGTACTGTCGTTGCAGTTAAAAGAAATTCTGCGCAAAAAACGGAAAGATCAGAAGGGCTTGGATGGTGGTATGGAGGTTGATAGCTTTGGGGTTGTGCGTAAGGTATCGCCTTTTGAATCGTACGGATTCATTGTTACTCCGGATGAGCGTGAAATTTATTTTCACGAAAATGCCTTGAAAGACATAGCGTTAGACCAGTTGAAAGAAGGAGATGAGGTCACATATGGCGAAACCATTGGTGATAAAGGACCCCAGGCCTCTTGGGTGCGTGTTGCCAGATAGTTTGCAAGAGAGAAGAATATGAACCGGGGCCCGGCATGGAATAGTTCTGTGCGGGCCCTTTTGTATTAGTGGAAGGAGATTCTCCCTTATTCTTCTTGTGAGAAAGGGGCGGCAGTGGTACAAGGCCTTTTTATGTTTTTCTCAGATGTTATGTTTCAGAATGATTTTTACGGGGGTGTTTTTATATGTCTTTGCAGCAACCGGAAATCGAGGCGGAATATTTTAGTCTGTCTGAGCGGGAGATCTTTATAAGAATAGCCGAGCGGAAAAAAGAGCTGGCTGGCCGTCTACTCATCCTCTGTCATCATTATCAGCAGGAAAATATGTTTCGGTTCGCTGATCTTGTCGGGGATTCTTTGAAACTTGCCCGTGAGGCTGCTGCGATCCATGGCCCTGAATTTATAGTGTTTTGTGGCGTCCATTTCATGGCCGAGTCTGCTGATATTCTGGCTCGCTCCCATCAGAAGGTAATGCTGCCTCATCTTCATGCCGGTTGTCCCATGGCTGATATGGCGACGGTGGGTGCCGTCAGTATGGCTTACCGGGATCTGGTGCAGGCAGGAATTGTTCAGAATGAGGAGGCCTTGGTGCCGGTGACCTATGTGAATTCATCGGCTGCAATCAAGGCCTTTGTCGGAGAGCGGGGAGGATCTGTATGTACCTCTTCCAATGCCGAACGTGTTCTCGAGTGGGCCTTGGCCAAAGGGGAAAAGGTTTTTTTCTTTCCTGATGAACATCTTGGGAGGAACTCGGCACTGGCCCTTGGCATACCTGCGGATCAGATTTGCGTCTGGCGTCGGGGGGAACTCCTGGGTGGCAACAGTGTGGAGCAGTTGCGGCGGGCCAGGATCCTGCTCTGGGATGGGTATTGTGAAGTCCATATGCGGTTTTTACCTGATCACGTGCGTCGGTGGCGTCTGCATGTGCCGGATATCAAGATTATGGTTCATCCTGAGTGTGCCAGTGAAGTTGTTCAGGTCGCAGATCATTATGGGTCAACAGAGGCTATTATCGCCGCAGTCAATAAGTCACCGGCCGGCAGCAAATGGGCCATTGGCACTGAGATGAATCTGGTCTCGCGTCTACAGCGGCAGCATCCGGACAAAGAAATCCATCTTCTTGCCGCATCGCCTTGCCTGTGTACAACGATGGACTGCAATCAACCAGTGAGTCTGCTTTGGCTTCTGGATAATCTGGCCGCAGGCAGAGTGGTGAACCAGATAAAGGTAGCGCCGGATGTGGCTGTTCAGGCCCGCAAATCCCTTGAACAGATGCTTTCTATTTGAGCGGTTAACCTTTTTTCTGGACTCCAGGAGCATCTTGTGACAAATGAAGTCTATCTTATTGATGGCAGCGCCTACATTTATCGGGCTTACCATGCCATTACCCCTCTGACCACGAGTCAGGGCTTACCCACCCATGCCGTATTTGGCTTCATGAATATCCTGCGCCGTATCCTGCGGGAGAAAAATCCTGTTTATCTGGCAGTGGCTTATGACAGCCGGGGGCTGGTGTTTCGGCATGAAATGTATGCTGCCTATAAGGCCAACAGGGTTGCCATGCCTGAAGATCTGCAGGTTCAGATTCCCTATATTAAGCAACTGGTGCAAGCCTTTAATATCTGTTCCTTTGAAATACCCGGGGTTGAGGCTGATGACATTATTGCCTCTGCAGCCAGACAATTGAGCAGGCAAGGTCACAAGGTGATTGTGGTTTCCGGCGACAAGGATCTGTTGCAACTGGTAGGGGAGCAGGTAACAGTTTGGGAGCCCATGAAGGACAGGGTCATGGACTGTCAGGCGGTGCGTGATAAGTATAATGTGGGGCCCGATCAGCTTTTGGACTGTTTTGCCCTGATTGGTGACAGCTCTGACAATATTCCTGGGGTTCCCGGTATCGGGCCAAAGACGGCGGAGACGCTGATTAATCAGTATGGGACCCTCGAGGGGATTTATGCCCATCTGGAGGGGATGAAAAAATCGAAGATGCAGGAACGTCTTGCCCAGAACCGGAAGACAGCCTTTCTAGCCAGAGAGTTGATTCGCCTCAAGGAAGACCTGCAGCTTCCTGAGACTCTGGATGCCTATAAACTGCCTTCTCCTGATAATGAGCAACTGCAGAGCCTGTATAAAACACTGGAATTCACCAGCTTGATTGAGGAGAAAAAACAGGGCCGGCCTATTGCCACCGATGGATTTTCTTTGGTCCAGAGTGAAGAACAGTTGCGGAAATTGGAGCAGGTTTTAGCGCAGGCGTCGCTGCTGGTGCTCGATACCGAGACCACCTCGATCTGTGCGCGGACAGCTAAGCTTGTTGGTATCTCCATCTGTGTGGATTTACAAGAAGCTTGGTATATCCCGCTGAACCATCAGGATAAAGAGGGGACACGGCTCTCTGCTCAGCTTGACTCGGCCCTTGTGATGGGGCGTCTCCGGCCCTTTCTTGAGGCCAATGATCTGCCGAAACTTGGGCATAATATCAAGTATGATTATTCGGTGATTCGGCAGAACTGGGGTATCCGTCTTGGTGGTCAGCTTATTGACACCATGATAGCCGCTTATCTGGTTGAACCCACCAGGCGTTCTTATAAATTGGACGATTTGTGTCTGGATATCGGGCTTACGCTCACCTCGTTTACAGCGGTGGTGCATGGGGAGACCCGGGAAGATGCCTTTGCTTTTGTGGCAATGGAGTCGGCCCGGGATTATAGTTGTGAAGATGTCTATGGGGCGCTAAGTCTCTGGCAGGAGTTTGAACCTGACCTGCAGAAGCTGGAACTTTCCGCACTCTTCTTTGAGGTGGAGATTCCACTGATTCCGATTCTGGCCGAAATGGAGCTTGCCGGGATCTGTGTTTCCACCCAGATTCTCGATGAATTGTCGGTTGAATTCAAGGGAAAGCTGCTGCTTCTGGAACAGGATATTTATCGGCTGGCCGGGAGAGAGTTTAATATCCAGTCTCCCAAGCAATTGGGCGAGATCTTGTTTGATGAACTGCATCTCCCCTATGGCCGAAAGACTAAAACCGGCTATTCAACCGATATGAAGGTTCTGGAGAAATTGGCGTTAAGTCATGAACTGCCGGCCAAGATCACGAATTATCGGAATCTTGCCAAGTTGCAGTCAACCTATGTCGAGAAGTTGCGAGAGCTGATTGATCCGGTGTCTGGTCGGGTTCATACCTCTTTTAATCAGACGGTAACCGCCACGGGCAGACTTTCATCCAGTAATCCCAATCTGCAGAATATCCCCATTCGCTCAGAAGAAGGAAACCGTATTCGCGGGGCCTTTGTTCCGGCGGATGGGTTGGTTTTTTTGTCGGCCGATTATTCACAGATTGATTTACGTGTTCTTGCCCATTACTCGCAGGATGTTGTCTTGCTTCAGGCCTTTCGGAGTGGTGGTGATATTCACGCCCGGACTGCGGCACAGCTTTTTTCCATCTCACCATTCCTGCTTACGCCTGAGATGCGGAGGGTGGCCAAGACCATTAACTTTGGTATTGTTTACGGGATGAGTAGTTTTGGACTTGCCGGTCAGCTTAACATCAGCAGAAAAGAGGCCCAAGCCTTTATTGATCGTTATTTTCAGCTGTACGGCGGGGTGAAGCAATTTATGGAGGCCATTGTCGAAAGGGCGCGGGTTGATGGTTTCGTGACCACCTTGCTGCATCGGCGCCGGATATTGCCTGAAATTAATGCCAAAAATAAAACGGATCGTGAGTTTGCGGAACGAACTGCCATCAATACACCTATTCAGGGAACGGCAGCTGATATTGTGAAGCTTGCCATGATAAAAGTGGCTGAGGCTTTAATAAAAGAAGGGCTTGGCGCGCGTCTTCTTCTTCAAATTCATGATGAACTGGTTTTTGAATTACCTGAAATGGAGCTGGAGGAAACAAAAAAGATTGTCAGGCTGGCAATGGAGGAGGCCTTAACCTTGGATGTTCCTCTTGTGGTGAATTTTGAGACAGGAAAAAGCCTAGCCAAGGGCCAGTGAGTTATGCTGTGCAGTGTTGGTAGTTTATTTGTAAGAGATTGATAAGATAAGTATTGTTGTGTTTTTAGTCATTTGTTACTGCTGGTGTTTCGTCGTCTGGTTGCAGGGTTTCATCGGATTGGTCATTGGTGTTATTTTTTTTTCTTTCTTCTTTTTCGCTTTGTTTCTTTAATCTATTTAATTCCTTGGCTCTTTTTTCGCCTTGGTAATTTGTCCGTTTAGCCACAATAGTCTCCTGTGAAAATACCCTGTGAAACTTTTCAGGATAAATTGATAACAAGAAAGCCCCACAAATTTGCAGGGCTTTCTTGTTACTATCTAATGGTTCTTACAGCTTGGTAACGTTTTCAGCTGCTGGGCCTTTAGCGCCATCAACTACGTCAAAGCGGACTCGTGCGCCCTCATCAAGAGATTTGAAGCCGGCTCCCTGAATTGCAGAGTGGTGAACGAAAACATCCTTTCCACCATCCTGCTCAATAAAGCCAAAACCTTTAGAATCATTAAACCATTTTACTGTACCTTCTGCCATTTTTACTACTCCTTTGTACTTGCTTCCATCTGGAAACTTTTTTTTAATAACGCCAACCTATTGATAAACAGGTTGGCGGCTTGCCTCAAGTAATTCTTGGGTCATTCTTTTTTTAATTCTTATCGTTTTGAAAATGTGGAGACACCAAAATCAACTGCTTTGGCACGTTTATGCTTAGGGGTGCTCGTTGTTGAGGTTGTTTTTTTCTTATTCCATGTCCTTGCGCCCACGTCTTTTGCTGCGGCATTCTTATCCTGGGCGTCAAAATTAAAACCGGACACGGTCTCACGGAGGATTTTCTTGCCAAGAGTTTGTTCAATCAGCTTAATCATCTTGTCATCATCAGCAGTCATAAAGGTGAACGCCTCACCAGTGCATGCTGCACGACCGGTACGACCAGTGCGATGGGTATAGGCCTCGGGAGTATCGGGAACATCATAATTGATGACATGCGAGATTCCGGAGACATCAATACCTCGGGCGGCGATATCGGTTGCCACCAGGATATTGAATGTACCGCTCTTGAAGCCATCCAGGGCTTGTTGTCTTTTGCTCTGTGATAAATTGCCTTGCAGGGAAGTCGCACGGTAACCGGAGTTTTCCAGTTGCTGGGCAACATTCTTGGCCTTGTATTTTGTTTTGGTAAAGACCAAGGTCGTTGTCATCCCCTTTTGTTCGAGGAGATTCTTCAACAATTCAGTCTTGCGATTTTGGGCAACCGGAATCAATGCATGGCTGATGGATGCAGCCGCCTGGGTATGATTTATCTGTACTGTAGCAGGATTATTGAGGATATCCTCGGCGAGGTGACGGATCTCTTTGGGCATTGTTGCCGAAAAAACAAGTGACTGGCGCTTTTTGGGGATATGTTTCAATATCCGGCGAATGTCTGGTAAAAATCCTTTGTCAAACATATGATCGGCTTCGTCAAGAATGAGTATCTCAATATTGGCGAGGTTGATTGCCCGGTCGTTGACGTGATCAAGCAGACGTCCTGGGCAGGCAACAATAATTTCTACTCCTGCACGAATTTTCTTGGCCTGTGTCAGCTTGCTGACGCCACCATAAATGACGGCACTGCGTAGATTGGTGAGATGGGCCATTTTTTCAATGTAACTGTGAATCTGTTCAGCCAGCTCCCGGGTGGGGGCCACGATCAGGGCCCTGACACTTTTTCTGGGACCATCAAGAAGACGTTGCAGGGTGGGAAGCACGAATGCGGCCGTTTTTCCGGTTCCGGTTTGGGCCAAGCCAAGAAGATCGCGACCTTCGAGAACAGGTGGTATCGCCTGCAGTTGAATGGGTGTGGGTACAGTGTAGCCACTTTTCTGAATGGCGGTGACGATGTGCGGGTGAAAATTAAAAACTGTAAAACTCATTAAAACTCCTTGTGATTTGGTACTGCTTGTGTTGCTTCTCTTGTCCTGGTTTTAAAGTGCCTGGATGTAGATGAAGCATGAATTGTTCTTTGTATAGACCCGAAAAGCACGCTCTGGTTTTGGGGGAAATATGCCAGCGGGGTGTGGAAGAATTTGATTCTGATCGGAATGTATTGTTAGTCGTCAATGGGGTTGTGAGATTGATCGAATAGTAGTCAGCAAACAATTTCAATGTGCCGGTGCCTTTGTTCCTGTTTCTATTCTGTCTTTGTGTTACTGCAAATGAGGAGGCGATAATTGTACTCTTTGCCGTATAGGGGCTCAGTAATGCTACAGAAAGATTGTCATGCTAATAAAGGATTTTCTTTCTGGTAAGTGATCAGCAAAAACTTTAACGACATTGAACGATGCAGGAAACACAGCGGCGAGGTGACGAGAAAAGAATGTGCTTAGAATTATTTTATATATTTCTAACATAATACCCTGTTCTTTTTTTTAATGCTACAAAATAATGCGATTTATTGCTGAAGGAAGTAAACTGTCTTTACGTTTGTCGTTTTTGTCTTGATGCAAAGTCAGACGTTCAAGCCTTTTTTGCGGGGTACAAGAAAAAATATAGTATAGTCAGAAATGCTGAGGTGTGAAGGAAATGGTGAGAGAGGGCATGAATCATAGTCTCTATAGTCGAAGGTTGCGGCAATTTGTGCAAGAGGTGACGGTCTATCCAGTGAGTTGTGAGAAGCTGGCCGATGGAAGAACAGATCGGGAGTGGTTGGACGGGGTTTTGGCTGGTGGCGCCAGGATAGTGCAGTTAAGGGATAAAGTGAGCTCAGACCATGAACTTTTGGTTAAAGCCCGTTATTTTCGAAAAAAAACACGAGAGGCCGGCGCCTTGTTTCTCGTGAATGATAGATTGGATATTGCGCTTCTTGTTGATGCCGATGGAATACATGTGGGACAGAATGATCTGCCGCCAGAGGAAATCAGGAGGCTGGCCCCTGATCTTTTGATTGGCCTGTCTTGTAACACATTGGAACAGGCTGAAAAGCTAGGGGAAGAGGTTGCAACAGGGACGTGCCCTGTTTCCTATTTTAACGTGGGGCCTTTATATCCTACGGACACAAAACAGGGGTTGCGTGAGTTCATCGGTCCGCAGGCCGTGGGCCAATTTACGAAAGTATGTCCTCTCCCTTTTACGGTGATGGGTGGGATTAAGTCTTGTAATATCAGTGAGTTGTGTTCTGCTGGTGTCAGGCGGATAGCGGTGGTGACTGCCATCAGCAAAGCTCCTGATATTGCTGCTGAGACAGCATATTGGATCAAAGAAATAAGCGCATCTTTGGGCGACGTGAGGGGTGGTGATGCAGCTTTCTGAGAAAACAGAAGAGGTTGTTAAGGAGATTGAGTTGTTCATCCAGTATGGGGTGCAGGGGCATGAGCAGCATGGCGCCATTGCGTTGTTGCAACGTTATAAAAACGATGCCATTGCCTTGCAATTGATGAAGAGTTTTTATACTTCTCTTCCAGAGATCCATGAAGAAGCCATTGGCAGGATCGTTTTTATCAATAAAAAAGATGATATTTTTTTGCTGGGTCTCAGTACGACAAGACATGCTTATCTGTATCTGGCCACTGAGCAGAAGGCGTTGTTACTTGGTGAAAATGGGCAGGAGTTCTCTGAGCCAGAGATATTTACTCTTTTTGGTTACCTTGATGCTCAGGACTTTTTTGAAAAATATCCGACATTCATCAGTTGTGAAGAGTATAAACCTGTGAGTGCGTCAGGTTCAAGGTTCTGTCCAGCCTGCATGGCGGCAGTGGGAGAATATCATCTTCTGGGCTGTCCGGTGGAGATCTGTCCCTGGTGTGATGGCCAGCTCAGTCGTTGTGGCTGCCGTTTTGAGCAATTAGGGGTTGATGTGTTGGAGGATGAAGAAGATCTGGAAGAACTGGAGAGGATTTTGGAAGAGAAGGGGCGTATCCCTTATAGCGAGGAGCAATACCCATCCTATCCGTCAGCTATGGATGAATAGGATGGTGTGATTTAGGAAGCGAGGAGCTACTTCTTGCCATTGATACTTTTCAGATATTGAAAAATATCTGAGTTGGTCGAGAGGACAAAAGAGGTCTTGGTGCCGATGATCTCCTGATAGCTTTCCAGGGTTTTGGTAAAGGCGTAAAATTCTGGATCCTGGCTATAGGCTTCACCAAATATCTTTGTTGCCTCGGCATCAGCCTTGCCTTTTATGCCGATGGAATCACGCTCAGCTGTGGAGGTGATTACCTTTAACTCACGGTCAACTGTGCCGAGAATTTCGGCTTTTTGGCCTTCACCGGTGGAACGTTTTTCCGCGGCTATACGTTTTCGTTCTGAAATCATGCGGTCGTAAACCTTAACGCGCACTGACTCAATATAGTTCACTCGCTTAAACATGACATCAATCAGTTCGATACCATATTGCGGGGTTGCTTTGGCTGCTGTTTCAATAATATAGTTGGTGATAACGTCGCGGCCACGTTTGGGTGCGTCCCCTGAACTTTTACTGGTGTCAGTCATGGTTTCTTCGGACCAGTCAGAACTACGAATAATTTCAATAAGATCATTCTTGTTCACCGTGTCCCGGACCGTACCGTCAATAATGTCGTCGAGCATAGACTGGGCCCGAGATTCGGTCTTGACTGCTTGCATATATTTCAGGGCATCAATGATCCGCCAGCGGGCTGTGACATCAAGATAGACATAGGTTTTGTCTCTGGTTGGGATCTGGTTTGGGTCGCCATCCCAGATCTGAATCTTTTTGTCAAAGAGGTTGACATGCTGGATAAAGGGGACTTTCAGGTGCAAACCTGCCGTGGTCTTGGGAGTGCCGACCGGAGCGCCGAACTGGGTGATGACGGCCTGGCTTCCCTCTTCCAGGATAAAGAAACCATCATAGATGACCACAATACCCAGAAGGACAAGCCCTGCCAGCAAAAATTGAGCTATTTGTTTCATGTTAGTTTCCTTGTTGGATCGATTTGGAGCTTATAGGGCCTTGAGTGGCGGAGAGGTTGAGCAGGGGTAACGGTGATTTCTGATCTTCATCGATAACATAGGTAGCAGCTACTCCAGGCATGATTTCCTGCATGGTCTCCAGATACATACGTCTGCGGGTGACCTCCGGGGCATTTTTGTATTCCTTGAGGATAGCCAGGAAACGTCCTGTTTCGCCCTGAGCCTCATTGACTCTGGCCACGGCGTAGCCATGGGCCTCTTCAATCGTTTTTTTGGCATCGCCACGGGCCTTGGGAATGACCTTGTTGTAGGTCTCTTCCGCCTCATTGACCAGCCGTTTCATATCCTGGTCCGCCTCGTTGACCTCGTTGAATGCCGGTTTGACAGGTTCTGGCGGGTTGATGTCTTGAAATTGGACGGTGCCGACGGAGATTCCCGCCTCCAGCTTATCCAGTTGCGCCTGTAGTTCTTTTTTGGCATCGGCGGCCAAGAGGTCGCGGTTGCCGAGGACGTAATCAAAGTCCATATTGCCGACCACCCTTCTGGTAATACTCTCTGAGATGTCGCGCACCGCCTGGCGCACATCTTTGACTTTGAAAAGAAAATTAAGGGGGTCGTTGACCCGGTACTGGACGATCCAGGCGACATTGATCACATTGGTGTCAGCGGTGAGCATCAGGGATTCCGTCTCAAAACCGCTTCGATCAAAGGAGCTTTGCTGTCCTGGGGAGCTGCTGCGAAAACCAAACTCTTCTTTTCGAATCTCTTCCACGTCTACCTTGTACAGGGTGTCGATCAAGGGAAGTTTAAAGTGCAGTCCTGATTGAGTGGTCTGGGAGTATTGCCCCAGGCGGAGCACAACCCCTACTTCGCCTGGAGAGAGCTTGTAAAAAGAGGCGTAGATAGCTTGAAGGATCAAGATGGCAAAGATGAAGGTCAGAAGTTTGCCGCCCCCGGCCATGGGATTCCCTGGCCGGGATGGATGGCCAAGTCCAGAACCGCCTATGTTTGGTTTTTTTGAGTCCGAAAAGGTGTCTTGCAGCTTTTTGATGAAGAGGGCAATCCATTCTTCAGGGGTCTGGGGCTTTTTCTTCTGGCCCCATGGAGGCTGTTGATCCTGGTTGGACATAAAGTTGTTCTCCTGCGTTCGCTGTATAGTGGAAGGATTGCGTGCTATTTATGGGGAGTCTGAAAAATGATTGTATAAACTAAACGTTCTTGGAAGGATTGCAAGTAAAAATGATTCTTTCTGTGAGAGATAGAAGGACACTCCTTCTTGTCAAGGGCTCTCAGTCGGAGGATTAGGGGTGGAGTGCCAGCAGCCAACTGCCTATAAGCAGGGATAGAAAGAGGAGAAAGAAGACACTTTGGAGCACAAGAGAATGGCGCAGGCTATGGAGCGGTTCGCGTCCCAGGATCTGTCCGAAAATCAGTCCACAGAGCAGTCCGAAAAGGTGGGCGCCCAAGTCTGTTCGTTCACCGGAGCTGCCCAATATGGCTAGAAGCGCTGATCCCGCCATAAGTGGCATGAGAAAGTGAGAGCCGGTGATTCTTTTTCGGCCCAGGTGGGAGAGTGTGGCCAGCATGCCAATGACAGCAAATACTGCCGTGGAAAAACCGACAAACTGATGGTCAGGGCCATGTACAAGGATATTGATCAGGTTGCCGCAGGCGGCAGTGAGAAGGATGGAGAAGAGTCCAAGCCCAGTACCGGCAATCCGGCAGAAAAAATGAACGAGCCACCCGCCGATGAGACAGTTGCTTAGCAGGTGGAGTGTGTCGGCATGCAGGGTAAGGGCAGTCAACAGGCGCCACCATTCTCCCTTGTGGAGAATGCGCTCTCCGTTTCCTGCCCCTTGCAGAAACCAGAGGGAGTGTGTTGCCCAGGGTCCGGTTACGGAAAAAAAGAGGATCAGGCTACCCATCAGGAGAAGAGTTGGTGGTTGCATCAGTGGAGTGAAATCGTGGTCTGGTGCTGGAGGGAGTGGAGGCCAGTCTTGATTTTCGGCAAAATAGCTCTCTATCTCATGGGTTGCCCGCAGTTCTTTGTCGGCTGGCACTAAAAGTTGCCAGTTGTTGTGGTCGTAGTGAATGTGGTGTGGAATCCGAACAGCAGACAGTACCAGGTCCCAAGTGGCGGCTGTCTCTTCCATGTCTGTGGTGAGCAGAAGATGATCTGGGATTGTTTGATGTTGGTGTGTCATATCTTTTAAGGAGCTGTTACCAAATAACCATTATGCTTCTGATCATTTCGTTACGATTCCTTATGCTGGTTGCGGTATTTTAATGTTATCGTTATGTTTGAGCGATGATCCAGATAGAATAAAAGAAACAATAGGCAAAGGATGGCCTTGCCAGCACTTTAGCCATTGAATACTCTTTTGGCAAAGAGTGGATCATTTTTGTGGCTGTTTTGTCAGCGATGGTACAAGAAAAGGGATCTTGGTAGGGAGGTCGAGTTTATCGGGATTGCGGGAAATGATGTTTCGTGCTATACGGCAAAGGCTGGTTGTGTAGAGATGTTTGCAGGCAGAACGAGAGAGGCAAGAGTGGCAGACCATAAAAAAGGGTTCCAACCTTGAGAGATTGGAACCCTTTAATCAATTTGGTACCGTAGAGAAGACTCGAACTTCCACGAGGAAACCCCCACTAGGACCTGAACCTAGCGCGTCTACCATTCCGCCACTACGGCACAACGAGGAACAATATGCTTGTCAGGACGTTTTTTGTCAAGACTTTCTTGGTGATGAGTTCAAAAAAAGCGAACGATGTAGGTTGTAATGGAAATTTTTAGAGAACTTGAGGCTATTGAGAACACGTTCCCCCATGCCTGTGTCACTATCGGGAACTTTGATGGGGTGCATCTTGGTCATCAGTTGTTGTTTGCGGAGGTGGTGCAAAGGGCTTATCGCCATCATGGCACCAGTGTTGCCATTACTTTTGATCCCCATCCTCTGCAGGTGCTTCGACCAGAAGGGATCAAGCTTATTTCTACTTGTGCCCAGAAAATAGAGCTGATTGGTCATGCCGGAATTGATGTCCTGGTGATTGTTCCTTTTACCGTGCAGTTTGCTGCTACATCTGCTGTTCATTTTGTTGATGAGATCCTTGTGAGACGTATAGGGGTCAAAGAACTGGTGGTCGGTTATGATTATGCCTTTGGCAAGGGCAGGACAGGTGATATCCCTTTTTTGCAAAAACAGGGGGAGGAAAAAGGGTTCCCCGTGACTGTTGTTGATGCTCATTATGAAAACGGGATGGTAGTCAGTTCAACGAAGGTGCGAGAATTGATAGCGGAAGGACGGATGGCGGATGCGAGAAGACTGCTTGGCCGTTTTTATCAGATCCGTGGTGAGGTCCAGGTTGGAAAACAGCGTGGCGGTAAAGAGATAGGTTTTCCTACGGCTAATCTGCATCTGGATGTGGAAGACCTGATTCCCAAGATCGGTGTTTATGTGAGTCAGGTGATCTGTGACGGCAAATGTTATGGAGGGGTCTTAAATATTGGGTATAACCCTACCTTTGGGGAAGAAAAGCTGGTTGCTGAGACCCATATATTTGATTTTAATCAAGATATTTACGGCAAGCCCATAAAGGTGAATCTGTTACAATTCTTGCGTGGAGAACAGAAGTTTGCAGGCGTTCAAGAGCTTGCTGCCCAGATCGGCCGTGATGTGGTTTTGGCAAGGCTGGTGCTTGCAGCACAGCAGAACGAATTGATGCTCTCCTGTGAGGAGAAGTTTAATAGCTGATTCATGCCAGGAGCTGTTGCATGGATTTTCTTCTTGCAAGTGTGTTGAAGGTGTCTATAGTATAGGCGGTTTAGTGATTTGGGGAAAATCCGTTTTTTGCAATTTTTTTCATAAGGGCTTCCCTGGTAAATGAAGGTAAAGATAAATTAGAGACGGTGGTTGTTATGTCAGAACAGTTGCAGGAAAATTTACCAAAGATTATTGAAGAGTTTGAAAAGAAATGTCAGCAGAGTCCTAATAATGTAATGGCACATCATCATCTTGGGCTCGTTTATCTGAAGGCCGGTCGTGTGGATGACGCTATAAAAATGCTTGAGCGGGCCATTGAAATAGATCCTATGAGTGGTGAGAGCATGATCAATCTGGGGGCCATCTACTTTGGTAAAGGGGATCTGGCCAAGGCTCAGGAACTGAATGAAGAGGCGATCAGGGTTATGCCTGAGACTGCTCAGGCCCATGCCAATATGGGGTTGATCTGGCAGCAGCGCAACGAGCTTGACAAGGCGATAGCGGCTTACGATAAGGCCATTCAATATGATCCCAAACTGGCTACGGTATGGATGAATTTGACCTCGGTGTTGACCATGAAGGGCGAAGATGCACGGGCCCTCAAGGCGGCACGCAAGGGTGTGGAAATTGATCCTGATTCCCCTCTGGCCCAGAATAATCTGGCGGTGGCCCTTTTCTTCAGTGGAGATTTCAAGTCGTCCAAGGAGCATATGGAGAAGGCCAGAGAGCTTGGCTATTCTGTGGATCCTAACTTTGTAAATCGGCTCAATCAAGAGTTGGCATAAATCAAGAAATACGATTTGTAATCAATTGATATCTTATGAGTAAGCAACGAATAACAACACCACCGTGGTGTCCCTTTTGTGGCCAGAAGGTTGGGCGGGCAACGGATGGCATAGAGCGGAAGATGCATGAGTTCAAGGTGGGGCGTTGCGAATGTGGAGCGGTTTATAGCTGTGATCCCACTGGCCATAATATCGGGTCGGCCATTGTCGAGACTTTGGTTCTGGCCTGTGACAATAACTGGGATTTGGCCTGGGATCTGTTGCCTGAAGATGATTATCTGACTGGCCGGGTGGAAGATTATGATGAGGTGACCCATCAGGTTATCAATACCAAGAATATCGATGGTCGTCCTGTGCGGGGTGTCCTCTATTTTGTGCGTCTGCATACGGCAATCACTGAGATTTCCAAGCGGGTCAAAGAGAAAAAGTCTGCCCAGGCCAGTCAACTCAATGCCGCGTCAGAACAGATTGCCCTTGTTATGGAGCCTGTTCGGGATCCAAAACGAAAAAAAGTCAAGGCTACCAAACAGGATGTAACTCGATACACTGATCTTGGTGATATCGATGCCCTTGTTGCCCTCTGTTTTGATGACAAGAAGACCCTACGCCTATTGCAACGGTTGTTGTATGAGCCGGACGAGGGGAAACGATGGCGGATCGCCGGGATTATTGGTCAGGTCACATCCCGGGTTGCCAGCAGGGAACCCGGGCAGGTGGCTGAGATGCTGCACCGGCTTTTTGAGGCCTGTTCCGATTCCGCTGCCACCCCCTGGGGCATGGTGGAGACTCTGGGAGAGATTATTTCCGGGCGGCCTGATATCTTTGGCGCCTTTACCCGGCATCTCTTGAACTATATGGGGGATAGCTCGACGCAGATTCAGGTTGTCTGGGCGCTCAACAAGATTGCTCGGGTGCGGCCAGATCTGATCCGTGCCACCCCTTTTTACAATCTGTTTCATTTTATAGATCACCCTGATCCAGCCATGCGCGGTCAGGTTGCCCGTCTGTTGGGCCGTATTAATGCAACGGAGGTCGCAACCCAGCTTATGGCGCTCACTCAAGATATGGCTGAGTTGTCGATCTGGGAAGATGCAAAATGTACTCAATATACCGTCTCAGCTCTGGCCCAGGAGGCTGTGGCCAGGATTCAAGGAGGAGAAGTCCAGAAATGACCAAAACCACTCTGCAACCCCTACAGAATATCGCCCCGATGGATCAGAAGAAGAAGTCCTCTGATCCCGCCCAGGCGCAATATGAAGAAGGAAAGGATTCTTTAGAGAAGAAGGAGCTGGCCCAGGCTGCCCTTGCCTTCCATAATGCCCTTCTGGCCTTTGAAGAAAAAAATGACCAGAACGGAATTGCCAATGCCGCCAACCAGCTTGGTCATGTCTGCCTTGAGCGTCAAGACTACGAAATGGCGCTGAAACATTATCAGCGGGCTTGGGATATCTGTGAGAAACAGGATGATCCGATGAGTTTGATTGCCCTATCACAAAAGCTGGTCTCGGTGCGTCAGGGGTTGAAACAGTATCCAGAGGCCGTTAAGATCTGTTTAGATATGCTGGAATCGTATAATCTGAACAATAATCCGCAAGGGGCTGTTGATACCTTAGAGCGACTGGCTGGTGTTTATCTTGAAGCGGGTGATATAGCCAAGGCTGCCGATGGATATCGAACGATTGCCTCCATCCATGCCAAGTATAAGCACAAGAATATTGCCGAACGTTTCATGGAAAAGGCGCAGGCGCTGGAAGAGGCTGTCTGAGACAGGTCA